>JAFPGC010000057.1 GCA_017423025.1 Bacteroidales bacterium
ACGTCCACCGGCCTTGACGGCGACTTTACCCTCACCGTTTCCGGCCCCGAGGCAGTGATTGAAATCTCCTGCATCGGCTACGCCACCCAAACGTTTGCGGCCAAATCCGTTCCCGCAACCATTACCCTCGGAGAGGATACCCATTTCCTGGATGAGGTTGTGGTCATCGGTTACGGTTCGGTTAAAAAGAACGACATGACCGGTTCCGTCACCGCCATCAAGACGGAGGAAGTCAACCGCGGCGCCATCGTCTCTACCCAGGACATGCTCAAGGGTAAGGTGGCCGGCCTGCAGGTGATTCCCGGTGACGGTCGTCCGGGTTCCGGTTCCACCCTCCGCGTTCGTGGCGCCGCTTCCCTGAATGCCTCCAACGATCCTCTGGTGGTTATCGACGGTGTTCCCCTGGCTACGGACGGTGGTGAAGGTATGACCAACCCTCTGGCCTCCCTCAACCCCAACGACATCGAGAGCTTCACGGTTCTCAAGGACGCCTCCTCGGCCGCTATCTACGGATCCCGCGCTTCCAATGGTGTTATCATCATCACCACCAAGAAGGGCTCCATTTCCAAGATTCCCAAGATTTCCTACACCGGCAGCTTCAGCGTGAGCCACAATGCCAATCGTCTGGACACCATGACGGCCGATCAGTTCCGTTCTTTCGTGGCCGAGACTTATCCCGTGGGTACGCCCAACGGTGATGAGTTCGCCTCCAGACTGGGTACGGCCAACACCGATTGGACCAAGCTCATCTTCCGCACTGCCTTCACCCACGAGCACAACGTGAGCGCTTACGGCAGCCTTAAGAATCTGCCTTACCGCCTGTCCCTGGGTTATCTGAACCAGGAGGGTACCCTCCAGACTTCCCGTTACCAGAAAGGTACTGTGGATCTGTCCCTGTCGCCCAAGTTCCTGAAAGAGCACCTCTCCCTGAGCGTCAACGCCAAGGGCGTGGTTTCTTTGGAGAACAAGGCCAATGCCGGTGCCGTGGGTACGGCTACCTTCTACAATCCTACGCTGGATCCTTACTTCCGCAATTCCGACGGCAGCATCGACTACACCACCACCAATGGTTATTTCAACTATGGTAATGGCCGTGGCGATGGCTTCACCCCGGACATCCTGGCCCCGGCCAACCCGCTGGATATGCTGTACGGCAACCGCGACGACGCCAATGCCTATCGTTTCATCGGCAATGCCCAGTTGGATTACAAGGTCCACGGTCTCGAGGCCCTGCGCTTCAACCTGAACCTGGGTATGGATATCTCCTCCACCAATGGTAAGGTGGGCAGCCTCCCGGGCTCCGTGAATGCCTACAAGGACACCGAGAATCCCCGCATCGGCCAGTATGACGCCTGGTATCACCTGCGCCGCAACACCCTGCTGGAATTCTATGTCAACTTCAACAAAGAGTTCGGCAAACACCACCTGGATGCGATGGCCGGTTATTCCTGGCAGCATTTCTATGGTAAGGACCGTGACGTTTACTATTTCAACGTCACCGATAAGATGAAGCTGAACCCTGGCGAGACCGCCGAAAGCCGTTATCCTTTCTGGCGCACCGAGAACTATCTCGTGTCCTTCTACGGCCGTGTCAACTACTCCTACGATTCCCGCTATCTGCTCACTGTCACCATCCGTAACGATGGTTCTTCGCGATTCTCTCCCGCCACCCGCTGGGGTCTGTTCCCTTCGGCCGCTTTCGCCTGGAACATCCGGCAGGAGCACTTCCTCCGCGAGCAGAATGCGGTTTCTACCCTCAAACTCCGTCTGTCCTGGGGTCAGACCGGTCAGCAGGAAATCGGTTCCAACTACCCTTACCTCGCTGCCTACGGCCTGTCCACAGACGTTTACCACACCTATAACATGGGCTCCGCCGGCCAGACCTTCTATCTCACGCCCGGTGCCTATGATCCCAACATCAAGTGGGAAACCACCACTACCTATAACGCCGGTCTCGATTTCGGTTTCGTAAACGACCGCATCGTGGGTACCGTGGATGTGTATCGCCGTGATACCAAGGACCTCCTGAATACCGTGCTCACCCCGATGGGTGCCAACTTCGGTAACTCCCTCCTCACCAACATCGGCTCCATGCGCAATGAAGGTGTCGAGCTGTCCCTCAACGTGATTCCCATCGAGACCAAGGATATGTCCCTGAGCATGGGTGTGAACGGTACTTTCCAGAGGACCATGTTCACCAAGCTGAACAATACCGACGATCCCAACTACGCTATCTCCGTCAGTGGTATCAGCGGTGGTCTCGGTAATACCATTGCCCGTCACATGGTGGGTTATGCCCCGTTCACCTTCTATCCTTACCAGCAGGTTTACGACTCCAAGGGCAAGCCCATCCAGAACGCTTTCGTAGATCGCGACAAGGATGGCGTCATCACCACCGCCGACCGCTATATGAGCGGCAAGAGCCCCAACCCGGATTTCTTCTACGGCGTAAACCTCAAGTTCTCCTTCAAGAACTGGGACTTCGGTTTCAACGGTCACGGTTCCGTGGGCAACTGGGTGTTCAACAACGTCAAGGGTGACAACTCTTCGGCCAACTTCGTGGCTGCCAACGTTTTCGTGAGCAACTACCTCAATTATGTCAAGCAAACCGGATTCATGGGTACCAACAGCATTGAGCAGTACTCCACGGATCTGTTCCTTGAGGATGCTTCCTTCTTCCGCATGGACGACATCAACCTGGGCTACACCCTGCCCAAGTTCAAGCACTGGGAGAACGCCACCCTGCGTTTTGCCCTGTCCGTGCAGAACGTTTTCGTGATTACCCGCTACTCCGGCCTGGATCCCGAAATCCCGGGCAACAATGGTGTTGACTCCTCCATCTGGCCGCGTCCGCGCACCTATTCTCTCCGTGTAAACCTTAATTTCTAGGAGGAACAATGATGAAAAAGATATTTAGTATTCTGGCAACCGTGCTTGTTCTGGCTTCCTGCGTAAAGGACCTCAACACCCTGCCTCTGAATCCCACCGATACCACCTCTGAGACGGCTTACACGGCCGAAGAAGGTTCCTATCTTTCCGGACTGGCCCGTATTTACTTCCAGTTCCTTTCCTGTGACCTCAAAGACCTCCAGCTCTCCGATGGCGGCGCTTCCGAACTGATCCGCGCCTTCTGGTCCCTGAACGAGGTCTCTTCCGACGCTGCCAAGTGCGCCTGGAACGGCGATGCCTGGGTGGCCGCCATCAATACCAATACCTGGTCTGATGCCGACAACGATGCAGCCTATGCCGTGTACGTGCGCACCATCCAGGGCGTGGCCTATGCCAATGAGTTCCTGCGCCAGACTGCCGATGAACATCTGGAAAACCGCGGCTGCTCCGACGCTGTGAAGAAGAGTGTGGCCGGAATGAGGGCCGAAGCCCGCTTCCTGCGCGCCTACCTCTACTGGATGGCCATGGATACCTTCGGTTCGGTTCCTTTCACCACCGAGGATTCTCCTTTCGGTGCTGTTAACCCTGTTCCCAAGTCCCGTCCCGAGGTGTTCCATTTCATCGTGGACGAGCTCAACGAGCTGGTAAGCGGCTCTGACATGCCCGCCGCCCAGTCCAACTATCCCCGTGCCGATAAGGGCTCCTGCCTGGGTCTTCTGGCCCGTCTGTACATCAACGCCGAGGTTTACACCGGAACGGCCATGTGGACCGAAGCCCGCAACACTTGCGACAAGATCTTCTCCCTGGGTTATGGCCTGGCTTCCAATTATGCCGACCTCTTCCGTGGCGACAACGGTCAGAATCCCGATGCCCGTCAGGAAATGCTTTGGGCCGTGGACTACAATGCCGAGCAGACCCAGTCCTGGGGTGGCACTTCGTTCATTACCTTCGCATCTGCCGCTGCCGACGATGTGACCGACACCTCCCATCCTACCGGTGTCAGCGGTGGCTGGGGTGGTATCCGCATCCCTTACGAGTATGTCCAGAAGTACTTCAACGTAACCAATCCGGATTATACCAGCGGTACCTATGATGTGGTGGACAAGCGTGGTAAGATGTTCTACATCAACGGCCGCGTGGAAACCATCGACAACCTGGCTGTCTTCGTGCAGGGCTGGTCTTGCTTCAAGTTCAACAACATCCCTCACAACCAAACTGCCGAGGAGTTCAACGAGACGGCCAAGATCAAGGCTTACAGCGACATTGACTATCCTATGATCCGTCTGGCCGAGGTTTACCTGATTTACGCCGAGGCTTGCATGCACCTGAACGCTGAGTCTTCCGCCATGCCTTATGTGCGTGCCCTGTCCGAGCGTGCCGGTGTGATGCCTCCCACCGCCATCACCGCAGAGTGGCTGGTAGCCGAGCGCGCCCGCGAACTCATGTGGGAAGGACACCGCAGAACGGACCTTATCCGTTTCGGCCTGTTCAACTCTGATTCTTATGTCTGGCCCTGGAAGGGCGGTGCCATGATGGGTCAGGGCTTTGACAGCCATCTGAACATTTTCGCCATTCCTGCTTCCGAACTCAGCGCCAATCCTGAACTTAAGCAGAATCCCGGTTATGGCAAGCAGTCTTAAGCGGAATATTAATCTCAGCACAGTATGAAAATGAAAAAATATATTCTTCTTATGGCGGCCGCAGCCATGGGTCTGTGGTCCTGCCAGAGCGAACTGGAGAAAGTCACCCTGGTAGATCCCTCCCAGGTAGTGGCTCCCGTCCTGCACGAGCTCCCCGAGGAGATTACCATCACCGCGGACAACATGTCCGAGGAAGTGGTTTTCGGATGGGAGAAGGCCGATTTCGGACAGCCTGTCCAGTATGCTTATTCCTTATATGCTACTACGGATGACATCAATTCCATTGTTGTCCTCTACTCCAATATGAGTGGTGTTTCCCAGAAAATCACTTATGAAAAATTCAACCAGCTGGTGACCACCAAGAAAGACAAGGGCGGCCTGGGGCTTCCTACCGGCACGGCTACCGCAGTATCCTTCTTCGTAGGTGCCACCGTGGGTTCCAACTACCAGACCTTCTATTCCATCCCCCGCACGGTGCTTGTTACCCCTACCGAGGCCGAGCGTGAGTACGAAATGGTTTGGCTGCCTGGTTCCGCCAACGGCTGGAATCACGGAAAGGCTAACCACCTGTTCTGCTATGCCGAGGACGGCAACACCTTCGTGGGTGTAACGGACTTCGGTGCCGACTTCGCCTCCAACCAGTTCAAGATCACCGGCGCCGCCGACTGGGCCGATGCTACCGGTAACTGGGGTATGGCCGATCCTACGGCTGCTCCCGAGAGCGGTTCCATCACGCTGCTGAACGGTTCCAACGACAACATCTCCATCTACACGGCCCATCGTTACTATCACTTCACCTTCACCAAGGCCAACCTGGGTCTGACCAAGGACGCCGGCTTTGACAAGGTAGGTGTGATCGGCCTCAATGGCGACTGGGACAACGATATCGTGATGGCCCTGAGCTCCAAGCAGATCTTCTATGTGGATATCGACGCTGCCTCCGACACCGAGTTCAAGTTCCGCCTGGACGGTGCATGGGACTTCAACTGGGGTGGTGACATGGAAGGCCTCAATCCTGGCGGAGACAACATCGCCGTGGCTGCCGGCCAGTACCGTGTATACTTCAACCTCAATGACTGGAACAAGCCTACCGCCCGTCTGGATGCATCTATGTACGGCAAGCCCGAGGATGAGGACGAGCCCGAACCGGAACCGGAGCCTGTGCAGGTAACTGGCTGGAACATCATCGGCCTCAATGGCGACTGGGACAATGACATCCTGGCCAGCGAGACAGGCAATGTATGGACCGCATACATCACCGCCAACGACGCCACCAACTTCAAGTGGCGCAAGGATGGCGGCTGGGACGAGAACTACGGCGGTGTGATGGCCGATTACGGCGTGGCCTTCGAGGCTGTGCCCGGCGGAGATAACATCAACGTAGATGCCGGTTTCTATAAGGTTGTCCTGGATCTGTCCGGCGACCAGCCTATGATCACCGTCTTTAAGGACGTCACCGTATGGGGTTTGATTGGTGTGAACGGCGACTGGAACAACGACATCTATATGTTCGAAGCGGACGGCAAGTGGATCAGCCCCGCCACCACCATCGAAGGTGAGTTCAAGCTCCGCAAGAACCACGACTGGGCCGAGAACCGCGGTGGTGTGTTCGCTTCCATCGGCATTCCTTTCGATGCCGTGGCCGACGGTGCCAACATCAACCTGCCTAAGGGTGAATACGTGGTTACCTATGATCCTGCCAACGAGACCATTACCGTGGACGGAGCCCTGCCTTCCGACAAATGGAGCCTGATTGGCGTGGCCGGCGACTGGAACAACGATGTCTTTATGCGTGAGCTCACTTCCGGTGTCTGGGTAAGCCCTGCAATGGAATTCGGCGGTGAATTCAAACTCCGCTTCAACCACGACTGGGCAGTGAACCGTGGTGGTACGTTCGAGAACCCTGGTGAGTCTATCAAGGCTATTCAGGATGGACCCAACCTGAACGTTCCCGAAGGCAAGTGGCAGGTGGTTTACAACCCCGTCCTGGAAACCATCACCATCAACAATTGCGTGGAAGCATGGTCCGTCATCGGCGAGTTCGAAGGAGCCAGCTGGGACTTCGACCTGTACCTCTCCCAGAAGCCCAGTGGTATCTTCATGAGTGATCCTTTCCTGGCTACGGGCGGTTTCAAAATCCGCTTCAATGGCGGTTGGGATGAGAACCGTGGCGGTACCTTCGAGGCCGATGGCGTAGCCTTCGACGCAGTTCCCGGCGGAAGCAATATCTCCGTAGGTGATGATCCTGTGATGTTCAAGCTCATCTACGTTCCCGAGGAAGAGAAGATCATTCTCGAGCAGGTATGGTGCATCATCGGTGAAGTGAACGGCACCACTTGGGGCCAGGACTTCGCCATGTTCGAGACAGCTGCCGGCGTTTGGGAAGGTGCAGCCGTTGTGAACGGCGGCTTCAAGATCCGCAAGAGCAACAACTGGGATGTGAACCGTGGCGGTGTCCTGGAAGCTCTGGATACTCCGTTCGCAGTTACCAATAATGGTGATAACATCTCCGTCCCTGAAACCGGCAAGAAATACAAAGTCGTGTACAAGGAGGATGATGAAACCATCACCGTAAGCGAATTCTAGTTCTTTTCGGACGGGAGCCCCTGACCGGACTCCCGTCTGCCAATTTATAATGCTTATGAAACACCTGAGACTTATCTTTGCAGCGCTCCTGCTGGGTCTGGTGGCCTCCTGCGGAAAAAAGGAGAATCCCGATCCGACGCCCAGTTTCTCGCTGTCGGTAACTCCCGAGAGCCTGACTTTCAAGGCCGATGACACCCAGGCCCAGTACCTGGCGGTAACCACTACTGCGACGTGGTCCGCCCAGGTCTCCGATTCCTGGATCAAAATATCGGAATCCAACGGAACGGGTCGTGGCGCCATTACCGTGAAGGTAGAGGCCAACAACACCGGGAACTCCCGTAACGGAAGCATTGTGGTCAAGGCTACCAGCGGGGGAGCCACCAAGGAGTCCCGGGTTTCTCTGACGCAGACTACCGAGAAGACTGATACCGGTGAACTCATTCCCCAGCCCGCCGCCTTCGACGGTAACAAACGGAGTTCCACCACTTATCAGCTCCTGGTGTACTCCTTCGCCGATTCCGACGGGGACGGCGTGGGTGATTTCAAGGGCATCCAGAACCACCTGGACTACCTGGACGGCCTGGGTGTGACGGCCCTGTGGCTGAGCCCCGTCCATCCGGCCAGTTCCTATCATGGCTATGATGTCGAAGACTATTATGCCTTGAATCCGCAGTATGCCACCGGACCTGAGAAGACCCGGGAAAAGGCCGAGGCCGATTTCAAGGAACTCCTGACGGCTGCGCACGACAAGGGAATTCAAATCTATTTTGACTATGTGCTTAACCACAGCAGCAAGAACCATCCCTGGTTCCAGGATGCCGTGGCCAATCCCTCCAGCCCTTACCGGGATTATTATCTGTTCAGCTCCAACCCTTCGGCCGATTATAAGAATTTCCCTATGCTCAAGGGCACTACTTACCAGGCCGGAGAATGGAAGCAGGTGACCACGGGTTCGCCTAAGATCAAGATCACCAAAACCACGGAAGCGGTGACGGCGGGAACCGAAAGCTGGAACCTGTATATGTGGCAGGAAGGTGCGGGTGACAAGATGGTCAGGTTCGTCAAAAAGGACGATGGCACCTATTATCTGGTGATGGAAATCAATGGCGACTGGGGTATTCTGGTGCGTAAATATCCCAACTGGGACGCCGGCTCCAAGTTTGGCGCCAAGTCTGGCGGCGCCAAGCTTCAGGAAGGAGTCCCGATGGAACTGGTGGCCGACGGACAGGACATCTCCTTCAACGGCAGCGGCAAATACCTTGTGGAACTCACGGACGTCTCTACGGAGACCCTGTTCTACATGGGCTGTTTCAGTGACTGGATGCCGGATCTGAACTACGGCGACGTAGATGTGGCCGAAAGCAACGCCTGTTTCCAGGATCTGGCCGCATCGGCCGACAAATGGATAGGCCTGGGCATCGACGGCTTGCGCCTGGACGCTGTGAAGCACATCTGCGGCGGTATAGGCTCCTATAACAATGCCTCTAACCGGACGCTTCTCAAAAAGTGGTACGAACACTGCAATGCCACCTATAAGGCCGCCGGTCATACCGATAATATCTTTATTGTGGCAGAGGCCTGGGAAGGTCACAGCGTGGAGAAAACCTTCTACGAAAGCATCAACTCCTGCTTTGAGTTTGACTACGGATATACCCTTCGGGATATGCTTAATGGCGGTAATGCCATGGGCTTCGCCGACAGAGTCTATGCCTATGTGACTGATCATACCGCCCAGAGGGCCGATGCCATCACTTCCTTCTTCCTCTCCAACCACGACCAGGACCGTTTTGCCAACGAACTGGGTAAGGACGTGGCCAAGGAGAAGCAGGCCGCTGCCATCCTGCTCACCAGCCCCGGAAAGCCCTTCGTATATCAGGGTGAGGAACTGGGTTATTGGGGCGTCAAGAGCAGCGGGGACGAATACGTCCGCACCCCCATCCTGTGGGACAAGGCCGGCAAGCAGTGCGCCAGGAAAGGCGTGAACGACAAAGTGGACACAGGTATGCTCAAGGCCGAAATCTCCGTGGAGTCCCAGAGCGCCAACGAGAAGTCCATCCTCAAGGTCTATCAGAGCTGGAGCCGCCTGCGCAACACCTACCCGGCCCTGGCCAGTGGTCAGATGACCATCGCCACCAGCATTTCCGGCAGCAGCTTTACCGCCTGGTATATGACTGCCGGTAACCAGAAGCTTCTGGTAATCCACAATGTGGCGTCCTCTTCCAAGAGCGTGACGGTTTCCGACAGCATGGCCAAGCCTATCGCTGTTTTGGGAACGGCCAACGCCAAGGACGGCAAGCTCACCCTGGGCGCCAACTCCTCCGTGGTCTTCGAACTGTAAGAGGTTATAATTGGTAAATTTTGGGCCCGGCTGGTTAACCAGTCCGGGCCCAAAATTTTGTTTATTTCGTACAAATGATTACATTTGCAAAAATGATATCATTTATGGAAACGATTGCAACGGTGAGAACCAATGAGGCTGCAAGGCCCAAGTCTTCAAACAAAGCAAAGACCAAGAATACGGAAAAGCCAAGGAAAAAGGCTGCTCCAAAAGCTCAGACAGTGCTCAGAATCAGTCCGGAACTGATGGCGAGGGTGAAATACAAGGCACGGCAAGTGGATGTTTCTGTCAACGCTTATATTGAGAGTGTTCTTAGAGAGGCCGTGATGCCCAGAATACCCAGACTACCCCAAGATTTTGAGGTTAGTCCTCTTGTTAAATCATTAAGCGGGATTATTCCGGCCCCAACGAAAGAAATGCTGGAAGAAGATCCGAAACTGGCTTACATCATAGGAAAAGGAGGGGAGTAATATGGCTATTAAAGTAGCACTGGACACCAATGTCCTTTTGGATTTGTTGTTAGAGGGAAGACCTCACAAGGCAGCGGCAGAATGGATACTATCTGCTGCCGAGTCTGGCAGATTCATGCTGCAAATCACCACGCAAAGCATCATTGACGCGGCCTATACGACGAGGAAGCAGAAGATGGATGCCAAGACTTTTGTTGAAAGTATTGACCGTTTACGTAGCTTTGTCCAGATAACTGCTGTTGATTGGATAGATTTGAGCTGGTCAGTATCCAATACGCAGTATGGGTCGTCAGGAGATTTTGAGGACGATGCGCAAATTGCAAATGCCTATAATTCCTTGTGCGATTATTTTATCACAAGAGACAAGAAGCTGCTTAACTTGAATAGGGAAGACTGTCCGTTAATGATTATAAGTCCCGGAAGTTTCATTGCAGAAATGGCAGTCAGAAAATGATTGCCCTTGCAATCCTGCCCCAAAATCCGTAACTTGCAGCCATGAAAAAAGTCATCCTCATGGCTGCTTTTTTTGCAGCCTTTGCCTCCTGCGGCAGCACCAAAGTAGACCCTACGCCTAAACCTGGTCCTGGCCCTGAACCTACGCCCGGGCCTGACACTCCCACCTTTTACAAGGGGGCCGATATCAGCTGGGCCTCCGAGATGGAAGCCGGCGGTATCAAGTTCAAGAAAAAGGACGGGACGGAAGCCCCCCTTCTGGAGGTCTTGAAAAGCTGCGGCATCAACGCCATCCGCCTGCGCGTATGGGTAAAGCCTTACGGCGGATGGAGCGGTAAGGCCGATGTTGTCAACGTGGCCAAGAAGGTGCAGGCG
>JAFPGC010000058.1 GCA_017423025.1 Bacteroidales bacterium
AAGGGTAAGGTGAAACTGCGGATAGTCATAGTCTACCGTGTGCAGGAACTTATCAATTGTAATCTCGGTGTCCAATTCCTCCCGGATTTCCCTTACAAGGGCCTCCTCGGGCGTTTCGCCGGCTTCCATTTTGCCGCCCGGGAATTCCCACCAGTCCTTCCAGTCGCCATAGCCCCGCTGGGTGGCAAAGATCTTGTCTTCCTTCCGGATAATGGCTGCTACTACTTCAATGCTTTTCATGCTGCAAAAATACGCAAAAAGCGAGAAAAAGGCTTGTTTTTTCGTGAATTATGCGTACTTTTGCAGGCTGACTTTTCCGTAATGTCAGCTGGTTATTAAGGGTAAGGGGTCTAACGACCCGCGAAATGTAAAACTCCATCCGGTGCGACTGGCCCGGAGCTAAAACAAGGAAAGAGATATGCTGAGTATCTTCTACAAAGAAAACGGAAAAATTCTCCTCTCCCAGTCGGAGAAAGACTTCCTGAAGATTCAACTCGAAGACGTCGTGTGGATCGACCTCGTGCAGCCTACGGGGGACGAAAAGCGCGCCGTGGAGAGTTTTATGGGTACCGAGATCCAGAGCCGGGCACAGGCCGAGGAAATTGAGTCATCGTCCCGTTATTTCGAGACGGACGACGCCATCTTCGCCAACACCAACTTCCTCACCCCGGGTCCGGAAGAGTATATGATGCAGCCCGTGTCGTTCACCATCGTGGACGATACCCTGGCTACGCTCCGCGAGGTGCCGCTGCGCTCCTTCACCGAGCTCCAGCGCCGCCTGCAGGTGAATCCCAAACAGTATCCCTCCGGCTTCAGCGTATTTGCCAGCATCCTGGATCAACGTGTGGACCTGGATGCCGATATGATCGAGCTCCTCTCGAAGGAGATTTCCCAGTACGCCAGGCAGATCAACGACCAGGAAGACATTGACCAGGAACTCCTCATCGACATTTCCCAGATGCAGGAGAATACCATGATAGTCCGTGAGAACGTGGTGGATAAGCAGCGCCTCATCTCCAACCTCATGCGTTCTACCAAGGTGCCCCGCACGTTGGAGAACCGCCTGAACGTATTGCTGCAGGATATCAGTTCCCTCCTGAGCCACACCAATTTCTGCTTCGAGCGTCTGGAATACCTCCAGGATACCGTGGTGGGTCTCATCAACCTGGAGCAGAACAAGATCATGAAGATTCTGGCCGTAGTGAGCGTGTTCCTTATGCCGCCCACCCTCATCGCCGGTTTCTACGGCATGAACGTGCGTCTGCCCATGATCAATGCCGATGATCCCAACGCTAATTTCTGGAATTGGGTCATCATTCTGGGTATCATGGTGCTGAGTTGCCTGCTGGTCTGGATCCTGTTCCGCCGCAAGAAACTTTTGTAAGTTTTTTTGGATGCCGGGAGACGTATTCCGCGGTTTCCTGTGTTTAACGAGTAGATTGTTATAGTTAGCACCATGAAGATTCGTTGGCAATATTGCTTGACTGCCCTGCTGGCTCTGTTGGGTTTCAGCGGGTGCAGAAAGATTGGATGGGGAATGACGGAATACGGACAGCCCCATGCCAATTATAAAGTCTTGGGAGAAGTGAAGGACCCTGACGGAAAACCCATCGAGGGCATCCGCGTGGTGGTGGATCCGGGTTCCGCGCATCCGGATTATTTCAAAGACACGCTCTATACCGATGCCAAGGGTCAGTTCCAGAAGGACCAGCTTAAGTACTCCTGGCCGGACGAGTTCAAGGACGGTCAAGTCAAGTTTGAGGATGTGGATGGAGCAGACAACGGTTCCTTTAAGACCAAGGAACTCAAGGCTTCGGACTTGTCCGTAAAGCAAGACAAAAAAGGAGATAACCGTTGGTATGACGGAGACTTTACCATTACGGCCAATACCCAACTGGAGAAGGACGAATAATACTGTTGACCCATGAAGATTCGTTGGCATTATTGCTTGACCGCGCTGCTTGCCCTGCTGGGCTTTGGCAGCTGCCAGGGATTGGATCCCATAGAGGATGACGATGTAGAGGATGTCATTGGTGGCTGGGGAATGGTGGCTTACGGACAGCCTCACGCCGTGTACAAGGTGTTGGGAGAAGTGAAGGCCCCTAATGGAAAAGCCGTCGAGGGAATCCGCGTGGTGGTAAATCCCAAGGCCGCTTACGGCCCTGCTTTCAACGACACGCTGTACACAAATGCCCAGGGGAAGTTCCAGTTAGATGGGCTCAAATACACCGGCACGGATGGATTCGCCACCGGAACCATCAAGTTTGAAGATGTGGACGGGAGCCAAAACGGCAGTTATAAAACCAAGGTACTCAATCCCGGGGAATACACGGTGAAGAAGACCAGTGAAGGGAAGGGCTGGAGAATAGGGACTTACGAAGTAACCGCCAAAACTAAACTGGATAAGGCCGATTAAGGCATGGAGAAGCTTTCCCTCAGGCGCCGCCTGGCGCTGGACATAGTGAAAAAGTTGCAGGACGATCTGGTGGAAAAGCACCCGCTCCGGCAACTTTTTTGGGAATGTACCCTTCGCTGCAACCTTCACTGCCGCCATTGCGGAAGTGACTGCAAGGCCACGGCCCTGGTGAAGGACATGCCCAAGGAAGATTTTGGCAAGGTCCTGGACAGTGTAGCAGCCAAGATGAACCCGCACGAGGTGATGATTAACGTCACGGGTGGCGAGCCTCTCATGAGGCCGGACCTGGACCAGTGTGGCCGTATGATTTACGAAAAGGGCTTCCCCTGGGGAATGGTTACCAACGGTTATCTGTTAACTCCGGAGCGCTATCAGAGCTTGTTGCAGAGCGGCCTCCGGGCCATGACCATCAGCCTGGACGGTCTGGGGGAGGACCACGACTGGATGCGGGGCCGGGAGGGCTCTTTCGAGCGTGCCGCCGCTGCCATCAAGATGGTGATAGACTCCGGCGAAGTGGAGTTTGACGTGGTAACCTGCGTGAACCGGCGCAGTTATCCCCATCTGGCCGAAATCCGGGACTTTCTTATCGGCCTGGGCCTCAAGGGCTGGCGGCTTTTTACCGTTTTCCCGGTGGGGCGCGCCGCAAAAGATCCTGATTTGCAGCTTACCAAGGAGGAACACCTCGGCCTGATGGAATTCATCCGCGACACCCGCCGCGAGGGAGTTATTAAGGCCGAATTTGCCTGCGAAGGCTTCCTGGGCAATTACGAGGGCGATGTCCGCGGGCATTTCTATTTCTGTCAGGCGGGTGTCACCATCGGTTCCGTCCTTTCCGACGGTTCCATATCGGCCTGCCCCAGCATTAGGGCCGATTATTCCCAGGGAAACATCTACCAGGACGATTTCATGGACGTGTGGGAGCACCGCTACGGCCCCTACCGCGACCGCAACTGGATGAAGAAGGACGCCTGCGCCTCCTGCAAATTCTGGAAATACTGCCGGGGCGGCGGAATGCACCTCCGCGATGCCCAAGGCAACCTCATTCTCTGCCATCTGGACCGTTTATAACCTTTTCTATGGCGCTAATCGGGGATTTATTACTATCTTTGCCCTGATAAATCCATTAAGATGAGAAGGAGAATCTTCGAAATTATCGAACAGTCCAAGGACGGCGATAAGACCAGCCTGGTTTATGACCTCGCGATGCTGGTCATCATCATTGTCAGCATTATTCCTCTGACTTTTGTTCACGAATATCCGGTGTTCCACACGATAGAGACGGTGACCATCACCATCTTTATCATCGATTATCTGCTGCGCTGGATGACGGCCGATTATAAGGTGGGCAAGAGGGGGTGGTCCTTCCTCATCTATCCTTTTACGGGATGGGCTATCATTGACCTGCTTTCCATTTTGCCCGGATTGAGCATGCTGTGGCAGGGATTCAAGATCTTCAGGGTCACACGACTGCTTCGCATCCTGCGCCTTTTCAAGCTGGTCCGGTACTCGGAGAAGATCCAGGTTTTTGGCAAGGTTCTCTACAAGGAAAGGGGCGTTCTGCTGGGCGTGCTGGGCATTTCCGTTTTCTATGTGTTCCTGACGGCACTTATTATGTTCAATGCCGAGCCGCACGTGGAGTCTACTTTTGATACTTTCTTTGACGCCCTGTACTGGGCTACGGTGACCCTCACCACCGTAGGCTACGGTGATGTTACGCCCGTGACGGATCTCGGCCGCCTGGTGAGTATGATTTCTTCCCTGTTTGGCGTGGCCATCATCGCCCTGCCTTCCGGCGTCATTACCGCCAGTTACCTGGACGAGCTTCGCGCCATCAAGCAGAAAAAGGGAGAAGATCCCGACGAAGAGGCTAAATAGTTGTAAAATCAAATAATTATCCCTATATTTGCGCGCTTTTTTTCCGGCGCGCATTTTTGCGCAAGGGTAAAAGCTCAAGAAATAATGTTTAACTACTAGTTTTTTCAACCCAATTATTATGTCTGAAGAAATGAACAAAGAAGCCAAGAAGGCTGTCCTGAATGCATCCGTTGCTCCTGAGGAGTTCAACTGGGAAGCATTTGAGAATGAGGGCGTTGAGGCTGGCTCCAAGGAAGAAACCCTTGCCAAGTACGAGCAAACCCTCTCCAAAGTCACCGAGAACGAGGTGGTGGAAGGTGTCGTTACCTCCATCAACAAGCGTGAGGTGGTCGTGAACATCGGCGCCAAGAGCGAAGGTGTTATCTCTGCCCCTGAGTTCCGTTACAATCCGGACCTCAAAGTGGGTGACAAAGTGGAAGTTCTTGTTGAGAGCGCCGAGGACCGCAAGGGTCAGCTCGTGATCTCCCACAAGAAAGCCCGTCAGCTTAAATCTTGGGATATGGTTAACGCCGCTTATGAGAGCGGTGAAGTGGTGAAGGGTTATGTGAAGACCCGCACCAAGGGCGGTATGATCGTGGATGTGTTCGGTATCGAGGCCTTCCTCCCCGGCTCCCAGATCGACATCCGTCCCATCAAGGATTACGATGTGTTCGTGGACACCACCATGGACTTCAAGATTGTCAAGATCAACCAGGAATTCCGCAATGTGGTCGTTTCCCACAAGGCTCTCCTGGAGGCCGAGCAGGAGCAGAAGCGTTCCGAGCTCATCTCCAAGCTGGAGAAGGGCCAGGTGCTCGAGGGCGTGGTGAAGAACATCACCAACTACGGCGTGTTCGTAGACCTGGGCGGTGTGGACGGTCTCATCCACATCACGGACCTCAGCTGGGGCCGCATCTCCCATCCCGAGGAGGTTGTCGCCCTTGACCAGAAGATCAACGTTGTCGTCCTTGACTTCAACGAGCAGCAGAAGCGCATCGCCCTGGGCCTGAAGCAACTCACCCCTCACCCTTGGGAGGCTCTCTCCGCCGACCTCAAAGTGGGTGACACCGTGAAGGGTAAGGTGGTTGCCGTGGCCGATTACGGCGCCTTCGTAGAGGTTGAACCCGGCGTGGAAGGTCTGGTACACGTGAGCGAAATGAGCTGGAGCCCCCGTCTGCACAGCGCTCAGGAATTCCTGAAGATGGGCGACGAGGTGGAGGCTGTCATCCTCACCCTGGACCGCGAGGCCCGCAAGATGTCCCTGGGCATCAAGCAGCTCACCGCCAATCCTTGGGAGAGCATCCGCGAGAAGTATCCCGTGGGTTCCCAGCACAAGGCTACCGTTCGCAACATCACCAACTTCGGTGTGTTCGCAGAGCTGGAGGACGGTGTTGAAGGTCTCATCCACATCTCCGACCTCTCCTGGAACAAGATCAAGCATCCCGCCGAGATGGTTCAGAGCGGTGACGTAATCGACGTCGTGATCCTGGACTTCGACGAGAACAGCCACAAGCTGAGCCTGGGTCACAAGCAGCTCACCCCCAACCCTTGGGACGAGCTCGAGGCCAAGTACCCTGTGGGTACCGTTGTAGACGCTACCGTGAGCGTGATCGGTGACAAGAACACCACCCTCACCCTGGCCGACGGCACCGAGGTCAGCGCCTTCA
>JAFPGC010000059.1 GCA_017423025.1 Bacteroidales bacterium
AGCGTCGATGTTGTCTTTCTTCAACATGGGTTGAGCTAAGAGGGAGATGGTGCAGCCGAGGGCTGCGAAAAACACAAAGATTTTTTTCATATCGGATGAATTGGTTATTAATCTTATGCTCAAATTTAAGTGGAAATCCGCAGATAAAAAAATATGCGCCATGCAATTGAACATGGCGCAACATATTTGAACAAAGAATAAAATAAATCTTAAACAAGTCCATTGCCGTGGCAGTTTTTGTACTTGAGGCCGCTGCCGCAAGGGCAAGGATCGTTTCGGCCCACTTGCTTATCTACCTTGACGGGCATATGGGAACGCTGCTCGCCGTTGGTCGTCAGCTGGGACGGATCCGTGTGGCGCATCTGCTGCAGGTTGCGGTTGGGCTGCTGGGCCGGACGGGCTTCCCGGGCATCGGCGGCGTCCCTGAGCGGAATGAAGGCGCGAAGCAGGAAGCTCAGCACGTGCTCATTCAGGTTCTCCAGCATCTCGGTGAACAGGTTGTAGCTTTCCAGCTTGTACACCACCAGCGGGTCCTTCTGTTCGTAAGAAGCATTCTGCACGCTCTGACGGAGGTCGTCCATGTCGCGCAGGTGCTGCTTCCAGTAATCGTCGATATAGTACAGGATGATGCTGCGGCTCAAAGCCTTGGCAATTTCCCGGCTCTCGGTCTCGTACGCTTTCTTGAGGTTTACGCTCAAGGTAAGCTGGCGCTTGCCATTGGAGATGGGGATGGCGATGTTCTCGTACATGGTGCCCTGCTTCTCGTACACTGTCTTGATAACGGGGTTCACACGCTCCACCATGGTGTTCATGCGGCGGTCGTAAACCTCCTGCATATGGGCGGTAAGCTTGGCCGAAATGTCTTCGGGTTTGGCATTGGCATAAAACGCCTCGTCAAAGCCCAGGTCCATGGAGAGCTTGCTCATCACGAACTCCTCAAAGGCCTCGTAAGGCATGCCCTCGCTCTGCTGGACCAGGATGTTGGCCGTGTCCTCCATCATGTTCTGGACATCGATCTCGATCCTTTCACCGGAGAGGGCGTTGCGGCGGCGGGCATAGACGGCTTCACGCTGGTAGTTCATGACGTCGTCATATTCCAGGGTGCGCTTGCGCCAGCCGAAGTGATTCTCTTCCACCTTCTTCTGGGCCGTTTCGATACTCTTGGAAAGCATGCTGCTCACCAGGGCCTCGTCATCGGCCATACCCAGCTTATCCACTACTCCGGCGATGCGCTCGGAGCCGAACTTACGCATGAGGTCGTCTTCCAGGGAAATGTAGAAGCAGGAGCTTCCCGGGTCTCCCTGACGACCGGCACGTCCACGGAGCTGACGGTCTACGCGGCGGCTGTCGTGACGGGTGGTGCCGATGATGGCCAGACCGCCGGCGGCCTTCACCTCCGGGGTAAGCTTGATATCCGTACCACGGCCGGCCATGTTGGTGGCGATGGTCACCTTCCCCTTCTGGCCCGCCTGGGCCACGATTTCCGCCTCGCGGGCGTGCTCCTTGGCGTTGAGCACATTGGCGATGATGCCGCGGATGCGCATCATGCGGGCCAGCAGTTCGGACGTCTCCACATCCGTGGTACCCACCAGCACCGGACGTCCGGCATTGGAGAGTTCCACCACCTTGTCGATGACGGCATTGAACTTGGCCTTCTTGGTCTTGTAAATGATGTCGTCCTGGTCGTCACGGATAACGGGACGGTTTGTGGGAATGACCACCACGTCCAGCTTGTAGATGTCCCAAAACTCACCGGCTTCCGTCTCGGCCGTACCGGTCATACCGGCCAGCTTGTGGTACATACGGAAGTAATTCTGCAGGGTGACGGTGGCGAACGTCTGCGTGGCGGCTTCCACCTTCACGTTTTCCTTGGCTTCCACGGCCTGGTGCAGACCGTCGCTCCAGCGGCGGCCTTCCATGATACGGCCGGTGCTCTCGTCCACGATCTTCACCTTGTTGTCCACAATCACGTAGTCGATGTCCTTGGTGAACATGGCATATGCCTTGAGGAGCTGGATAACGGTGTGGACACGCTCGCTCTTGAGGGAGAAGTCCTCCATGAGGGCGTCCTTCTTCTCGGCCTTTTCGGCGGCCGACAAGGTGGTGTCGTGGGTGATATCGGCAATGGCGCTGCCCATATCCGGCAGCACGAAGAAGTTGGGGTCGCTCACGCTGTTGGCCAGGGTGTCGTGACCCTTATCGGTCATATCCACGGAATTGAGCACCTCGTTGATGACGAAGTAGAGTTCGTCCGTCACCACGGGCATCTCACGCTCGTTGTCCTGCAGGTAATACGCCTCGGTCTTCTGCATGAGCTGCTTCATGCCGGGCTCGGACAGGAACTTGATGAGCGGCTGGTATTTGGGCAAACCCTTGTGACAGCGGAAGAGCAGTTTGCCGCCCTCGGCCTCGTCGCCGGCGGCGATGAGTTTCTTGGCCTCGTTAAGGGTGGTGTTGACAAGGGCGCGCTGCTTGTTGTACAGGTTTTCCACATAGGGCCGATACTCCATGAACTGCTCGTCACCGGAAGCCTTTTCCATGGGACCGGAGATGATGAGCGGGGTACGGGCGTCGTCGATGAGCACGGAGTCGACTTCGTCCACGATGGCGTAGTGGTGCTTGCGCTGGACCAGGTCCGTCAGGCGGGTGGCCATGTTGTCGCGAAGGTAGTCGAAACCGAACTCGTTGTTGGTGCCGAAGGTAATGTCGCACTCGTAGGCCTTCTTGCGGGAATCCGAATTGGGCTGGTGCTTGTCGATGCAGTCTACGGAAAGGCCGTGGAACATATAGAGCGGGCCCATCCACTCGGAGTCACGTTTGGACAGGTAGTCGTTCACGGTAACCACGTGTACGCCTTTGCCGGCCAGGGCATTCAGGAACACGGGCAGGGTGGCCACCAGGGTCTTACCCTCACCGGTTGCCATTTCTGCGATCTTACCCTGATGCAGCACGATACCGCCGATGAGTTGGACGTCGTAGTGCACCATGTCCCAGGTAATCTCGTTACCGCCGGCCACCCAGTGGTTGTGCCAGATGGCGTCTTCTCCGTCAATTTCCAGGAAATCCTTACCGGCGGCGGCCAGGTCCCGGTCAAACTGGGAGGCCTTTACGCGCAGGCTCTCGTTCTGGGCGAAACGGCGGGCGGTGGACTTCACGATGGCGAAGGCTTCCGGGAGCACTTCCATGAGCACTTTCTCGATGGCCTCATCCTCTTCCTTCACCAGTTTGTCGCTCTCGGTAGCCAGGGCCACCTTCTCCTCCACGGGGATATCCTTCTCCAGTTCCAGCTTGATTTCCGCGATGCGGTCTTCAAACGGTTTCTCCACCAGAGCTATCTTTTGGCGGATGGCGGCACTGCGCTCACGCAGGCCATCGGCCGTAAGGGCGTCAATTTCAGGATATACGGCCAATACCTTGTCCAGGATTGGCCGGACTTCTTTCATGTCCCGGTCACTTTTGGAGCCGAAGACTTTCTTGAGTATATCTGCAATAGCCATGTGTAATCAAATGCTAATTATCACACAAAGATACTCACTTTTTTCCACACGCGCAAATAAATACGCGCTTTGTGTGCGCGCACGTAAAAAAAGGGCCGATGCAGTTGGAAAGAACAGACAAAAAACGTATCTTTGTTAGGAAAAGGAACCACCTGATTATTCAACACATCCACCATATGAGCAAGATTTCAAGACGCCATTTTATGAAGACGGCAGGCCTGGGAACGGCCGGGCTCGTCCTGGGCGTGCAGGGTGCTTCGGCCGCGCAGCCCATTCCCCCGGAAAAAGGGAAGAAAACGGACAAGGTGAGGCTGGCCTGCGTGGGCATAGCCAACCGGGGAGCCCAAATCATCGGGGATTTCCAGAATACCGGACTTTGCGAGATTGTCGCCTTATGTGACGTAGACCTCCTTAGCCCGGGCGCACAGGAGACCATTTCCAAGTACCCCAAAGCCCGCACGTTCACGGATTTCCGTAAGCTCTTTGAAGAGTATCACCAGGCCTTTGACGCGGTGGCCATCGCCATTCCGGACTTCGCCCACTTCCCGGTGAGCATGCTGGCCCTGTCATATGGGAAACACGTATTTGTCGAAAAGCCCATGGCCCGCACCTTCTACGAGTGCCAGCTGCTCATGGACATGGCCCGCCGGCATCCCGAACTGGCCACCCAGGTGGGCAACCAGGGCCATTCGGAAGAGAATTATTTCCAGTTTAAAGCCTGGGTGGAGGCCGGCATCATCAAGGATGTCTACTCCATCGTCGCCCACCACAACGACTGGCGCCGCTGGCACCCCTACGATCCGTCCATCATCAAATACCCCGAGGCCGAACCCCTGCCCGAAGGGATGAACTGGGATGTCTGGCTCAACACGGCCGCCTACCACGAGTACAATGCGAAATACCACAACGGCAACTGGCGGGGATGGTTCGACTTTGGCATGGGCGCCATCGGAGACTGGGCCGCCCATATCATCGACACCTGCCACGAATTCCTCCAGCTGGGCCTCCCCTACGAGATCGAGCCCTTGAAACAGACCGATCCCAACGATTTCTTCTTCCCCAAGGAGACCACCCTTTCCTTTAAGTTCCCCAGCCGCGGCAACATGCCGCCCGTAGAGCTTACCTGGTACGACGGGCAGAAGAACTTCCCACCCCTCCCCGCCGGCTATGGTTCCACCACCGGCAATCCCGCGGATGTTCCGCCCACCAACATGGACGGCACCTTCACGCCATCGGCCCTGAGTCCCGGAAAGATCATTTACTCCAAGGAACTTACCTTCCGGGGCGGCAGCCATGGCTCTCCCCTGAGAATCATCCCCGAGGAGAAGGCCCGCGAGATGGCCGATAAACTGCCTGTTGTCCCGGACGAATCCAACTTCTCCAACCACTTCAAGAATTTCCTCCTGGCCTGCAAGGGGGAGGAAAAGACCCGTTCGCCTTTCGAGGTATTCGGCCCCATGTGCCAGACCTTCGCCCTAGGCGTCGTGGCCATCCGCACCGGCCGCAAACTCAGTTTCGACCGCGGCAGCAAAACCATCGTCAACGATCCCTTTGCCAATTCGCTCCTCACCGGCATTCCGCCGCGCAGGGGCTGGGAAGAATTCTATAAACTGTAGCCATCATGAAAAAGACACTTACCCTTCTTGCCACCCTTTTCCTCATCGGCCTGCAAAGCGCCGGTGCCCAGGAGTGGGAGAACCTGTTCAACGGAAAGAACCTCAAAGGCTGGAAACAAGTAACCGGAACCGCCCAATACAAGGCCCAGGACGGCGTTCTGGTGGGCACGGCCACGGCCAGCAAGGTCAACTCCTTCCTGGCCACCACCAAGAACTATGGCGACTTCATCCTGGAATTTGACTTCCTGACGGAGGGCATCAATTCCGGTGTCCAGATCCGCAGTCACAAGGACAAGGAACGCGGCCTGGTCTATGGCTATCAGTTTGAGATTGACCCCAGTCCCCGTGCCTGGAGCGGCGGTCTGTATGACGAAGCCCGCCGGCTGTGGCTGTACCGCATGACGGAAAACGAACCCGCCAAAAAGGCCTACAAGGAAGGCTGGAACAGCGCCCGCATCGAGGCCGTCGGAAACAGCATCCGCACCTGGGTGAACGGCATCCCCTGCACCAATCTTCTGGACGAGGCCGATAAGGACGGCTTCATCGCCCTGCAGGTCCACGTGGTAGACAAAGCGCACGAAGGGGCCCGGATTATGTGGAAAAACATACGCATCCTCACCAAGGACGTAGAAAAGTATTGCACCCCCACGATTGCCCCCGTAGTGAACAACCTCAACAATGTCCTCACCAAGGAAGAAATCGCCCAGGGATGGAAACTCCTGTTCAACGGCGAGAATTCCGAAGGCTGGCAAAGTGCCAGGAACCTGGGGACCTTCCCGTCAGAAGGATGGACCATCCAGGACGGCATCCTGTCCGTCAACAAGGGTGACGGCGGCGAAAGCACGGGAGGCGGAGACATCATCACCACCCGCCGCTACCGCAATTTCGCCCTCAAGGTAGAGTTCAAGCTCACCCCCGGAGCCAACAGCGGCATCAAATACTTCGTGGATCCCGAAACCAACAAAGGCGCCGGATCGGCCATCGGCTGCGAATTTCAGGTCCTGGACGACAAACTCCATCCCGATGCCAAGCTGGGGGTGAAAGGAAACCGCACCATGGGTTCCCTGTACGACCTCATCCCCGCCCCCAAGGGAGAATGGGAGAACTACACCATCGACGGCTGGCAAAGGGCCCTGATCATTGTCAACGGCAAGCACGTAGAACACTGGCTCAACGGCCACAAACTGCTGGAATACGAGCGTGACAACCAGATGTGGAATGCCCTGGTAGCCTACAGCAAATACAAGGACTGGCCCAACTTCGGCAACGCCGCAGAAGGCTACATCCTGCTGCAGGACCACGGAGATAACGTTTCCTACCGCAACGTTAAAATCCTGGAACTGTAAAGGGCTTTGCGGTGGGCCCGCACGCGGGGAAGGTCGCGAAGGAGTTGGCGGAAATACTTAAATGTCAACAAACTCTTATACTTTGCGGCCTTCACGAAGGTGAAGAGAATTACAAATAAAAAACCTGCAAAGAGAGGGATCGCTGGATTGCATAGTCGAACCAGCGATCCTGTGTAATAGTTTCGCCTGACCAGCTTCTCCAGCGGCTCTTCCCGCAAGGCCCTGTCGTGAACGGCCCGGGCTTCGGGAATAATCCCGACTTTTAGTCCGTAAAAGTGCAAACGATTACACCACTCGTCATCTTGCCCCCAATGCGGGAAAAGGTCTTCCTCAAAGGGGCCGATTTGCCTGATTACACGCACGGGGATGAGCCAATGGGCAGCCATCACGCGCTTTACTTCAAGAGGATCTGACCCTTGCACGGATTTCGCCACCCCAGCGGCCTTAAGAACTTTTTCGAACTGCCCATCCAGGTCTTTATAACCCTCCGTCATCTGCATGGGGCTCAGCACTCCATATTCAGGATGGGTTTCGGCGGCTGCCACCAGTTTCTCCAATGCCCCCTCTTCCAGCCAGGCATCCTGGTTGAGCAGATAGACATAGTCATATCCGTGCTTAAGGGCATAATCAAATCCCAGATTGTTCGGCTTGGAAAATCCTAAATTTTCCGCACTTCTGACCAACTTGGCCTGCGGGAAATGCGCTGCCACAAAATCGGCCGATCCATCCGTAGAATCGTTGTCAAAGACGTAGAGGTCCGCATCGGCATACACGGAGCCCAGGCATCGCTCCAGCCAATGCAATCCGTTAAAAGTGACCACTATGACCAGGACTTTTTTCATGGCTTGAACTGGATGAAGATTTCTTTGGGAGTTTTGTGGGAGAACACCGTTTTCATAACATTGAGGGCCGTTTTTTTCATAATCCTGTTGCGCGGAGTAAGCGGTAGGAAACAATACTTGCATGCGCGCAGGGCCTCATAGCACCAGATGAAACATTTGAGCCACAGCGGCTCCCCGTAAAACAGCATGGAGCCCCGCACACGGGCCGGCTTGATGGCCTGTTCCATGGCCGAAACGGAGCCGCCAGCCAGATGCGTAATCGGCACATCCGCATCGGCCCAGACGGTATAGCCGGCAGCATTCAAGGCATGTCCCAGCGCTATGTCTTCCGGCGTAAAGAAGAAACGCTCATCGAACCACCCCAGGTCTCTAAACACATCAGTTTTAATAAGAAAGCACGCCCCATTAAGAGTATAGGTTTGGAAAAGGCCTGCTCCTTTGTTCCACCGGGAAGGACGGGTTTCATCTACCCGGTGCAAATAATGGTTGGCATAGCGCCATGGGCTCCAGGGGCCCCTGCCGCAAGTTTGCAGGCGGCCATCGGCCAATACTATGCGGGGAGAGACCGCCGCCGCGTTGTCCGGCAGTCTTTTCATGTCCTCCACAAGGCGGTCCACTACCGGAACCTTCTGTACGGTATCATCGTTCACGACAAAGCAATAACGTCCCCCGGCCATCTTCAGAGCCAGGTTATTGTTCTCCGAGAAACCACGCAACTCCGTACTCTCCAAGACCTTCACCCAGGGATACTTCTCTTTGAGTTCCCTAAGATTACCGGGGCTGAACAGATATGCCACTACCCAGCATTCATAAGCGACTGTGTTGTGCAACTTGATACTGTCCAGACAAGGGAAAAGGATATCCGGACGGTCCATGCAGACGATGATGATACTTACTTCCGGCATCATGACAGAGCGTTCTTTAAAATATGGGCCTGATGATGAAGCCATTTCCATGCCTGGCGGAGAGGATCCGTCCCTATTCGGAAACCAAGGGTACGACGCACTGCACTCGGAAAGGGTAGCCGGGCACGGGCACGCAAAAAGGCATCCCTTTCCTTGGGACGGGATGTCGGCTCCAGGATTCCCGGGCGATACGACAGCCGGTCTTCCAGGGGATGCTCCTGTAAAACCGCGCCGCACTGGTAAAGGAGAGTCTCGGCCTCCGGTGTATGAGGCCAGGCAAACGAGGCGTTGCGGGGCTCTGCGCCGATGAAATCTCCCAAAGTGATATCCCCGGTACGATCCAGGCTGGCGAAAGGACAATGGTAGCAGGCTTCCCGCAGGGTTACCCCTTCCAGATATCCCCTCAGATAGGCCGATTGCGCCGCCTTCTTGCAGGACACCCTCATTCCGTTTGACCAGACAGCCATCCTGAACAGCGGTCCCTCGCGAAAAGACACCTCAACGGCTCCCTCAGCCCCGCTTGTCAGGAAGGCCAGTTCGGCCGAAAGATCCTCGGGGGCACAAGTACCGTGACACAGAAGATCGGCGCAGATAAGTTGCCCGGGGAACTGGCGGCGGAGGGCATTCAAAGCGGCCACCTGGCAGGGAATTCCCACGAAAAGCACCTTTCTGCCGGCCTTCAGGAACGCCTCCAGAGCCTGCCATGTCTCTCTGGGAAAATCGGCCAGGACATACAGCGACCCGCGAAACTTCTCCGGATCCTTTTCGGTCCAGGCTATAACCGCCCGCCGCTGCGAAGAATCCCAGCGAGCCCCAAAATACACGCCTCCCCGCGAGATTACAGACCTCGCCAGCAGAGTGGCTACCCCGCCGGAAGCGCTTCCTTTCCGATCCTCGTCCGAGGGATTCCATGCCGCATAACACTTGATCATAACACGGTCCTCCTCAATACCTCCCAGGCATTATTACGCAAGGCCTCCAGCCTGGGCCGGGTAACTGTCCAGTTCACCCCGGAAGCGGGCAGGGAACCTTCCCAGAAGCGGTCCTCAAGTCCCAGCAGCGAAGCCAGATGATACAAACGTCCATTTTGGGAAACGCCCTCACTATCACGGAAACGCTTGAGCAGCAACATGTCCCGCTCCAGGATAGCACTCATGCACAAACCGTGGAAGGAATCCGTCACCACCAGCGACGCGCCCTCCAGCAGCGAAATAAACTCCCGGATACCGGTCTTTCCCTGGACTTCTCCCAGCGCCGGATGCGGGTTTTCTCCGGCAGGGACGGCCAGAATCTTTTGGATTCCAGTACCCTGCAAGGCCTCCCTAAGGGCCTCTGCGTCGGTCCGCGAAGAGAGCAGATAACAAAGGATATAGGGTCCTTCCGGCCGGGCTGCCGGGGTGGCCACTTTCCGCCAGTGGGAGGCGGGCATCAGAAATACTGGATCTGCACTGAGAGCTATATCTTTTCTTCCGGTCAGGGCCGATACGGCATCTACCCCGCTCTGTTCCCGGAGGGAGATAGGGCCGAAGCCCTCCAAATAGGATCTCATGCGGTCCTGAAACTCCGGAGGAATAACGTCAATTCCCAGGCTGGTGGCAAAAGCCGCCCGGGGGACCTCTCCGGCGAAAGCCAGAAACTCAAACGGACGGAAATGATCCAACGGATTCCACAGCTGATCGCTGCCGGCAAGAAACAGTTGGGTATGCCTGCGCAACCGCTTCAATTGTCCTTTGGTAACCACGTGGACAGAAGGCAGTTCAGCTTTGCAGAAAGCCTTGATCCGGCGTGTTTTCGCCGGCCAGGGATCGGGAGCATATTTCCAGAAACGGCGGATCTTCAGCAATCGGTGCAAATTCTCGCGCACCTGAGAGAACCCCTCCGGGAGTTCGAACCGGTGCAACAGGACAGGGTTCAACCCCAGCAGACTCAAAGCCTTCACCGTAGCATATGCCTGCAGCGTAGTACCATAATTGGGTGTGGCAAACCATGTCACCACCCCCACCCTTTTATAGGGGCGCCGGCCATCCCGGATTCCCTTGAAAATAGCTTTGAACTTGCTCCATCGCTGATGCTCGCCCAGTAGAATCCTTATGGGACGGGAGCCCAGCCAGCGCTTGTAAAACATCTTTTTCACCGGCTCTGCAACTTCCCCGTATTGGCGGAAGAGCAGCAAATGATTCCGGTAGATGGAGGACAACCGTTCCGGCGAATAGCCATAGACATGAAATAGCCCCTGCTTGTGCCTCTGACCGAATTGCTGACGCAGAGTACCGGCGCAAACCTTATAGGCAGGAATCCCCAACGCCGCTGCCCGCAGGACATAATCTACATCCAGAGCATCCACCGCAAAGTCTTCCCTCCAGGGTCCCAAAAGCCTCAATAGCGGGGCCGGAACCAACATTCCGGAGGTAATGAGAAGGAGAGAGGGCTCAAATCCCTGCCCGGTTGGCTTTTCATTGACAAAAGGTCCCAAAAGTGCCGGCTCCGGAGCCTCAAAAGCCTGCGAAAGATAGGAAGGGAAATCTTCCCAGACCGAATCCTGATCCATGGTAAGGAGGTAATCATACCCCTCAGTAAGGGCTCTTTGCCGGGCATAATTCAACGCCGGACCAATACCCCGGTTGATTCCTTCCCCACACAGTTCCACCTTGGGATGCTCAAATACAATGGGGGAATTCTGCCACAGAAGTACCTTCTCTACATGCGGGGCATAAGATGCGACGCTTTGCGAGAGCAAGGCTTCCTGGGGCCGATAGCCCACTACTATGGCAAGGATTCGGGGCATCAGGAACGTTGCAGTTTACTTTTGACATAGGCCTTCTCGCCCGGTGTGAGGCCGAAACGCCAGATAAAGCCCCCCATACAAAGGGCCGACAGGGCCGCCATCACAAAGAAGCGCCACCACGCCTCGGGAATCACGCAGGACAGAGCGACCAGAATCACCAGCGTGATTAGACCCGGGGTAACGGCAGGGACAATGGCTTTTTTCATATACTCCCCGATGGGAAGGCCGGTGTCCTGATGGGCGATTCGCAGCATTACCAAAGACTTCAGCAAATAACAGCCGATAAATGCCACGTACCCTGTATAGGCCGGAGCGCCCGACCTGTAAGCAATAAAGGTAATGACAAAAGCCATAACGGCCGTGAGGCTGGTATAGAGATAGTATCGCCGGATCCGGCCATTGGCTTGCTCCAGAACATTGAGCGTACCCGGCGTAAAATCGATCACGAAGCAAAGGAGTGTAAGGGACGTAAAAAGAGACGCCTCAGGGGGAATCTCCCCCAGCCACAGCCGCAACAAAGAGCCGGCATCGGTCAAAAAAGGCAGGAACAGCGTCCAGAGAATCCAGAAATAGTATTTGGAACCCTTATATACCAGTTCGAAAGCATATTCCTTATTCCCACTGACATAGGCCTTGGTAAGTGCCGGGTTCAACGCCAACGCAATGTTGGTGGCGAACTGGCGCACAATCTGTTCCACCTTATCGGCAATACCTCGGGCTGCATTCACTTGCACGCCGAAGACATTCATGAGCTGGTTTACACCCTGCGTGTTGAGCATATAGGCGCCGGAGCCCACGAAGTTCCAGCCTGCGAAAGCCCCCATTTCCCGCACCAGTTGTCTGTCGGCCCGCAAAGGAAAATGCGTTTCCGGGAATTTCACGAAAGAATAGAGGGCATAGGCACCGCGGGCTATAAAAGCCACGGCAACCAGCAGCCAGGCATAAGTTATAAGTTTATCGGCCGGTGAAAGCCACACGCCAAGGGCCACCAATAACTTGAGGACCGCTTCCAGAATGGAGATCCAGGCATAGGCGCCCATGTGCTCATGAGCATTGATAACCGCCGTATAAGGAACACTCAACAAGTTCACCACCAGAACAATAAGAGAGGTCTGCAAAACGACCTCGGCCGCGGCCATACGCCCTTCCGGAAGAATCAACTTGTTGTGGAGATACCACACGCCCAGGGTTTCGGCAAGCAGGACCAGCAGAACACAGAAACATGCCATCACCACCACGCTGGTTCCGAAAGCCTTTTTCAGATTCAGGGGGTTCCCCTCCCCCAGTCCCACCGTGATAAAACGGCTAATGGCCGATGACACCGTATTCATGACCAGCATGGCCATGGTGACCACACCGCCCACTACGCTGTAAACCCCATAATCATCGATACCCAGCGCCCGGATAATGATGCGATACGTAATGAGGCCGATGAGCATCATCACCCCCATCCGGAAATACAGCAGGACCGTGTTTCGAGCGATCCTTCGGGAGTTTTCCGATATGCCGGGAGAAGACATGATTTAGTAACAAATCCATGCAAATTTAATATTTTTTTCTTAACTTTAAGGCTGCAAACTGATAACCAATAACCAACCATACTTATGATCAATTCACATCCCAAGATTGGCATCCGCCCCACCATTGACGGGCGAATGAACGGCGTACGCGAGTCCCTGGAAGACCAGACCATGGGCATGGCCCAGGCCGTGGCCAAACTGATCAGCCAGAAACTGCGTTACGAGGACGGCGCACCCGTGGAGTGCGTTATTGCCGACAGCACCATAGGCCGAGTGGCCGAGACCGCCGCCTGCGCAGAAAAGTTTGCCCGTGAGGGCGTGGCCGTCACCATCACCGTAACCCCCTGCTGGTGCTACGGTTCCGAGACCATGGACATGGACCCGCACACCATCAAGGCCGTGTGGGGCTTCAACGGCACGGAGCGCCCCGGCGCCGTGTATCTGGCCGCCGTACTGGCTGCACACGCCCAAAAGGGCCTTCCCGCCTTCGGCATCTACGGACACGATGTTCAGGACGCCGATAATCAGGCAATTCCGGCCGATGTAGAGGAAAAGCTCCTGCGCTTCGCCAAGTGCGCCGTGGCAGCCGCCTCCCTCCGCGGCAAGTCCTACCTTTCCATCGGCGCCGTCTGCATGGGCATCGCCGGCTCCATCGTGAACCCGGATTTCTTCGAAGATTACCTGGGCATGCGCTGCGAGGGCATCGACGAGGTTGAGATTATCCGCCGAATGGAAAGGGGCATCTACGATCACGAGGAGTTTGAAAAGGCACTGAAGTGGGCCAAGAAGAACTGCAAGGAATACGAAGATATCTGCAACCGTCCGGATCTTAAGAAGACCCGCGAGGAAAAGGACAAGGACTGGGAGTTCACCGTGAAGATGGCCATCATCATCAAGGACCTCCTGCAGGGCAATCCCAAGCTCAAGGAAATGGGCTTCGGAGAGGAATCCCTGGGCCATAACGCCATCCTGGGCGGTTTCCAGGGTCAGCGCCAGTGGACGGATTTCTATCCCAACGGAGACTTTGCCGAGGCCATCCTCAACTCTTCCTTCGACTGGAACGGCATCCGCAAGCCCTTCGTCCTGGCCACGGAGAACGACTCCCTCAACGGCGTAGCCATGCTCCTGGGCCACCTGGTCTCCCAGACGGCCGCCATCTTTGCCGATGTGCGCACCTACTGGAGCCCCGAGGCCGTAGAGCGCGTCACCGGAGAGAAACTCCAGGGCCCGGCCGCTAACGGCATCATCCACCTCATCAACTCCGGCGCCGCGTCGCTCGACGGCTGCGGCCGCTGCACCAAGGACGGCAAACCCGCCATGAAGCCCTTCTGGGAAATCTCCGAGGAGGAAGCACAGGCCTGCCTAGACAACACCGTCTGGGTGCCGGCCAACCGCGAATACTTCCGCGGCGGCGGCTTCTCTTCCAAGTTCCTCTCCAAAGGCAACATGCCCTGCACCATGATCCGTGTCAACATGGTCAAGAACCTCGGCCCTGTGCTGCAGCTGGCCGAAGGCTGGACGGTGGACGTAAGCGAGAAGCAGTTCAAGATCCTGGACGAGCGTACGGACAAGGGCTGGCCCACCACCTGGTTCGCCCCGCGTCTGGACCCCAACCGCATCCCGTTCAAAGACGTCTATTCCGTCATGAACTACTGGGGAGCCAACCACGGTGCCATCGTCTACGGCCACGTCGGAGCCGAGCTCATCACCCTCTGCTCCATGCTCCGCATCCCCGTATGCATGCACAACGTCCCCGAAGACGACATCTTCCGTCCTTCCACCTGGCGTGCCTTCGGCATGGACCCGGAAGGGGCCGATTACCGCGCCTGCGCCGCCTACGGGCCGTTATTTAAGAAGTAAAAGATCCGGTGTATACCCTCCGGGAACCTTAGCCACCCTCGGCTATTAGAGGGAGGGGCCCGCTGGCAAAGCCAGTGGGAGGGCCGAAGCGAAGCGGAGGGGTTCCCGGAGGGTATACACCGGATTAAGTCTTAATTAAAGATGAGTAACAAACAGAGTATCTTCAAGTATGAAGGGGTTAATTACATCCTTCCTTTCATACTGATTACGGCGTGCTTTGCGCTGTGGGGATTTGCCAACGACATCACCAACCCCATGGTAAAGGCCTTTTCCAAGATCTTCCGCATGAGTGTGACGGAGGGGGCACTTACTCAGGTGGCGTTTTATGGCGGTTACTTTGCCATGGCGCTTCCGGCAGCCATGTTCATCCGCCGGTTCACCTACAAGAAGGGCATCCTCATGGGACTGGGACTGTATGCAACGGGCGCTTTCCTGTTCATTGCAGCGCGTTCTACCGGCACCTACTGGCCCTTCCTGGTGGCGTACTTCATACTCACCTGCGGCCTCAGTTTCCTGGAGACCAGCGCTAATCCTTACATTCTGGCCATGGGCTCTCCGGAGACAGCCACGCGACGCCTCAACTTTGCGCAGTCGTTCAATCCCATCGGCTCGCTTTGCGGTATGTTCGTCGCGATGAACTTCATCCAGGCCCGCCTGAATCCGCTCAGCAGCGCCGAACGAGCTCACCTCTCATCGGCCGAATTCGAAGCCGTGAAACAGAGTGACCTGGGCATCCTCATCAAGCCCTACGTTATTATCGGCCTGGTGATTGTGGTCATGTTCCTGCTCATCCTGCTGGTTCGTATGCCGCACGTGAAGGAGGAGAACAAGGGCAGCATCCGGGAGACCCTGCGGGACCTCATCGGCAAACAGCGCTACCGCGAAGGCGTACTGGCCCAGTTCTTCTATGTGGGCGTTCAGATCATGTGCTGGACCTTCATTATCCAGTACGGTACGCGCATCTTCATGGAACAGGGCATGAGCGAAATTGACGCCGAGGTTCTTAGCCAGCGATACAACATTGCCGCCATGATTATCTTCTGCTGCAGCCGCTTCTTCTGCACCTGGCTCATGAAGTTCGTGAGCCCCGGCAAGATGCTGCACTTCTTTGCCCTCGCCGGCATCTTGTGCACCCTGGGCGTAATCTTCATCCAGGGCATCGCCGGACTGTACTGCCTGGTGGCCGTAAGCGCCTGCATGTCCCTGATGTTCCCCACCATCTACGGCATTGCCCTGGATGGCCTGGGAGAAGACGCCAAGTTTGGCGCAGCGGGCCTCATCATGGCCATCCTGGGCGGCTCCATCCTGCCTCCCGTACAGGCCTTGATCATTGACTCCGGAACCATCGCCGGAATGCCCGCCGTCAACGTCTCGTTTGTGTTGCCGATGATCTGTTTCGTGGTAATAGCCATCTACGGCTACCGCGTGTTCAAGGAGATAATATGAAACAGTTAACCAGCCTTTACAGAAGCCTTCTGGTGCTTCTCTTTGCAGTAGTACTTCCGATGGCCGCCAAAGCCCAGGGGCCTTTTGCCCAATATGTGAAAGTGGCCGGTAGTGCGCCTTTCATTGTGGCCGATAAGCCCACCCTCAAGCTTACCCTGGTGGATGCGGAGGGCAACATTATCAAGCAGTATGGAATGGCGTGCTCCGTCAAGTACGGCCCCAAGGAGGTGAGAGGAGACAACAAAACCCCGGAAGGCACCTTCAAGATTAACGAGCTTCTGTATGCCAAGGGCATCCCGCACGATTTCGGGGATGGGAAAGGGCCCATCAAGGATGCCTATGGTCCCTGGTTCCTGCGGCTGGATGTGCCGGGCTTCCGCGACATCGGCATCCACGGCACTCCGTTTCCGGAGAGCATAGGTACCCGCGCCACGGAAGGCTGCATCCGCCTTAACAACGAGGATATCGTAGACCTGAAAAACCGGGTCCGCCTGGGAACGGTGGTCATCATCACCGCAGATCCCGCCGATTCCTACTAGTCATTTATAAAAAGAGGCATAGCCTCCTGAAACCTTAGCCACCCTCGGCTATTAGAGGGAGGGGCCCGCTGGCAAAGCCAGTGGGAGGGCCGCAGCGAAGCGGAGGGGTTTCAGGAGGCTATGCCTCTTTTACTTAATGATACCTTCTTCCTTGAAGACTTTTGTAAGGGCCTCCACGGCGCGGTCTACCTGTTCGCGGGTGTGGGTGGCCATGAGGGAGAAGCGGATGAGGGTGTCCTGCGGGGCGCATGCCGGCGGGATTACACTGTTGATGAACACACCCTCGTCAAAGGCACGCTTGGTCACAATGAAGGTCTTCTCCAGGTCACGCACGTAGAGCGGGATGATAGGGCTCTCGGTTTCACCAATCTCGAAGCCGGCTTCCTTGAAGCGGCGCAGGGCGTAATTGGTCACATCCCAGAGCTTGGTGATGCGCTCCGGTTCGGTCTGGATAATGCGCAGGGCTTCGCGGGCCGATGCCGTAGCAGCGGGCGTATCCGAGGCCTGGAAGATGTAGGTGCGGGCGGTGTGGCGCAGCCAGTTGATGATGATCTTATCGGCCGCAATGAAACCGCCGATGGCGGCCAGGCTCTTGGAGAAGGTGCCCATGATGAGGTCAATCTCGTCCGTGAGGCCGAAGTGATTGCAAACGCCGCGACCCTGTTTGCCGAAGACGCCCAGACCGTGGGCTTCGTCCACCATGATGCACACGTTGTCGTACTTATGCTTGAGCTCGACAATCTCCGGCAGCTTGGCCAGGTCTCCTTCCATGGAGAAGACGCCGTCCACAACGATGAGTTTCACGGCATTCTTGGGGCAGCGGCGGAGGCAGCGCTCCAGGTCCTTCATGTCGTTGTGCTTGTAATGCAGGCTCTTGGCGAAACTGAGGCGGCGGCCATCCACGATGGAGGCGTGGTCGCGGTCGTCACAGATGATGAAATCGTCCTTGGTGAGGAGCTGGGGGATGACGCCGCTGTTCACGGTAAAGCCGGTGGAGAACACCAGGGCCTCATCCTTGCCCACAAATTCGGCCAACTCCTTCTCCAGCTGTACGTGAATATCCAGCGTACCGTTCAGGAAACGGGAACCGGCGCATCCGGAACCATATTTCTTAAGGGCCTCGATGCCGGCGTTGATAACGCGCTCGTCACCGGTGAGACCGGTATAGGCGTTGGAGCCGAACATCATGATCTTGTGACCGTCCATGGTCACTTCTGTTCCCTGCTTGCTGGTAATCTGGCGGAAATAGGGATATATTCCCTTTTCCATCATTTTCTGAGGAAGGTCATATTTGGCCAGTCTGGCGTGTAAAAGTCCCATTTGGTATAGGTTTTTCTCTCGTTAAACACGCAAAATTACGAAAAATATTTTTATGCACACATATATGGCGAATTTTTCGTACCTTTGAGGCTCAATTTTGATATAGTAAAAACAAGAATATGGAAGAGCGTAAACTCAATTTCTTAGAGGAAATCATCGAGAAGGATTTGGCCGAAGGCAAAGTGGACAGCATCATGACCCGCTTCCCTCCGGAGCCCAACGGTTACCTGCACCTGGGCCACGCCAAGAGCATCTGCCTCAACTTCGGCCTGGCGCAGAAGTATGGAGGCAAGACCAACCTCCGCTACGATGACACCAACCCCACCAAGGAAGACACCGAATATGTGGATTCCATCAAGGAAGACATCCAGTGGCTGGGCTTCCAGTGGGACAAGGAGCTCTACGCCTCCGATTACTTCGACCAGCTTTACGATTGGGCCGAAGACCTCATCAAGCGCGGCCTGGCCTATGTAGACGACCAGACGCAGGAGCAGATCCGCGAAAACCGCGGCACCGTGGACAAGCCCGGTACCCCCAGCCCCTGGAGAGACCGTTCCGTGGAAGAGAACCTCAAGCTCTTCCGGGAGATGAAGGCCGGCAAGTATGCCGAGGGCGAGAAGGTCCTCCGTGCCAAGATTGACATGGCCCATCCCAACATGATGTTCCGCGACCCCCTGCTTTACCGCATCAAGTTCGCGCATCATCACCGCACCGGAGACAAGTGGTGCATCTACCCCATGTACGACTACACCCACGGCCAGTGCGACTCCATCGAACACATCACGCACTCCATCTGCACGCTGGAGTTCGACGTGCATCGGCCCCTGTACGACTGGTTCATCCAGACGCTGGGCATCTATCCTTCCCATCAGTACGAGTTCGCCCGCCTCAACCTCACCTACACGCTCATGAGCAAGCGCAAGCTGCTGGAGCTGGTGCAGAAGGGCCTCGTGAGCGGCTGGGACGACCCCCGCATGCCCACCCTCTGCGGTGTACGCCGCCGCGGTTATACCGCCAACGCCCTGCGCATGTTCTGCGACAAGATCGGCGTTTCCAAGCGTGACCAGCTCATGGACATCCAGCTGCTGGAATGGTGCGTGCGTCAGGATCTGAACGAGCGTTCCAACCGCTACATGGTGGTCCAGGATCCCATCAAGCTCACCATTACCAACTGGCCCGAAGGCAAGGTGGAATGGTTCGACTGCCCGCTCAATCCGGCCGATCCGGAAGGCGCCAAGCGTTCCGTCCCCTTCACCGGCAATCTCCTCATTGAGAAGGCAGATTTCATGGAAGATGCTCCCAAGAAGTTCTTCCGCCTCAAGCCCGACGGCGAGGTCCGGCTCAAGTACACCTATATTATTAAGTGCAACGAGGTCATCAAGGACGCAGAAGGCAATGTCGTGGAGCTCAAATGCACCTACGATCCTTCTCCCGAATACCGTCCCGTCAAGGGCACCATCCACTGGGTATCGGCCTCCCACGCCAAGGAGCTGGAACTCCGTAATTACGACCGTCTCTTCACCCTGGCCGATATGTCCCAGGTGCCTGAAGACAAGGACTACAAGGACTTCCTGAACCCCGAAAGCCTGGTCCTGGGCAAGGGTTACGCCGAACCCGCCCTGCTGGAAGACAAGAGCGGCATCGCCGTCCAGTTCGAGCGCACCGGTTATTACGTGATGGACAAGGACTCCACTCCCGAGCACCCTGTGTTTAACAAAACCACAGCCCTGAAGGATTCCTACAAACCTGAATAATCTCCAACAGATGCCTGTAGTAAGTGTAATCATCCCCATCTACAATGCACGGGCTTATCTGAGCGAAACCCTCAAAAGCGTACAGGATCAGACCTATAAGGACTGGGAGTGCATTGTTGTAGAGAATGGGTCATCCGACGAATCCATGAAGGCTATCCGGGAATTTGCTTCCCGTGACGGCCGGTTCACCATAGTTCCTCTGGTTTCCTATGTGGGAGTGGCAACGTCCCGCAACATCGCCATGCAGCGCTGCTATGGCAAATACATCCTTTTCCTGGATGCCGGCAACCGCCTGGCTCCGGGCTATCTGGAAGCCGCTGTAAACGCCTTGGAAGAAGACCCGTCGCTTCACGTGGTCTATGGCAAGGCCGAGCGGGTGGGCAAGGGCCCTGAATGGGACCTGCCGCCGTTCTCCATGTCCATGCTCCTTTCCCGCAACTGTCTGTATATCAGCAGTCTGTTCCGAAAGTCAGAGCACGACCTTTACATGGGTAAGGGATTTGACACGCAGCTCGACAATGGCTTCGAGGACTGGGACTTCTGGCTGAGCCTGTTCGAGTCCCTGCCCCAGGAGCCCAACGTGCGCCAGCTGGAAGAAGTCTGCCTGTATTATACCGAGAAAGGCACTCACAGCGAGGTTTCCGACGAAGACCTCAAGGCTATCCGCTGCCAGTTGTGGGAGAAGCACAAGGCGCTGTACTCACGCTATTTCCCGGACCCGTGCGAAACGCTGGAATACCAGCGCCTGCTCCGGGCCGGAGAAAAAGGCGGTCACTCCTGGTGGAAGAAATCCAAATAATCTCTCCTATTATAATTCTCTTAGCAGAAGCGCATTGGGAATGATGCGCTGGCCTTCGTTGTCAAACTGGTCGTTGTCGCAAGGGTGATTGATGACGCCATCCGGAAGGGTCCAGAGGGTGGAGGAGCCGCCGCCGTCCAGATTGAGGGCATCGGTAAGGCCCAGCTGGAGAGCCAGCTCCGTGAGTTCGGCTATGGACATGCCGGCGGCGTGACCCGGGGCACGGCCGTCCACTACCACAAACCATACGTAGTCCTGGGTGTCCGTTCCCACCATCGAGCGGGGATGCCGCTTAGCGTAGAAACCCTTCCACTGAGGGATTCCTTCCTCATATACAATGACTTCCCCTTCATCTATGAGGATGGGACCGCTGGCCATGACTTCCCGCCAGGTCTCCCCTCCCGTCCAGGTGGTATCGGCCTGGGTGGCGTCTATGACAAAACTGTCGTTGGTAAGGAGGACGGAGCCGTTGGTGCGGAAGGTCTCACCCTGGGTGGTGGTGCCCGTTACGAAGCCGTCGTCCTTGATGTAGGTGACGGGCGTGAGACGGCGCATGTTGAAATAACTGCCGTTGATGCCCGCCACAGCGCCATGCTTGAGGCACAGGGCGCTGGTGCTATCGGCCTTATTCCCCTCTGCCGTAAGCACTTCCAGCTGATAGTCGCTGGTCTTTACGCGCACGAAACTGTACGATTGGTCACTGTCGAAGAGCCGGGTCTGAAGGGTGCCGTATACCGCCGGAGCCTTGGCCGCCTTCTGCGGAGCAAGGGCTTCACCGGTGCGGAGGTCATACAGGGACGCGCCCTCCGGGAAAGGATTCTGAGCCGTGGAACAGGCAACCGTCAGCAATGCAAGGGTAAAAAGGAGAAATCGTTTCATAAGGCCGATGTTTGCTTACAAAAATAAGGATATTTTGGGAATAATGGAGATTATTCGTACTTTTGTAATTGCACAAAAACAGACGCCATGATCGTAAAATCCTTTGTACTCAAGCAGCGTTCCATCGCCCAAATTGCCGCCCTGTGCGACGAATCCACCATTGCAGTCGTCCGCCCCGGCAAGAAAATCGAAGCCCTGTTCCGCGAAACCATCCGCAAGACGGTGGTAGAGAAAAAGCAGGCTTTCGATGAAATTGTAGCCATCCGCGAGCACTTCTGCGCCATGGCCACCGGCGATGAATATGTGCAGAAGGTAGATGAGACCGTGGATACCATAGCCACCTACCTCCGCGAGGCCATGTATGTACAGACCACGGCCTATGCCCTGGAAGACTATGTACTGGCCAAGTGCTCCCGCCTGTGCGCAGAGGCCGTTTACCATCAGGTGGGCGGAACCCTCCTGGACGGCACGCAGCTTATGATCTGCCACCAGGACGCCCACGGCAACCAGCACTTTGACTGGGCCGCCTCCAAGGAGCAGATCACCCGCCGCTGCAAGGATGTCAAGGGTCCCGTGGTCATTGCCGGAGGATTTGGCATGCTGGATTCCGGGTATGTGACGCGCGTCGGCAAGGACGGTGCCCACATGATGGCTGCGCTCATCGCCGCCGTCCTGGGAGCCGAAAGCATCGAGTTCCACATCGAGGCACCCGGCGTGGCCGGCATCCCCGCCATGACATACGACGAGGCGGCGCACTACTGCGCATCGGCCCAGGCGCCCTTCTCCTCCTCCGCCATCTGGCCCGCCAAGAATGCCGGCATCCCCATCCTGGTCAAGAACATCGAGGACGAGGCCTTCGAAGGCACCATCATTTCCACTGGATCGGCCCACAAGACGGATGTCATTTCCGACAAGGGGCTCATCCTGGTCACGGTTTACGGCACCGGCCTGCTGGGTCGCGTAGGCATGTCCGGAGGCATCTTCTCCTGCCTGGCCGCCGCCGGCGTCAACGTGCGCTTCATCGCCCAGACTTCTTCCGAATACAGCATCAGCTTCGCCATCAACAAGGCCGATAAAGAGGCGGCCCTGGAGGCCATCCGTGGCCTTTTCCAGGACAATCCCCTCCTCCCTCTGGACGACGTCGTGGTCCTGAACCAGGCGGTGGGCATCGTCACGGTCTTCGGCAGCCGGATGCGCAACCTTCCCGGCACTTCGGGCAACGTCTTTGGCAAGCTGGGTGCCGCGGGCATCAACATCATCGCATCGGCCCAGGGCGGCGAGGAACTCTCCATCTCCCTGGTAGTCAACGAGGCCGATACGGACAAAGCCGCCGAACTGCTGAAGTAAGCACGCTGGCTCGCATGGCCGCAGGCCCGTGCCGCTGACGAAAATTTGGAAGTTTCAAAAAAACTTTCTACCTTTGCATTCCCAAACCGCGGAGTAGAGCAGTCGGTAGCTCGTCGGGCTCATAACCCGGAGGTCGTAGGTTCGAGTCCTGCCTCCGCTACTACAGCCGGAAAGTCGAAAGATTTTCCGGTTTTTTCTTGCTCAGCCATTTTGTAATTCGCTGATAATAAGCGCATTACTTTTAAAGCCTCGTTTTCAACATCGGTTCGAGGAATATCTCTTTCCCTGTCCCACTTTACTCCTTCCGGGAATGTCAGATTCTGTATTTTCTGACGTGTATTAAAAGATCCATTCTTCCATAAACTGCCTAGTTTACAAGCAGTTGCGAGTATCTTGTCCACGTCCAGGGAGAGGTTCGAGGCGAGTTTCTGGATACGGGTGAGTTCAATCTCAATTTCCTCCAACTGCCTGTTCACCGATCTAATTGTGGCCTCGTAAACCTCAGAGGGTATCTCCCCAAGGCCAAATCTGCGCATTACCAGTTCCCGCTGGTTCCCAACCTTTGTTTTCTGTGAGTTCAGTTCGCGTTCCTGATCACGGTTATTGGACGCTTGTTCACGAAGAATCTTTTCAATCTGTTCCTTTATCATTCCCTGTACTACAGGGGGGATTTCATATCTCTCCAGCAATTGCAGGTATTTCTCGTGGACAAGGACTGCTGATTTATTCAGCTTGCAACCATCTGTATTGCACTTGTAGTACCAGAATTCCCAGACTTTGTCCGAGGTCTTAGCCCTCTTTGTCCGTTTGTAGCCCGACAGGTGGCAACCGCAATCTGGGCAGAGGAGATGAAGCTTAAGAGGAGTGCTCGGGCACTCCTCACTGTGTTTGTAACCACTATGGGTTTTGATTCCATTGATTTTGTTGAAGGTTTCCTCGTCAGTAATGGGTGGATGGTTCCCTTGTACGACCTTGTCACCAAGATAAAAATGCTGTATCTTCCCGCAATAGAAGGGGTTGTGAAAGACGTCTGACAGTTTTTGCTTACTGATCTCAAACCCCAGGGCTTTCAATCTACTACGTACTTCAGTATCTGATAGTTCCTCATCAGCCTTCCACCTGAACGCCTTGGCCAGCAGCTCTCCTTTCTCGTCAATCTTCAGTGCATGCTTATTCGTGCTGTCCTTGTCCCTAACATATCCCAAAGGAGGCTTGGAAAACCAATCTCCCCGTTCCAAGCACTCCTTCATGCCAGCAGCGCATTTTTCTTTACGGAGATTGTTCTCGTACTCGTTAAAAAGAAAGGTAATGCCCTCCATGAACTCCCCAGAAGAACTCTCTGGATCCGTGGGCTGAGTAACACTGATAACCGTTATCCCCTTGGACTTGAGGATGGCCTTCGTGACGATGCCTTCTGCCCCCGCTCTGGAGAATCTGTCGAACGAATAGACCAGAATTGTATTTACCTGTCGATGGCTCAGGACATATGCGACCATCTCCTTGAAGAGCTTGCCCTCTTCCTTGGCGCTTTCATTCGTACCCCCCATCAATCGGTCGATTTCGATCCCCTTGCGGAGAGCATATTCTCTGCAATGCTTTTCTTGTGTATCCAGACTCAGGTTGTTATCGGCCTGTTCCTTCGTGCTGACGCGTGTCCAAATCACGGCAATCTTTTTGCCCGTGGGTGTCGTCCTGTTCGACGACGTGTTTTTTGTTTTCTTCATATGCTATTATCGCTATGAGTGCAATGCTGTAGACGTAGTCCAAGACCGCCTTCACGGAGGCCTCATCGGTAATGCCCAACCGATTCAGTCTCGCGGTGTAGTCCCGTATTTCCGCCCTTGACAGCATTGTAAA
>JAFPGC010000051.1 GCA_017423025.1 Bacteroidales bacterium
ACCGATAAAACGCCACTCTATGACCTTCTATGCAACTCTAACGACAATATTGACAATGAACTTGATGAGTCGAGTGGACCGACTTTGTTTTAATTGTTAAACTTTATATAACCGTCCAAATTTTTAGTGGACACTAATGATTAATAGTGAAAGATTTCCCAGGTCAAGCCCGGGATGAAGGGCACAGAAGAGGACAGGGGGTGTTCCGACGCGACCTTTGTCAAAAAAGGGTCCGCGCGTGGGCTTGTGCAGGGAGCGGTGCCGCGACAGCGGCATGACGACGTTTGTTTGACGACGTTACGGGCACGGCCGAAGGCCGGGGCAGTAAAAGGAGGAGGTTAGTCGTCAAGTGACCGGGGTGAGCCCCTTTTTTGGCATCCGAGCTAGGGACACCCCCTGCCTCTCCTGCCCTTATGACTATCGGCCTAAAAAACTGAAGGCTGATGAGAATCTCACCAGCCCAGTGTGCAGCGAATCCGTAGAATCACTTGCTACAAAGGTAGTGATTTTTCTTGAATTAGCAACAGATCCTAAGGCAAGTCCAGGATGAAGAGATGCCCGGTCGGGCTGGGAATGACGGGAGGCGGTGCGGTAGACGTCCCAAATAGTGGGACGTTAACCGCGAAAACGGCCTCTAACGGGGTTAGCGGTCCAGAGGATGGGACGTTAACCGCACAGCCCACCCCGGAAAACCAACCGCAACTACCCCAGCAGGGATTCTACCACTCCTTTCATGAAAGCTATGAAGGCGGGGTTGGTGCTGGTGTGGAGATAGGAGGTTCGGACGATGTCCAGGGCGGCGTAGGGGCGAAGTTCCTGGTTCAGGGCTTCCACGTCTTCGGAACCCGTATAGGCCTTGGCGAAGGCGTACCAGAAAGCCACCATCTGTTCCTGGGTCATGTGGGTAAGGTCCTGTACCTGGGGAATCTTGCTATCTACCATCATCATCTTGAACAGGTGGGCCAGATCCATCTTATAGTAGCCTTGCGCCAGCCAGCCCAGGTCAATCCAGTATGCCTTACCCTGGGCCATAATGACATTGCCCAGCTGGAAATCTCCGTGGAGGCATTTCTTGTCATCCGGCATGGACTGGACCAGCGCCTGCAAGCTTGCTCTCTGAGCCTCAGTGACCAAAGGCGAACTCTCCAGCGCTTTCAAAAGCAGTTCCTTCATATTGGTCACCTCCACACCCTCCGGAATAACAATGTCATGCAGGGCGTGGCCCAGATCGGCCATCATGGCGGCAATCTCCGGAATGCGCGAAGGCTCATCGGCACACATGCGGGCGAAAGATTTCTTGCCCTCGATGGACTGGCAAAGGTAGCCGTGGTCTTCCCCGTCGCGCACAATTTCATAAACCTCCGGGGTGGGAAGGCCGATAAGGGCCGCCGTCTTGGCAGCGTTGAATTCCTTTTCCACGTTTTCGGCGGCGCCCAGCTCGCGTCTCACCAGTTTGAGCATAACGCCGGGATGCGCTTCCGACAAATAGGCCTGTCCGTTGAACCCCTCTCCTACCAGGGTCCATTCGCTAAGATCGATCTGCTTGTAAGTATTCATGCTAACAAAGATAATCATTTTGTCAATTACGCGGAAATCCTTATATTAGCAAGAATAAAAGAACATGATAATCAATGATTAACTTAATACCGGCAACACTGGACGAATTCGACTCCGTCGTCGCATTTTACGACGACGTCATGGAGCGGACTCCCAATGTATACCAATTTGCCCTCTGGCAAACGGGAAAGCACCCTACGGCCGATGGAATCAGGGCCTACATAAAAGAAGGCAGCCTGTACCTGTACAAAGAGGACGGGAAAATCGTAGGCGCCATGGCTTTTCCCATGTACCAGGGAGAAGATTACCACCCGGTAGAATGGGCCCGGCCGCTGAAAGATGACGAAGTGGCCGTCCTCCACATCTTCGCCGTGAGTCCGGACATGCAGGGCAAAGGCATTGGTGCCCAAATGGTGAAGGCCGCCATTGAACTGGCCCGGGAAAAAGGCCGGGATACCGTACGGCTGGACACCCTTGCCACTAATTTACCGGCACAGCACCTTTACACATCCCTGGGCTTCCAGTTCCGGGGTCAGCAGCATCGCCTTGCCGAAAACACCATCTGGACAGATTTCTATTACTACGAATATAACGGATAATATATGCAGAACTTTGAGTATCAAACCCCTACCAAGATTATCTTTGGCCAAGGCGTCATTGAAAAACTCCCCGGCGTGCTGGCCCAGTATGGCAAGAAAGTCCTCCTCACCTACGGTGGCGGCAGCATCAAGAAAATCGGCCTTTATCAGAAAGTGCTGGAGCTTCTGAAAGACTTCGAAATCACCGAACTCCCGGGCATCCAGCCCAACCCCAAGTACAATCCCAGCGTACTGGAGGGCACCCGGCTATGCAAAGAGAAGGGCATCGAGGTCATCCTTTCCGTGGGCGGCGGCAGCGTGCTGGACTGCTCCAAGGCCATCGCGGGCTGCGCCTGCTTTGACGGAGAACCCTGGGACCTTATAACCGGCAAGGCCCCTACCCTCAAGGCCCTCCCCATCGTGGACATCCTCACCCTGGCGGCCACGGGCAGCGAGTACGACTGCGGCGGCGTCATCTCCCGTACGGAGACCAACGACAAGCTCTGCTATGCCTCTCCCCTGGTGTTCCCCCAAGTCTCCTTCCTGGACCCCTGCTACACCTTCAGCGTGCCCAAAAACCAAACGGCGGCGGGTGTGGCCGATGCCATCAACCACATCCTGGAGCAGTACTTCTGCGAAGACTCCACCCTCATGAACGACGGCTTCTGCGAGGCCGGCATCAAGAGCCTGATGGTCAACGGCAAAGCCTGCATAGACAATCCTGAGGACTACACCGCAAGGGCCGAGATGATGTTCGTATGCACTCTCGCATGCAATGACATCATGTCCCTGGGAAACAGCCGCTCCGGCTGGCCCATGCACGGCATCGAGCACGCCCTCTCAGGCTACTACGACATCACCCACGGCGAGGGCCTGGCCATTCTCACGCCCCGCTGGATGCAGCACATCCTTAGCGAGCGAACCCTTCCCCGCTTTGTCAAGTACGGTGTAAACGTCTTCGGAATTGACGGCCGGCTGCCCAAGATGGAGATTGCCCAGAAGGCCATTGATTCCACCTACGCCTTCTTCCAGAGCATCGGGATGCCCATGCACCTCCGCGAGGTGGGCATCGGCCCTGAACGCATAGACGAAATGGCGCATCACGTGGCCGTGAACGAAGGCCTGGAAAATGCCTACGTTCCGCTGGACGAGGAAGACATCAAAGCCATCCTCCTCGCGTCCTTATAGGCCGATTAATGATAAAACAGGAAGCCGATATAAACCCGGGGGCCGTGCGGAAGCATCTTGCCCCCGCTTATGGCGCAGAGGTAATCTACCTTGAGGGTCAGGTGCATAGGACCCGACACAATGAAATCGCATCCCACGAAGGGATCTATGGCCATAAAGCCCTGCTTGTGGAAATAGGTCCCGTCAATGGGATCCCAGGCCTCCTGGGGCTCTTCCATCATAAGCAGCGTAGTCATGGCTCCCCCGCCCAGAGTAAGTCCGGCGTAGGGTTGAAAACGGCCCAGGACCGTATAGAAATCGGCCAAAAGGCCTCCCCAGCCGTATTTTAAATAGCTTCCATTGCCGCGCTGACTCAGCGTAGAAAGGTAACCTTCCCCGCCCACGCGGAAATGCTCTCCCAGATGCAGCCGGATAACGCCCCCGATGCCCGCGGGAAGGCCTTTGGCCTTATACCCAATGGCATCCAGATTCCCGGACAGAAAGCCGGTATGGATCATCATACCCCCATCAAAGCCGCGCAGAAGCTTCTTCTCCTGAGCCGATAAGGACATAGCCACCAGCAGGGCCGTTAGGATTAATACGACTCGTTTCATAATTGCATCTCTTTACGGCGGGCCTCATAGTATTCGTGCCGGGCGGGATTCTCTGGGAACCAGCCTTTTAGCACCCGCTTCTCCTGTTTGAAAACCTCGTGAATACTCCAGAAACTGGAGAAAGCCACGGCCCCGGTAATGGTAGAGCCGATGAAGGAAGGAATGAACAGCGAAGCCACGGTGCACAGAATTCCCATCACCAAAAAGACCCACCAGACCTTTTTCCCCCAGCGGTACTCCCAAGAAATTACAAGCGGGTGAAAAATCCCTATGCAAAGAAAGACCGCAGCTCCTATTATTATACCATTATAATTCATATCCTTGTGTTTTCGGCGCACAAAGATAGGAACTAACAAAGGATAATTTTAGAAGAAATCAGCCCGAAATTAGGACTTTTCGGGGATACCCCCTACCACTTATCGTAGTGAATGTTTTCCGGATTCCACTTATCCTTGGGCTTGTCTTTCCCGGCAGGATGGCCCACGGGAATGATGCAGAGAGGTTTTACCTCATCCGGAAGCCCCAAAGCCTCGATGGTAGGCTTCATACGGTCTTCGTACGGGTAGCAGGCCGTCCAAACGGCACCCAGGCCCAGGGCCTCGGCAGCCAAAAGGAGGTTCTCTGCAGCTACGGCGCAATCGGCCGTCCAGTTGCCGTTCTGTCCGCCCGTTTTATTGGTGGTCTTTCCACAAACCACAATGACAACCGGAGCCTTGGCAATCATCTTGTTGAAGCCGCCGGCCAGTTTATTCTTCACTTCCTGCTCCCTTACCACCACAAAGCGCCAGGGCTGGGCATTCATGCCGGAAGGAGCCGCCATGGCTGCCCTCAGAAGGGTTTCCACCTGCTCAGGGGTCACATTTTCATCTGTGTAGGAACGGACACTCTTGCGGGCGTGGATATTATCCAGCGCGGCCTGGTTCACCGGCTTTTCCTGTGCAAATCCACTCAGGGTCATCATGCACAGAAGAGAAACAAGGATGAGTTTAATTCGTTTCATATGTCTTTATTGGATTAGTTGCTGCGCGGCTCTTGCTTACCAGAATGACACCGCCTACGATGGCCATGGCGGCCAGCACTTTCTGCCAGGTAAGGTGGTCCATACCCGTCCAAATGCTCACAACCGTGGCAATGATGGGCGACAAATAATTATACATGCTCACCAGCGTGGGCCGGATGAGCTTCTGGCCATAAGGAATCAAGTAATAGGCAATGAAGGTGGCGAAGAAAATCAGGTAGCCAATCTCCCACCGCACGGTCACGGGAATGGCCGCATAGTCCATAGTGAAGATCTCCTTGGCCGATAACGGCAACGACATCAGCAGCGAGAACAGGAATACCCACTTCATGAAAGTGACCACGCTGTATTTGGACACCAGCGGCCGGAAGATACCCAGATACATGGCAAAGGTAAGGCTGTTGAGAAGCAGCATGACCAGGCCCAAAGGCGTAGTGGCCGATGCCCCTCCCCCTCTCTGCACGGAATTGAAGATAAGGAAGAGGACGCCCATGAGCGAGAGCGTTACACCGCCGGCCTTCTTCCCTGTAATGGGCTCTCCCACAAAGAAATAAGCCACAATCATGGTGAAAACCGGTCCCAGCGTGCCCAGGATGGCGGAATCAATGGCCGTGGCCATGGTAATTCCAATCAGGAATGTCATCTGGGTAAGGAAGAAACCCAGGAAAGACGCCAGGGCAATGCGCCACATATCTCCCTTCTGGATCTTCTCCTGCGGCTGGAACAGCGACACCAGCCAGAAGAGGGCCGATGCCCCCAGTGCCCGGAAGGTAAACAGTACGTGCGGGGCCACCGCCGCCGAATTGGCGATGTCCTTGCACAGCACCAAGTTCAGACCGAAGATGGTGTAAGCCGCCGCAATGGACAGATGTCCCCTTAACTGATCAGATAACATAGCCTATGGTCTCTCTACCAGATACCTGTCCCGGAGGGTCTGGATATCCTCGTCGGTGAGGCCCATGGGGCCCTTGAGATAGGCATCCAAGGAACCGTATTCCTGATCCAATCTATCAAGGGCCTTGATAAAGTTCTCCGTATTGCAGCCCATGAAGGCCTTCACTACGGCCACTTCTTCCTCCTTGCCGCCGAAGAGCTTCACAATGCGGGTGTATTTCTTCACATCCTTTTCGTAAACCCGGTTGGTGGCGTCAAAATCGGCCACGATGGTCTCCCTGTCGGCTCCCAATGCCGCCAGCATAAGGGCCGATGCTATGCCGGTGCGGTCCTTGCCCTGCGTACAGTGGTAGAGGACGGCGCCGTCCTCCGTATCCAGCACCAGGCGGAAGAACTTGGCAAACGCCTTCTGGCAGTCGGGATTGAACAGGAGCGTCGGGTACATGTTCCGGGCAATGGCCTGGGCCCTTTCACTAAAGGCGGCCATAAGGATTACCTTATTGACATTGAACTTCTTACCCTTTGTATACTTCTTTTTTTCCTCTACGGGAGCATCGGCCATGGCGTTGCCGCTGGCATCGATGGGGAGATCCACAAACTGGGCGCCCAGAATGGGATTGTCAAACATCCCCTTCTTCTCTTCCAAGCGGCGGAAGTCAATCACCTTGGTCACTCGAATCAGAGACAGCCACTTCAGGTCCTCGTCCGTGGCATCGGCCAGATGGGCCGAGCGCAGAAGGACCCTGTCACGAAGCACCCGCCCGTCCTGCATGGTGTACCCTCCCAGGTCACGGGCATTGACAATGCTCTTGATGGGAAGGAACTGCTGTGAATATAGGTTTGCAGGAAGGATCAGGGCCATTGACAATAAAACAGGTTTTAACCTCATAACCCTAACATTTGCTTGATCTTCTCGAAGCTGGCTTCCGGCAGCCTGGTATGGTTATAGTCTGCCAGATTGATTAAATCGTACTTATCCATAAACAATTATCAATGACAATTTACAAATATAATAAGATTCCGGAAAACAAGCGGTTTTCAAATGTGGCAATTCCCTTTTATCT
>JAFPGC010000060.1 GCA_017423025.1 Bacteroidales bacterium
CACCGCCTGGACGAGTTCGGGACCCTCTCCCCCGCCCCTTCCGGTTATAAGCCCTTCTATATCAGCCACTACGGACGGCACGGTTCCCGCTATGCCTGGAACCCGGACACCTACACCCTCATCCGCGACGTCTTTCTGAAAGCGGAAGAAAAGGACGTTCTCACCCCCTACGGGAAGGAGTTTGCCCGAAAGTATATGGACTTCTGGGAGGTGCCGTATATCAACGCCGGAGACCTGGTTCCCCTGGGCTACGACCAGCACCTGGCCATCGGCACCTTCGTATACGGACAATTTCCCCGGGTCTTCAAGGGCCGGAAGAAAGTGGACGCCCTCTCCTCCACCGGGCAGCGCTGCATCGTGAGCATGGGCGCCTTCAATGCCGGCCTTCTGAGCGGCAATCCCAAGCTGCAGATCCGTATGCAGTCGGACCATATGGGAATGGGCATCATAGCCCCTCCCAGCGCCCCCAAAGCCATCCGTAAGAGATTCAAAGGCCAGGGCGAGAAACCCGCCCACCTGGAAAGCGTATCCTCTTTCTTCAAGCGTACCGTCAACTACAAGGGCATCCTGGGCAAGCTGTTCACAGACTACAGCTTCCTGGACGAGATGGAAGGCGGAGAAGACTTTATGGACGAGTTGTGGGAACTGCTCAGCGGCTACCACAATTATGTGAAAGAACCGCTCTTTGACGATCTCATTCCCCAGGAAGAGATTGTGAAGGTCTGGGAAGCCGCCAACTACTTCTCCTTCTACAGCGACATCAGCGCCCGCTACGGCACCATTCCCCTGCTGAAGGATATTATGGAAAAGGCCGAAGCTTCTTTCCTGGACCCCAACCGCGCCGCCCACCTTCGCTTTGGACACGACTACATTCTGGAAGGCCTGGCCACCCTCCTGAATATCAACAATATGGGAGTTGTTCCGGACACGCCGGAAGAAGCCAAGTACTGGTTCCAGAACTACAACATCCCTATGGCCGGAACCCTTCTTTTCGTCTTCTACAAAAACAAGGCAGGAGACATCCTTTTCAAGCCTGTGCTCAATGAAAACGATGCCTTCCTGCCTCAACTGACTCCCGTGAGGGACAATTTCTACCGCTGGAGCGATTTCCGCTCCTGGGTAGAAGAATTACTCCGCGAACATCCGGAGATCAAATAAACAGACGAGCCACTCCCTCCATCAGGGAAGCGCCGCTGGCCTGTGCACCCATCGAAGCCGTTCCCTCCGTGAAAGTACTGCCCCAGAAGTAGTCACAATACATCTGGGGATACTTGTTTCTGTCCAGGTGCTTATACAGCGTTTTGGCGCAGAGCATAAGCTTTTCCCTAATCACCTGGGCCGTGCGGCTGTCCGCATCGGCATCCAGCACGTAGTTCACGGCATAAGGGATGAGAACGGCCTTGAACAGGCTCTGGTCCATACTGGTACCCTCATGCCGAAGGACGCCGGTAGCACTGTCCGTGCAACGGTTGCTCACGAAGGCATACTGCAGAACCTTACCGGCCTTATCCATATACTTCTTGTCCCCCGTGAGGTGAAAAAGTACTCGGCAGGCCTCCCCCAGCGTGCCCTGGGTATAGCTGAGCGGGGGCTCCTCGGCCCTTTCTTCGTCGGGCATATGGTCTACACAGGCCTTGTACAGGGTTTTGGCAATCTCCAAATAACCGGCATCGGCATAGAAGGAATGCAGTCTGGCGGCTACCAGGCAGGACGGAGCGTTGGTACAGGCGTTGAAATTGCTCACATCTTCCGGACGGCTGGTCCAGGGAAGGGCCGTGCCACCGGAATATGTTTTCCGGCGAGGCCAGATATAGCGGTCAAAGACCTCTTTTGCAATGCCCCGGTACTGGGCGTCCCCGGACACTTCCGAAATGCGGATCAGCGTTAGGCAGATCCAGGCCATATCGTCTGTCCACACATTGAAAAACCCGCCATACGTACCTTCCCCGCGATAGTCCCGGTTGTAGTTGTTGGCATAGTTCTGGCACCATTTCCGGGCATAACCCAAATAGGTTTCCTTCAGTTTTTCATTCCGCTGTGCGGCATACAGCAGTACGTCCAGCGCGTGGGCCTGCTGCCAATAGATATACCCGGAGGAGCGTTCTATGTCATTGGGAGTAGACCAGAAGGTTCCGGTGGTGTCTTGTCCAGGAAGTTAACCACCAGCACATTGGTACAGGAATCGGCCAGGGCAGCCCACTGGTCTTCCATCTCGGCGGGAGGCGTTTCCCCGCCCTTTCCAGGCGTATTTCCGCCGCCTTCCGGCATTTTCTCATAAGCATCGTTGCAGGCGCAGGCGCAAACGAGGGATGCGCTCAGGCAAAGTTGGAAAAGAAGAGAATGCTTCATATTCATTGCTTTACAGGAGGACAAGATTCATTCCATACATCCGAAGGCTCCGTTCCCATTGTGAGAACCAGTTCTCCTCCCTGGAGAACATCCTTCCGGTACAGCCAGTTCTGCTCCAGGGGTTTTCCGTTGAAACGGGCCGACTGGACGTAATAGGCCTCGGGACCATTTCCTACGGTCTTGATGACCAGTTTCTTTCCTTTGGCATTGAGCGGATTCAGATGAACGACTATCTGATCGAAAGCCGGGCTTCCAATCTGGTAAGTAGGTTCCTCGGGAGCACCGCCCTGCACATCGAAAAGGCCCATCGTGGACAGCACATACCAGGCACCCAGCTGGCCCTGGTCCTCATCCTGTCCATACCCGTAGCCGTGCTCTCCGGTGGTACCGTAGAACTCGTCGCAGATCAGGCGCACCCATTTCTGGGTGAGGTAAGGTTTACCGGAGAAGTTGAACAGCCAGGGTTCGTGCAGGCACGGCTGGTTGCCGTGGTTGTACGGGCTGTTGATACCGGAGAAGGCATAAGTGGTTTTTCCCCCGCCGAAGATGCTCTTGCGGGCTTCGGTGAAAATGCCGTCCAGACGGTCGTTGAAAACCTCCCGGCCCAGGCGGGAAATCAGGGAATCCGGGTTCTGGGGCACAAAGAAAGTATACTGTACTGCATTGCCTTCCTGAAAACCTCTCCAGGACTCCAGCGGATCGAAGTTATCGATAAAGGCTCCTCCGGGCACACGGGGGCGAACCAGCTTGAGGCTGTCGTCAAACACTTTGGCCCAGCCGTTGGAAAGGTCTCTGAGTTGCTCATAATCCTGTTCATAACCCAGTTGTTTAGCCAGCTGGGCCGTGGCATAGGCGCTGAAGCTATATTCCAGCGTATGGGAAACAGAGAAGGTGGCACCGCCGCTGTGGGCCACAAAACCGGGGTCTGTCACGTACGGAACATAACCGTTTTTCACGAACTGTTCCACGTCCATCTTGCCAGCCCCCTCGATACGACCTCTCCATTCCAGATTGTCCTTTCGGGCGGCTGCATACATTTCCTCTATATCATAGTTACGGATACCGCTGTTATAGGCTCCGGCAAAGGCGATGGACACCATATTGGTTCCAACGCCTGAGACATACTTGCTGCAGGCAATACCGTCTCCCAGCCAGCCGGCGTCCTTGTACACCAGCAACTGGCTGGACACCCAGTCGTTGTAGTACTCCGGCCAGGCCAGGGCCCAAAGCGGAGTCAGGTTCCAGTAACCGCCCCAAATGGCATCTGTATTGTAATGATTGTGAACGGGTTTTCCGTTCTCGTCCAACTTGATCTGGCCCACGCTGCCATCATTTTTGGGATAGGCGCCGTTTACATCGCTGGCCAGGCCGCGGCCCAGAAGGACGTGATATAATCCTGTGTAGAATTTAATCCTGTCGGCCTCTTTTCCGCCGCTTATCTCCAGTTTTCCCAGTTCCTTCCGCCATTTCTCCTGAGTCTGGGCACGGGCCCTGTCAAAAGTAAGACCGGTGGCCTCTGCCTCCAGATTGGCCTTGGCATTCTCAATGGAAGTATAGGAAAGACCCAGTTTAACCGTCACCTCTCCGGGGTTGTCATAATCCAGGGAAAGGACGGCGCCGGGGCCGGAAACCTCCTGCGCGGTTTCCCTCATGCCTCCTACGTGGAAGGCCGATACGGAAGAGGGCACCTGAGAGAGTTCTCCGTAAAAATACATACAAACGGTTGCGCCGCTCTGGTACTTCTGGACATACGTAGGCTCCGTTACAATATACCCGCTGAGAACATTTCCGTCCAGCCGGGTCAAGGCATCGCGAATGGGGCCGCTCTCGCCCATCCGGGTACCCACATTCACCAGGATATGCCCCTGCTCGGGCCTGGTGAAAGTAAAGCGCTGGAAACCGACCCTTTGCGTGGCCGTCAATTCGGCCTTCACGCCATAGTCTTTCAGCAGCACGGAATAGTAGCCGGGACGGGCATACTCGCTCTCCTTGTCAAAACGGGACCGCCAGCCTTCGTCCGGGTTTTCCAGCTTGCCGGGAACGGTTACGGGGTCTCCGCTCACAGGCATCAGAGCCAATCCGCCCACCTGGAATTCGTGGAAACAAGGAAAGCCGTCAATAGAGGTATGGGTATCTTCGTAGCCCACGGCCTCCCAGCCCTGCTCGTTTCCGTAAGTGCCATTGGTAGAAGCACCCAGTTTGGCCATACCAAAGGGCGTAGCAGCAGGGGTATACACAAACCAGCGGCTGTGCACCGTGCCAATATTGGGATTTACATAGTCCAGCAAATCCTGCTTTTGGCCGCAGCCGGCCATAAGCAGGAAAGCCAGAAGGGAAATACTTGCTCTTTTCATTCTCTCTATTTGTGTTCGTTGTTATACAGGGCTACGGCTGCCAGGGATTCCAGGGCGGCATCCTGCATCAGCAGCGATTTGTCACGGTCCGGATTCACCCGGCTACCGCTCCAGTCTTCATAGAACAGACCATTCTGGGAACGGCCGTGCGTCCAGGCATACTCCAGGTTCTTGACAAAGACCTTGATGTATTCTGCGCAGGTGGAGAAATCCGGTTCCAGTTCCATATAGGCCCGGATCAGTTTCACCGTAAACCAGGGGTCGTTCAGCGGGTAGGCCATCCCTATCTTGTCCCGGCTTTTTACATAATACCCATAGGCGCCTTTGGCCGTGGCAATGGCCTCGTCCAGGTAATGTTTTTCTCCGGTGATATGATACAAGCGGGCTCCGGCGGCAATCATAGCCCCGGAATTATACGTCCACTTGGTCTTGTTGATGCTACCGTCGGCATTGCGGTCGTTCCAGTAGGTCTGGTCCGAAGGATCCAGCAGGTTCTCCCTTTCCCAGGCATACAGGCGCTTGGCAAAAGCAAGGACATCGGCCTTCTCCCCTTCCGGACAAATATCGTAGTAACTCAATAGGAACCACTGGGCATAGCCGTTGGCGCACGCCGGCTTGTTGGAATCTCCCACGCCGGGCTTGTTCTTCTGGCTTTCGCACCACCAGATAGCCCCGCCCAGCACATCGTCTTCTCCCGAGTGAAGGAAATTCACGATGCGGGCGCAGCGGTCCAGATACTTGCTGTCTTTCAGCTGCTTATATGCTTCCACCAGATTCAGGCCGATGATGGAGTTGTCGTCGTAGAAACGGTCTCCCCCTCCGTTCCGGCCATCTGTCTGGGAACCATAGCCACCCACGGCCAGGTTGCGGTAATAGGCCTCATAACGATCAATCTTATCCTTGTATCCCACTTCGTAGCCCAGTTTGTTCAAAAGGGCCACGCCGCTCATCAGGCCGTCGTAGGGCCAGAGGAAGGAGGCGCCGAGGTCTCCGGATCCCTTGGGATAATTCTCGTTGAAAAAGCCGGCCGTAGGACCCGACGTAACGCCGTACAGCTTTTCTATGGCCAGGTAGGTGTCGTAGGCACGCTGATGCCAGACCACTTCCACCGGTTCCTCCTTCTTGCCGCCGCCTCCGCCGCCGGGAACAAAGTCCTCCTTCGAAGGATCTGTACAGGACGTCGGGGAACAGGACCAGAGCGCCATCATAATGCCGGCAATATACTTTCTAACTTTCATTTCTCAAAGATAATAAAACTGTCCCGGATCCCGAGCCCGGGCCGGGACAGTCCAACCAAATATTAAAAAACCAACCTATTATTTAGTAACGGAGTGAACAATGGCACCTTCCTTATTGGTATCCACGGTAACAGTAACCGTCTGTCCGTTCATCTCAGTCGCCATCTTCCAGAGGTGATCCCACTGGCTGCCGCGGGCAAACTCGCCGCATGTCCAGAAAGCGTCACCGGCCGAGAAGCGCTCGTCGTCGGGACGGTACTCGCCGTCCACATCGTCAAAGCGGCCCCAGCACTCGGTAGCGCTGTCATTGCCGTCCAGGGTTAGCAGGAAACGATAGCGTTCCTCTTCCCAGGAGAGCCAGGTGGCCACATTGAACTGAGGGTCTCCGGGTTCGATGAATTCGACCTTGCCGGTACCGCTCCATACACCGCTTCCGACATAGTTCATGGCAAAGGGAGAGCACTCGTTGCAGCCCCACACAAGCGCCACATTGTCAACGGTCTGGATGGTTACGCTGGTGGTTTTGAAATTCACCGTAACACGGCACACCGCAGGATCGGTAAACGTCACATCGTAGGCGCCTTCACCCTGCAGCAGGCCCGTATCTCCCAGGAAATACGTCTTTCCGTCTCCCTGGAACAGGAGGGTACCGGCCGATAGCTGCGAGTAAATCACGAACACGCCGTCTTCCACCTGCCGGAAGGCCTGGCCGGCCACTTCGGCGGCCGTTCCCTGCAGCGCAAGGGCGCTGGGGGCGGTAGTCGGCGGGAAAGGATCGCTGGTCTGCTTGACGAAGCTGTGCTTGATGTGGCCGTTGTCATTGGTGTTGATGGTGGCCGATACCATGCTGCCGTCAAGGGCAGTAGCCATCTTCCAGAGGTGATCCCACTGGCTCCAGGCGAACTCGCCGATGTCGAAGTAGGTGGGAGACACGTCCGTATCCGGACGGCTCTCGGGATCTTCGCCGTCCAGGCGGCCCCAGCACATCTCGGTACCGTTGATGGTAACGATGCAGTAATAACGCTCCTCAATCCAGCTGAGCCAGCTCGGAGGATTGGTTGCGGGCTTGGAAGGATCCACGAAGACCACTTCGCCTTCGCCGGCAAACTTACCCTCGCCCTGATAGGCCAGCGTCATGATGGTGTCATAGTTGCAGCCCCAGATCATCCGGATGGAAGGATCGATGGCATCGAAGGAAACCTTGTTGGTGCCGAAGTCCACGATGATGCGGGTAACGTTGCCGGAAGCCGTCACATCATATGCGCGTTTTCCGATATAGAGGTCGTTGTCCCCCTGGATGAAGTACTTGATGCCTTCACCGTCCACGAAGGAGATACCGCCGTTATTCAGTTTGGTGTACACGATGAACTTGTCGCCTTCCTTGCGGAAGGGCTGGCCTTCCACTTCGGCACCGGTACCGCTCAGGTAGAGGGCCTCGGGAGTGGAGGTGGGCTGCTCGTAAACGATCTCGCCGGCTTCCTCAATCATATGGGTGAACTGGTTGTCCTTGTTGGTGTATACGGTGGCACGCACCATCTTCAGGTCCAGTGCATGGTCCATCTTCCACAGGCCATCCCAATCGGCAATTACGGCTTCCTTGATATAGTAGAAGCTGTCTTCACCGGTAGGCGTGAAAGCGTTGCCGCCTTCGAAGGAGCCCCAGCGAACATTGTTGCCGTCGATATTCACAATGAAGGAATAACGCTCTTCCACCCAACTGCACCAGTCGGGGGTTCCGTCACGGCCGGGGCCATAGAATACGGCCTCGCCCTCTCCGGAGAACACGCCTTCTCCCTGATACTCCAGCACGGCAAAGTCTACGTGTGTGGCTTCCCACTGGGCGTGGATCTGCGTATCGATAGTTTCAATGGCCAGGCCCAGCGTATTGAAGTTCACGGAAATGCGGGCAAGACCCGTTGCAGGAGCTTCCACCACGTCGAAATCTCCTTCTCCTTCCACCAGCTTTCCTTCGGCCGTGGCATAGAAGACGTCACCGCCACTCTTTTCAGAGGTGAAATGGAGTTTTCCGGCCTTCAGGCTGGTTACAATCACGTATACGCCTTCCTCGGCCACGCGGAATTCCTGTCCGGCTTCCGGAGCGGCCGCACCGGCCACATACAGGTGGGTGGGCATATTGTCAATGCCTTCACCGCGGGTAACGTTGATGGAACCGGAGGTATCCATCGTCTTTGCCACGCCACCCTTGGAACCGCGCACGGTCCAGATGAGGGAACCGCTCTCCTTGGGCTTGATACCGGCCTTGCGGGCAATGGTATTGAGCTCGGCGTGGGAGAGGGTGAGCTGGGACAAGGCGCCCTGGTCACTCTTGCGGACATCTACGGGATTGGAGAAATTGCCGCCCGCCTTGTCAAACAGCACATCATACAGGACCAGGCCACCGTCTGCAGCCTTTCCGCCGGTCCAGGAGAAGACCACGGTCTGGGAAGAGGTTACGTCCAGTACGACGGAAGCGGGGCAATCCACACTTTCCGGCATAGCAAAGTCCGTATTGAACTCATAATGCTTCTGGCAGCCCACCAGGGCCAGCAAAGCAGTCAGTATAGGAATGATTCTTTTCATAATCTGCTACCAATTGGGGTTCTGTTCCAGATTGTTGTTGGTGAGGTCGCGTTCCTTCTGGGGAATGGGCCACAGATAGTGCTTGGCAGGGTCAAACTGACGCTGCTCAATGCGCACGAAGCCGTCATCGGTACCCACGGTCTCGCCCGTGTACATACCGTGGCACCAGCCGTTGAGCACGGTCTCGGCCGTCTTCCAGCGGATGATATCCGTGCGGCGGGAGCCTTCGAAGGCCAGTTCGGCCCGGCGCTCATTGCGTACAATGGCTTTCAGGTCTGCATCGGCAGGGAAATCCAGGGCCGAGGCATCAGTAAAGCCGGCACGCGTGCGGATCTTACGGACCGTGGCATTCCAGACAGCCTCGTCCAGGGTGCCCAGTTCGGCGTGGGCCTCGGCATTCATCAGAAGCACATCGGCATAACGGATGATGATGGCGTTCAGACTGGACTGGAGGGTGAGCCGATAGGTGTTATCCCACCATTTGCGGATGTAGTAACCGGTAGGCGTTACATCGGAAGTGGAATTGAAGGCGTCACGGCCGGCCCAGTCGGGCTCCACAACGCCACCCGCTACGGGATAGCTGTTGCCGGGATACATAATGGTTGCAGCCAGGCGGGGGTCACGGCCTTCCCAGGGATGGGCAGGATCATAACCGGAACCATCCTCGGTAATGGCTTTGCCGTTAAGCATAACATAGCTGTCCACCAGAGACTTCAGAGGAGCCAGGTTGGAGTAGCCGCCCATAGACGGAGGAAGGGTGTTGTACATAATGTTCTGCTCACGGGAGATGGGCATATACTGAGTAGCAAGGAGAATCTCCCCACACTGCTCGGCGCCCACGGTAAATAGGCCGTCATAGGAAGGATAAAGCTCGATTCCGCTGTTGGACATGATGTCTTGGGTGAGATCTCTCACCTTCTGGAAGTTTCCTTCAAACAGGTAAGTTCTGGCCAGGATGGCACGGGCCGTCCACTTGGTCACGCGGCCATTGTCGGCAGCCGTGTAAGAAGCGGGAAGGGCTTCGCTGTCAATCACTTCTTGAAGTTCAAGTTCAATCTTGGAAGCAATGGTCTCGGCCGATTCACGGGTAGCCGTGCGGGCGTCGGCAATGCTGATAGGGGTGGTCAGGTAAGGGACACCGCCAAAGCGGACATACAGTTCATAGTAGTTCCAGGCACGAAGCGTGCGGGCTTCAGCAATGTAACGGGCCTTCAGGGCTTCGTCCAGACCGGGAACCAGGTCTATGTTCTTGAGCAGTTCGTTGCAGGCGCGGATGCCGGCATAATGACGGTTCCACACATCGTAGACATAGCCTTCCGAAGTGCCGTACTTGCCATTTCCGATGGCCTGGTTCTGACCGCCCTTCACGTAGGCGTTATCCGTCATACCGTCGCTGTACACCAGTTCGTACATATCGGTCAGATAGGTGTAGCAGGTATTGAGAGCATCCAGTGCCGCATTTTTGTCCTCAGACCAGAAGGTGAGGTCTGTCTCACGGTCGTAAGGAGGAGTATCCAGCGGAACGCAGGCACCCAGCACAAGGGCTGAAAGGCTTAAGGTATAGATCAGTTTTTTCATGACTTTCCGCTCCATTAGAATTTAACATTCAGGCCGAAGGAGAACACGCGGGCCACAGGATAGGCACGGCCGCTGCCATCGGCATTATACTCGGGATCCCAGCCGCCGCGCATAGCGGAGAGGGTAAAGGCGTTCTCAACGCTGCCATACACCCTCAGGCCGGTGAGTTTGATCCGGTTCATCCAGTTACCCTGGAAATTGTATCCCAGCTGGATATTTTTCACGCGCAGATATGCGGCGTTCTGAATCCAGAAATCGGACTTGGTGGCATTGTTGGCCGACTCACTGCCCATCGTCAGGCGAGGGTAGGAGGCCCCGGTGTTTACAGGGGTCCAGCGGTCTACGTGGAAGTCCAGCACCGGACCTTCGTTGTTGTTGTGGAAGGCCTCGACGGCCTCACCTCTCATCCAGCGGCTGCGCATTCCCACACCCTGCAGGAAAGCGGAGAAATAGAATCCCTTCCACTGGAGGTTGTAAGACAGGCCGAAGGTATAGCGGGGGAAGTCGTTGCCCACCACGAAGCGGTCGTCGTCATTGATCACGCCGTCATCGTTCTTGTCGATGTAGCGGATATCACCGGCACGGGGTACAATACCCTCCAGATGGGGGCTGGATGCTGCCTGCTCGTCACTCTGGAACAAACCGTTGTTTCGGAGGGCATAGTAGGAATATAGCGGGAAGCCTTCCTTGATAACAGACACGACATCGTAACCATAATAAAGGGTTTCCCCCTTGGTGTCAATGACCTTGTTCCAGCTGTCAGAGACGTTACCGGCAATGTTGTGGTTCACCTGGCCGGTGCGGAAGTGATAGTTCACGGAGAACTCCCAACCCTGGCTGGACACCGTGGCGGCGTTGGAGGTGGGGGCGCCGTTACCGAACAGGCCGGGAACCGGCAGGCTCACCAGGATGTCGCGGGTTCGGTTGTTAAAGTAATCGAAGGAAATGTTCAGATCGTTTTTCAGAAGGGCCAGATCCAGGCCGATGTTGGCCATACGGGTGGTTTCCCACTTGATGTTCGGATCCACGGAAGAGAAGTAGGCCGTAGGAGCCAGCTCTCCGCCGAAGTTGTAACCCTGGGTAACGGAAACCGTCTGCATATAGCGATAGGCTCCTATGCGGTTGTTACCCACCAAACCCCAGCTGCCGCGCACTTTCAGGGAAGGAATCACCGGGCGGATGTTCTCCCACCAGGGTTCCTGGGAAATGCGCCAGCCCAGGGAAACGGACGGGAACAGGCCCGAGCGGTTGCCCTTGGCAAAGTAAGAGGAATAGTCGTTACGGATGTTGAATTCTGCCAGGTAACGCTCGTCGTAATTATAAGTAAGACGGCCGAAGGCGGAATACAGGGACCAGTCGGAGGCTCCACCGTTATTGGAAACCTTCTCACCGGACAGACCTCCCACGAAGATATCGTACTTGGAATCATCCGTCAGGCGCTGGGTATCAAAGTTCTTGACCGACTCCCCTTCATAGGCATAACCCACCAGAGCGGCAAAGTTGTGTTTGCCGGCAAACGTCTTCTGATAATTGAGGGTGACGGTGGTGGTGAGTTTGGTAGCGCGGTAAGAGGACTCGGAGATATGGTTCTCCTTGTCTCCGGAAGCGGCGGCCAGGGAAGCCATGCGATTCTCGTGCGTGCCATTGTTCAAGGAACGGCCGCCGACCGTAGCATTCAGGTGAAGGCCATCGATGATGCGGAAATCGGCCGTAACCGTTCCGCTGATGTCTTCATTGCGGCTCTGGCGGTATCCACCGGCCTCCAGACGCTCCAGGGAATTGGAGTTGGAGCCGGAAGGATAGTTGTAGGTACCGTCGGGGTTCTTGATCTCGTAGATGGAAGGCATACGGTTGCACTGCTCGATGATCCACTCCGTCCAATAGGCGTGATCCCGGGTGACATTCCGGGTATACTGGGCCGTGGCACTGACAGTAAGGCGGCTGTTCACCTTGTGGCTCAGGTTCAGGCGTCCGTTGTAACGGTTGTAACCGTAGTTCGGGCCCTTGAACAGGCTGTTCTGATCTACAAAGCCCAGGGATGCCATATAGGAGAGATTCTTGGTTCCTCCGGTGACGGAGAGATTGTGGCTCTGCTGGGTGGCAGAATTCTTGTAAAGCTCGTTGATCCACTTCACATTGGTCCCCCCGTTCCGGAACCCGGCAATGTCTTCTGTGCTGAACTTCACGCTGCGGCCGGAGTTGACGGCTGCCTCGTTGTACAGTTCCGCATAGATCCAGGAATCCACCACGGTGGGAAGGGCGGTAGCCTGCTGCCAACCGAAGGTCATATCGTAGTTCACGTGCACTTCACCCTCGCTGCCCTTCTTGGTAGTGACCAGAATGACACCGTTGGAAGCCCGGGAACCGTAGATGGCCGTAGAAGAGGCATCCTTCAATACGGAGATCTGCTCGATATCGTTGGGATTCAGATTGGCCAGGGAACCCTCGATTCCGTCGATAATCACCAACGGGTTGTTGTCGTTCATAGTGTTGTAACCACGGATGTTCATAGAAGGGACACCGCCCGGAGTGGAAGATCCCTGCTGGATTACCAGGCCGGGGGTAGTACCCTGAAGGCCTTCCAGCACATTGTTGATGGGTTTACCTTCCAGTTCCTGCGTAGATACGGTGGAAACGGCGCCGGTAAGGTTCACCTTTTTTTGTACGCCATAACCTACCACTACGGCATCCTCCAGCAGCAGGCTGGATTCTTCCATAGTTACATCTACCGTACTGCGGCCCGCCACATTCACCTCTACGGGTTCGTAGCCGATGGCCGAGAAAACCAGCACCGCATCCGGTCTGGCCTGAATACTGTATAATCCGTCCACGTCGGTCACGGAACCCTGGTTGGTACCTTTGATGATGACCGAAGCGCCAATGACAGATTCTCCGTTGGAAACAACCTTTCCGGATACCCGGTGGGTGTTCTGCGCCAGGGCATCCATACCTGCCGAAGCGCCCATGAGCACTGTAACCACAGCCGCCAGCCGAAGCAGGGAGGACCGGGAGAAACAGCGTTCAACGAACTTGGATAGTTTCATTGCTCTTAATGTTTGGAATTAATAGAATAGGTGTTATCAATCTGTGAAAGTGCATAGGCGTAGGCGCCCAGGGCCACCGCAGTGCTGGTTCCCAGCCGGCTCACCGTAATACCCGTTTTCTTCTGCTTGCGGTAACGTACGCTTTTGGTGGTACCCGGAACGGGAACCAGGACGGACGTATCCTCCAGGAAACGCCGCATTCCCTCTTGTGTGGTAAGGTCCAGAGGCTCCATCTGCAGCCAGGGGCCCAGCGTCTCCACCAGGGAAGGCAGGATATAGGCCGATGCTCCGGCCAGTCCCCCGCCCAGCACCACCAGTCCGTCCACAATATCCAGGGCGTGGGCAATGGCGTCGCCCGCCGCTATTCCCAGCCTCCGGAAAGATTCCTGCGCAGCCTGCACATTCCCTTCCTTCCGGCCCTCAGCTATCTCGAAAATATCCTTGGGAGTATAATCGGCCTGGTCAGAAGAAAGCTCCCGATAGACTCTCCTGACGGCACGGATACTCACGTTTTCTTCCACGATCTGGTCTGGGGAAAACACGTTCCGCATCAGCCAGACATCTCCCCCGCAGCCGTTGTCTCCGGTGAGCAGTTTCCCATCCAGGACTACTCCGGCGCCAAAACCGGTGCCCAGGGTGATGCCCAGAAGATGGCGGCAGCGCTGACTGCTTCCTGCTTCCTCCAAAGCCTTGTTAAGGACCGGCAGTGCGCCGGCGAGGGCTTCTCCATAGGCAAAGAGATTGCCGTCGTTGTTGATGAAAACCGGCAGATGGAACACTTCCGACAAATAAGGTCCCATAGCCACTCCCCCGCGGAAACAGGGAAAATTAGGAAGATCCCCGATGACGCCGGCCTCATAATCGGCCGGTCCGGGGAAAGCGAAACTGATAGCAACCGGAGCCTCCTCCAGGGATTGCTCCACACGGCGGAATCCTTCCACCAAAACCGCCAAACAGCGGTCTACGTCGTCGGTGACGGCATCCAGCCTCACCGGTTCAACTACTTCCCGGCAGCCGCGAATGGCCGAAAAAACGAAATTGGTTCCCCCTGCATCCAGGGTCATTACGGTTCTGCTGTCGCTTTCGTACATAGGGACTAGGCGTTAAAACGGATAAAGGCTCGAATCACCATACATTCTTTGCCGCTGGCAAGACCGCAGGGCCGAATGGTAAAATCTCCCACGCACGCAGGGATGATAAAAGTCTCGGCATAGTGGACAACGAAAGGCTCGAAACGGCCCTCCGGGCTTTCCACCACGGCTTCTTCTCCTTCCACCAGGTTGAGTACCTGTACGCTGTCGGCGGTACGGAAGGGGGCCGTACCGCTGAAACGCGTACGGCGGGTTTCTATGAATTCGGCAGGGTGCAGGCCGGTGCGGATTTCTTCCCAGCCTTCTCCCCGGGCCACCGGTTCAAAATGATTGGCCAGATGGGCGTGGACATATTCGGTATCCCGGTTCCACTGGATCACCTTGCTGCCTCTCTCTACGTTGATGGGGCGCGGTTTTCCATCCAGTCCCAGCCGGTTCCAGTCCCAAAGCTTGAAGGTGAACAGGTTGGGCGTTGCACTGATCTCCAGGACCATCGCATTGGCACCGGAGCAGTGAATGGTTCCTCCGGGAATGAGGAAATGATCGTGTTTTTTGGCCGGAAGCTGGTTCACATACTTCTGGGCCTCAAAGGACTTTTCTCCCCGCTGGGCAGCGCGAAGGTCTTCCAGCATAGCTTCCTTGTCCACCCCTGTCTTTACGCCCAGGAAAACGGTGGCACCTTCGCCGGCATCCAGCAGATAGTAGCTCTCATCCTGGGTATAGGCCATCCCGAACTGTTCCCGGATAAACTGCGTAGTAGGATGCACCTGCAGGCTCAGGTTGCCGCCGCCCATAGTATCCAGGAAATCGAAACGGATGGGAAAATCCTTGCCGAAACGGCCTTCCACGGGCACGCCCAGCAGTTCCGTGCTATGGGTGAGCACCAAGTCTACGGAGGGGAATTCCACCTTCACGCCATCCACCTCCAGCAGCAGGCTGTTTTCCTCCGGCACACAGTCGAAGCACCAACCGAAATTGGGGGTGCTGCGGTCCAGGTCGCACACTTCCTTCATCCACTGGCCACCCCAGGGGGCCGGATCGAAGAAAGGCACCACACGAAAAGGCCGCCGGGCCGCCTTGGCCATTCCTTCCAGGAAGGATGCACGGGAGATGAGCTTGGGTTCCGTGGCGGTATTGGTATCCAGCCACCAGTCTACTTTTGTGAACAGAGTATCTTTGTACTGATCCAGAACTCTCCAGTCTATAAAATAGCCTCTTTTGTACTGAATGGATACCGGATCTTCGCGGTTATCTACGCCCAGACCGCACACCTGATGGCGGCGGAAACGCTGCTGGATTTCCCAGCGGGCCATATCGGCATACACCAGCGTGGCCCCCTCAGGCATAACCAGGGCCGCACCCGTTCCTATCACAAGGGTATCTTTTCCGGCACCCTTGAGTTCCTCCTTCAGGGTGCACAGTTTTTTTCCGTCGAAGAAATCTTCCAGCTGAAGGCAAGTAACATGTCCGAACAAAACATCGTCCGTCATAAATCTTTCCGTGAGGGAACGGACTGCTGCCTCCGGCTTCATATAATCCCTCATACGAATCACGCGCGCGAAACCGCTTCCCAGTTCGCGTGCCATATCTTCCTCAAACACACCGGTATAGTAATCCACAAACAGGGGACCGGATGCACAGGAATGAAGTTTTTTACGGATAAGCTCCCACCCCAGGCAAACAGATCCCTCTACTGGAATGGCAGGATACTTGTCATAGTTTTGTGCTCTCATTATGTATGAACATATATTGGTTTGTGCAAAGATATGCAAAGTTTTCATATTACAAAAATATTTTTTAGTTTTGCGTGAAATCCGCATAACCATGAAGCTGAATCCCAATAGCGCCGTTCCCCTCCACAAGCAGGCCCAGGACCTTCTAAGGGAACTGATAGAAAGCGAAGATTACAAAAATGGCCGGATGCTTCCCAACGAGGTAGATCTGGCCAAACAGCTGAACATATCCCGCAACACCCTCCGGCAGGCCATCAACCAGCTGGTCTTTGAGGGGCTCCTGATCCGCAAGAAAGGGGTGGGCACCAAGGTAGCCAGAAAAGGCATCACCGGAGGTGTCAAGAACTGGCTCAGTTTCTCCCAGGAAATGAAGATGCTGGGCATCGAGGTCAAAAACTACGAACTGATTATCAGTCACAAAAAGCCCAATGCCGTAATTGCCGGCTTTTTCGGGATAGACGAATCCACCCCCTGCGTGGTTATGCAAAGGGTCAGGGGAAACACTTCTTTTCCCTTTGTCCATTTCATCTCCTACTTCAATCCCAAGCTTCCTATCACGGGTGATGAGAACTACAATTTACCTCTGTATGAGATGCTTGAAACCAACTACGGCATTGTAGTCAAAACTTCCAAAGAAGAAGTATCGGCCCGGCTGGCAGGAGAAAGCGTGGCGGAGAAGCTGGAGATACAGCCCAACGACGCCATCCTCATCCGCAAACGCTTTGTCTACGACGAGAATGGCGTCCCTGTAGAATATAATATAGGTTATTACCGGGCCGACAGTTTCACTTACACCCTGGAAGCCAGCCGTTGACGGCGCGAAGCAGCGAAAGCGCAATAAATCAGATAAATAAGACAGAGTGAGATGACGGCCAGCGAGCCGTTCTGGCTTCCTGTCCACTGGGCGGCCACTCCCATCAGAGGCGGAATGACAGCCCCACCGCAAACACCGGTAATCATAAAGCCGGAAATCTCGTTGGCTTTCTCCGGACGGGCTTTCAGCGCCTGGGAAAACAGAACGGAGAACACACTGGAGCAGAAAAAGCCGATGGCCCCGATGCCACAAAGGATGCCTGCGGCCGACGGCAGGAAAAAGAGGGAAGCCATAGCAATGGCCGCCAGGAAAAGGTTCATTTTCAGATATTTAACATCATCTACCCTGGCCAGAAGGAAAGTGCCCAGGAAAGCGCCCGCCGTGCGGCAGATAAAATACACACTGGCCCCCAGCGAAGCTTTTTCTACCGGCAGGGAACAGCGTTCCATCAGGAGTTTGGCGCTAACCGTATTGGTTCCCACATCCACTCCCACAATAAAGAAGATGCCCAGGAAGAACAGAAGCACCGTACGGTCTTTCAGAAGGCCGAAGGCACTCCGTACCGAAACGCCCTCCCCTTCCGACTTCTCCCGGGGAATCTCGGTCGTTTCCAGCAGCAACCAAGAAAGGAGCGTAACCACAGCATAAATGGTGAAAAGGTACTTCCAGTTGCCGAAAGTACCGGCCGCAAACAGGGCCAGGAAAGGGGCACAGAAGGAAGAGACGGCTTTCACCACCTGACCGCCCGTGAGGCAGGAAGAGAGCCTTTCTCCGCTCACCACATTGGTCAGAAGCGGATTCAGGGACACCTGCAAGATGGTATTCCCTATTCCCAGCAGCACGAAGGCCAGCATACAGGAAGGGAAACTGTACCAGAAGAAAGGAATGAGCATCCCCACGAAAGTGATAGCGTTGCTGAGCTGGACCATCGTCTTCCGGCCCAGTCGGTTCATCAACAGGGCGGCGGGAACCGAAAGGAAAAGAAACCAGATGAAAACCATAGAAGGAATGAAGCCCGAGAGGGATTCACTCAGGCCAAAGTCCTGCTTGAGATAGCTGGTAGCAATGCCCACGACGTCACAAAA
>JAFPGC010000061.1 GCA_017423025.1 Bacteroidales bacterium
AAGATCACCCTCTTTTCCATCCTGCTGGGAACCCTGCTGGGCATGGGTGTCTGCGCCATGCTCCGCAGCCGGCGCAGATGGGTCAGCAAGGCGGCGAACCTGTATGGCGCCTTCATCCAGGGCATACCTACCCTGGTTCTTCTCCTGATCATGTTCTATGTCGTATTTGCCAATGCCGGGATGGGCGGTTCGCTGGTCGCCATTATCACCTTTGCCCTTTGCTTTGCCTGGTCTTCGGGCAGTATCTTCGACAGTGCCATCTCCTCTGTCCCGGTAGGTCAGACGGAAGCCGGACTGAGCCTGGGCTTTACACCGCTGAGGACCTTCACCGGTATCGTGTTCCCCCAGGCCTTGACAAAAGGCCTGCCGCTGTTTACGGGAGAATGCGTGGCGCTCCTCAAGAGCACCTCCATCGTGGGATACATCGCCATCATGGACCTCACCAGGGCCAGCGATCTTATCCGCAGCCGCACCTTCGACGCCTTTGTCCCGCTGCTGATCGTCACCGTTGCCTACTTTGTACTGGCCTGGCTCCTTCGCCTTTTGTTAAACCTCCTCCTTTTAAAGAAGTAACATGATATCAATCAGACATTTAAGCAAAACTTTCACCAATCCCGACGGCGGCACCATAAGCCCCCTCAAGGACGTAAACTGTGACATTGAAAAGGGAGAGGTCATTAGCATCATCGGCCCTTCCGGCACGGGGAAAAGCACCCTTCTGAGGGCCATCAACATGCTGGAGCCTCCAACCGCAGGCCAAATCATCGTGGACGGCAAGGATGTCACGGCAGGACAGTATCCGCTTGACAAGCTCCGCATGAAGATGGGCATGGTGTTCCAGAGCTTCAACCTCTTTGAGCACAAGACCGTGCTGGAGAATGTCATTTATGCGCCCATGGAGCTGCTGAAACGATCCCGGAAGGAGGCAGAGGAAGAGGCACTGGAGCTGCTGGGAAAAGTGGGCATGGCCCAGAAGGCCGACGTGTACCCCTCCTCCCTTTCTGGCGGCCAGAAGCAGCGGGTGGCCATTGCCCGCTCGCTTGCCATGCACCCGGAAGTCATCCTCTTTGACGAACCCACATCGGCCCTTGACCCCACCATGGTCGGAGAGGTCCTCAGTGTCATACGCCGGCTGGCGAAGGAGGGAATGACCATGCTCATCGTCACCCACGAAATGCGCTTTGCCCGGGACGTGAGCACCCGTATTTTCTTTATGAACGAGGGCATCATCTATGAAGACGGCACGCCGGAGCAAATCTTCGAGCATCCTGCCCGCAGCGCCACCAAAGCCTTCGTGAACCGCATCCAGAAACTGGTGTATGAGATAGATTCCAATGCCTTTGATTTCCTTCAGATCCATACTGGAATCAACCGGTTCTGCTTCAAGTACAATTTCCCGGAAAAATCCGCTCTTGCATATGACATTGTAAAGGAGATGCTCTTTGAGCACCTCAAAGACCTAAGGCCACTCACGCTGCGGTTCACCCATGCCGAACTGTCCGGGGTTACGGCCTTGGATTTCATGGCCGAGGGCCTTACGGAGTCCCCGCTTCCGGGCGGCAGTGCACTGGACGGCATAAGGGCAAAAGTAAAGGGAATCGTGGAAGAACCCACTTCCAGGGGTTTTCGTATCAAAGTGCTGTTATAACAACATCAGGCATAATGAAGAACATCCTGCACCTTTCTGATCCCAACGTTTACGCACGCTATGTTCATGCGCCGGAGTTGCACCCCCTGGTGGCTGTCATCCACTATGACGAGGTATCACCAGTACGCACCAGCTTGAACCGTTACGGGGTCTATGGTCTTTTCATCCAGCGGAATTTCCCGAAGAATCTCACCTACGGCATGAAGATGTTCGAAGCGGCTGACGGCTCCATCATCGCCGTCGAGCCCGGCCAGATCGGCGGCAAGGAAGACGACGGCGAAGATCTTTTCATCAGCGGTTGGGCACTGTTGTTTTCTCCGCAGCTGCTCCGTGGCACCGATTTGGAGGACAGGATCAAAGACTACCCTTTCTTCTCGTACTTTGCGACGGAGACCCTGAAGATGGAACCGTCGGAATGGGGCCGCATTTCCCAACTCCTCACCCAGCTGAGGCATGAATTGCAGGAAAACGAAGATTCTCCGGCCTTGCGGGCCGTTGTCCTGGGCTATTTACGTCTCATCCTGGAATACTGCAAGCGCATTTACCTGAGACAGTTAGCCAAAGAAGACAACAGCTCGTCGGACATCCTCAAGCGATTCCATGGCCTGCTGCGTACGTATTATCTGGACGGCAGGCAGATGGACCTTGGTGTCCCTTCCGTCCAATATTTCGCGGAGAGGCTGGCTTACTCACCCCGTTACCTGGGCGACGTCGTCCACAAGTCGACCGGCGGAACGGCCATCGGCTATATCCATTCCTTTGTGATAGAGCAGGGCAAGAACCTCCTGATGAACGGTCATAATATCAACGAAACAGCACACCTTCTGGGTTTTGAGTACCCGCACCACTTCACCCGCCTCTTCAAGAAGGAGACCGGCATTACACCGACGGAATTTCTGGGGAAATAAGGTTTCTTCGCCTCGGGCCATGATGCAGGAACTGATGCCGAGTTCCGTAGCGGCCAGGATTCCGGCACCTCTGATCAAACTTCTTATGGGATTTTCGTATTATTTCACTAACTTCGGGCCCTCGCTTTTTGTGAAGCGGCAATCAAACTGTTGAATGAATGATATAGTGTTTTGGGGCTTAAGCTTAAATGCTTGGATTACCCTTGTCACCGTTG
>JAFPGC010000062.1 GCA_017423025.1 Bacteroidales bacterium
AAATTGGCAGGTATGTCTTATTGTATGAGAAGCTGTTCGGTTTCCTCCCAGAGACGGGCATCCTGCAGTGGAGTCACGTACCGGTGCGGGATGGGCTTATCCCCCTTCCCCACAAAAAAACGGGATTCCGTCTGGGTTGTGGCAAGGGCGCGCAGAGCCGGACGGACGCCGTCCAGAGGCTTCTTGCACAGGGGTTTGAAAAAGCGATCGGCCAGAGGGTCGTACCAATGGCCCAGGTCAATCATATCGGAAGCCACCACCCCGGGATCGGCCAGATGGACCTGCAGGCCAGAATAACGGCGGGAAAGCTCCAGGGAGAAGGACAACAAGGCACGCTTGGCACTGGCGTACGTACCCAACTGGGTGAAATCTTTCGGGGTGGGCTGCAGCATTCCCGGTTTCAGGGAAGCAAAGCGGCAGGTAAGCGAAACCATGAATACCATCCGGGCGTGCTCCGGCAACTTGGGCAGGAGAAGCCGGGTCAACAGCCAGGGACCCAGATAATTGACGCTGACGGTGTTCTCAAAGCCATCGCAAGTAAGGCTGTAACCCTTGGAGATAACTCCGGCATTATGAAAGAGGGCCGATACCCGGCCTGGCTCAAGGTCCTGGGCAAAGCGGCGGACCGACTCCAGCGAAGCAAGATCCAACTGCCGGATTTCAAGGTCGGCGTCCGGAAAGCGGGTAAGGATGTCCTTGCGTACGACATCGGCCTTCTTCAAGTTGCGGCAGGCCATCAGCACCGACGTTCCCTGCGAGGCCAAAGCCTCAACGGCCGCCGCGCCCATGCTGCCTGTGGCTCCGGTGATGAGGATTCTTCCGCTCATTGCCATCTCTTTTCGGCCTTTTCCACTTCCTTGCGCAGCGACTCAGGCAAGTTGGCTACACAACGGTTGCACTTCATCTCCAGCGTGTACATCCGGCCTATGCAGTAGTTGGAATGGCCGCATTCGCTCCGGACCATCTCTCCGCTCCGCAGTTTGTTCACGAAGTCCGTGTCCCGCACCAGCGCCCGGGCAACCTGCACAGCGCAGAATCCGGAATCCAGAACCTCTTCCATCTTGGGCAGGGAGACCATGCCTCCCACGTAAATCAGCGGAAGCCGGACTGCCGCCCGGAAACGCTTGGCATCCTCCAGGAAATAGGCTTCGCGGTAAGGAACCGTAGGGATCATCTGCCGGCCGAAGAAATATAGCAAACCTTTGAGCCACCAGAACTTACGCGGGTCCATATAGTGGGCCATGGTGCGGATGGGCATGGCGCCGCGCATGATTTCCATGGGTGCCTTGCTTACAAAACCGGCCGACAGGACAAGGGCGTGGACCCCCAGCCGCTCCAGTTCACGGGCCACTTCCAGGCACTCCGCTTCCTGCATTCCGCGCCGGAAACCGTCGTGCATGTTCATCTTCACAATTACGCCCATATCGTCCCCCGCGGCCTCCATAACGCGACGGATAACCCGCTGCATCAGGCGCATGCGGTTCTGCAGGCTGCCGCCGTATTCATCATGCCGGTGATTGGTATAGGGCGAAAGGAACTGGCTTATGAGATAGCCGTGTCCCGCATGAATTTCCACGCAGTCAAATCCGGCCTTCCGGGCCAGATTCACCGCCTGCCCGAAATCTTCCACCAGGGCATCTATCTCCTTGATCTTGAGCCCCCTCACAAAAGTGGGCGAATAGAGGTTGAATCCGCTGGAAGCACCCACGGGCATACAGCCGCAAGTGGAGCGGTGCGTCATATTGCCGCAATGCCCCAGCTGGATGGAACACTTGGCACCGGCCTCATGTACGGCATCGGTAATCCGCCGGAGATCCGGTACAATCTCTTCCCGCATCCATAGCTGGCCGTCGAAAGAGAGGCCGCTCCGGTTCACGGAAGCGTACGCCAGCGTGGTCATCCCTACCCCGCCCTGGGCCACGGCCGTATGATAATCGTACAGATCCTGAGAAGGACGGTTTCCATAGGCCATATTCTCGAACGCGGCCGAGCGGATGACCCGGTTGCGCAAGGTCACGGGGCCAATCTTGACCGGCGTAAAGACTTGGGATTCGATGTCCATATCAATAGATAAAAGGAATGATTCGCTTCATCTTGGCCGTATCCATCTCCCCGGGGAATTCACGGGCATACATATCGTAGATACGGGCGGCACGGGGGGCCAGGTTGGCAAAGGTCCAAAGGGCGAATACAGCACCGGCCCAGGACCAGGTGAGGATGGCAAACCCTACCCACTCCACAAATTCACCAAAGTAGTTGGCACTGGTCACATACTGGAACATCCCGCCACGGGGCAGGTAATGGGCGGTATCCCCCGGCTTGCGCAGGTTCCGGATAATGCGGTCCGACTGGATATTGACATACATGCCGAAGAAGAAAAGCACCACGCCCACCAGGAACGGGACGCTCGACAACCAGTTCTGGGGATAATAATCGGCCGGTGAAAAGTAGAAGATCCAGCCTCCCTGCATGAACGCATTCAGGGTATTGAACAAAGCCCCCATCAGGATTATGGTCAAAGGCATCCGGCTGTGTCCGCGCAACTGTAGCGGGAAGATAAAGGAACGATGGAAATAATGCAGCTCGAAAAGCAGCAGGAAGACCAGCCTGATTCCGTCTTCCCGGCGGTCCGACAGCCACCAGAGCACCAGCATAGCCAGAAATACCGGAACTTCCATCAGGAACCAGCCCAGATGATTGTCCACCGAAGGCCCCCACTTGGGAGTATAGAACTTTCCGTACCCTGCATTCACAAAGAAAAGGGACACGAAAACCACAACAGCCACCACGGCCATTCCAAGCAGGAAAAGATTGAATGTGTTCACAGGCATCATCTAAACGGTTATTTGAATCTTTTCCACAAGGCTGCTATGATGGGAGAAGGCAACAGGGCCAGCAATGCAGGCAGCCATCCATTCATAACCGACGGGCTCACCACCCGGCGTCCCCGGAACAGGGCCCGGAGAGCCTTCTTCACCAGCCAGCGCGGCGTATGGATAAGGCCCGTTCGGATGCCCAGTTGCATCTTATCCTCACTGAGCCGGTAAAGCGGTGTAGCAATGGCCGCCGGACAGACGGTAGTGAGCGTCACACCATAAGGCCGGAGCTCATAGCTCAGCGATTTTCCGAAACTCCTCAGATAAGCTTTGGTGGCCGAGTACACCGTTATGCCGGGTACCGGAAGACGCGCAGCCATGGAAGAAACGTTGAGGATGTAACCGCTCCCTCGGCGCTTCATGGCATCTCCGAACAGCAGGCACATGCGTGTTACAGTAACCACATGGAGATCGATCATGGCCTGGACTTTATCCAGGTCAGTCGCTTCCAGCTCTTTGAAAAAGAACATGCCGGCATCATTTACCACTACATCGGGTAAGATGCCGGCATCGTTAATACACCAGGAATAGAGTTCATCGGCAGCGCTGGTCCGGGCAAGATCTTCATAATGAACCGTGACACGGACGGGGAACTGGGCCAGCAGGGATTCCTTCACGACCAGCAATTCCTCTTCGCGGTTGCTTACCAGAATGACATCATAGCCCTTCCCGGCCAGTTGCCGGGCGAATTCCAGCCCCATTCCGGAACTGCCACCGGTAACCAGCGCCGTCACTGGGCGCTCTGCTATTTGTACAGGAAACGGCGGATGGACATCTTAGGAGTCTTCTCGAAAGGCTTGTCCATAAGTTCCACCTTGGCAATCTGGCTGTAATTGGGCAGCTGACGGTTGGCTCCCAAGCGGATGTTTTCCGGAATCTCGGCCTTGGCCTCGGGATCCAGAAGGGCGGTGGCGATGGCCTGCTCATCCAGGAAGACCAGGGCGACCAGCTTGCCGCCACGCTCTACCACAACCGACTCCATAACATAGTCCTGATTGTTCACCACGGCTTCCAGCTCCTCGGGATAGATGTTCTGGCCGGAAGGGCCCAGAATCATATTCTTGGAGCGGCCACGGATGAAGATGTTGCCCTCGGCATCCATGATGCCCAGGTCACCGGTGCGGAGCCAACCGTCTTCGGTGAAAGCATTGGCCGTAGCTTCTTCGTTCTTATAGTAGCCGATGGTGATGTTCTCACCGCGGGCCTGAATCTCACCTACAACGTGATGAGGGTCGTCGGAATCAATACGGACCTCGGCCACATCCACGGCCTTGCCGCAGGAACCGGCCACATACTTGGTCCAGTGCTCGTAGGCCAGGAGCGGGCAGGCTTCGGTCATACCATAACCCACCAGGTAAGGGAAGCCGATCTTCTTGAAGAGACGCTCCACCTCGGGATTGAGGGCGGCGCCACCCATGATGAACTCGATGACATTGCCGCCGAAGGCCTGCACCAGACCGTCCTTAACTTTCTTATAGATAATGTTGTTAAGGCCCGGAATCTTGGTGAGGAACTTGATCATGGGTTTCTCCAGAGTAGGTTTCACCTTGCTCTTGTAAATCTTCTCCATCACCAGCGGAACGGTGATGAGGAGGTAAGGCTTGACATCGGCAAAAGCCTTGAGCAGGGTAGCCGGGGTAGGAGCCTTACCCATCCAGTAGATGGAGGTACCGTTGCAAAGAGGATAGAGGAATTCGATGACCAGGCCGTACATGTGGGCCATGGGCAGCATGGAAACCATCTTGTCTCCGGCGGGCACGTGGCGCTGGCTGAAGTCCACGTTGGCGGAGAAGTTGCGGTACGTGAGCATCACGCCCTTAGGGTCTCCGGTAGAGCCGGAAGTGTAGTTGATGGTGGAAAGATCGTCCCAGTTGTCGGTGGGGAAAACCACGTCCTCGGGGCCGAAACCCTTGGGATATTTCTCTGCAAACAAGGTATCCAGATTGTCTACGGCATCCTGGATCTTGGGGTCGCGGCAGAAGAGGACCTTCCAGGTGTCCACGTCGAAGACCACGCGCAGGGCGGGCATCTTCTCGGGATCCATCTTGGCCCAGCGGGCGGCATTGGTAAAGAGGGCGATGCTGTCCGAGTGGTTGACCAGGCCCATCACGCTCTCGGGTGTGAAATCGGCCAGGATGGGGACGATAACGGTCTCATATGTATTGACGGCCAGATAGGCGAAGCCCCATTTGGCACCGTTGTTGGCGCAGAGAGCAATCTTATCGCCTTTCTTGAAACCGGCTTTTTCAAAGACAATGTGGAAACGGGCGATGTACGTCGACATTTGGGCATAGGTGAAGGAATCACCGCCGATGGTGTTCAGGGCAGGTTTGTCCCAGAACTTACGGGTTGCGTCCTGTAAACGCTGAAGATAGTGGGGATACACTTTTTCCATACCAGGTATTAGGTTTTGTATAAACATGCAAATATAGCAATTTTTTAGGAAATTCCGTACCTTTGCATCCAACAAAGAACCGTGATCATGAGACTACCTGCCGAATGGGAACCGCAAGCTTTTGTGCAACTTACCTGGCCGCATGAGGATACTGCCTGGTATGAATTGCCCAAAGTACTGGACTGCTATGTAGAAGTAGCCAAAGCCATCACCCGCTATGAACCCCTCCTCATCGTATGTCGCGATTTAGAGGAATGCAAGGCCGATATGGCCGCGCGCGGATTCTCCCCGGAGGGCCTTCCCATCCGCTTCGCGGTGGCCCCCATCAACGACACCTGGGCCCGCGACCACGGGGCTGTCTCCGTCTGGGGAGACCAGGGAGAAAAGTGCATCGAAGACTTCGTTTTCAACGGCTGGGGCCTCAAGTTCGGGGCCGATCTGGACAACCAGATTACCCGCAACATCTATGCAGCCAGTGCATTTGCCCAGGATGTAAAGTACATCGACATGCGTCCCTTCGTGCTGGAAGGCGGCAGCATCGACTGCGACGGCGCCGGCACCCTGATGGCCACTTCCGAATGCCTCTGCTCCCCCAACCGCAACGAATACCTGGCCCAGGAAGAGATTGAAGAGCATCTCAAGACCGCCTTCGGCCTGGAGCGCATCCTCTGGCTGGATCACGGCGGCATCGTGGGCGACGATACCGACAGCCACGTAGACATCCTGGCCCGCTTCTGCGGTCCCGACACCATTGCCTACACCCGCTGTGAAGACCCTTCAGACGACAACTACAAGCCCCTGAAGGCCATGGAAGAACAGCTCAAAACCTTCCGCACCCTGGAAGGAAAGCCTTACAAACTGGTTCCACTCCCCCTTCCGGATGCTATGTACCTGGATGACTACCGTCTTCCGGCCTCTTACGCCAATTTCCTCATCATCAATGGAGCCGTTCTCATCCCCGGCGCCGCATCTCCCAAAGACAACATAGCCCGGGAGCAGCTGCAAGCCGTCTTCCCGGACCGTAAGGTTGAAGTCATCGACTGCCGTGCCCTTCTCTCCGGCCACGGCGGCCTCCACTGCATAACTATGAATTACCCCCAGGGGTGGTAGTCTGTCATACCGAATAACGTCTTAGCAGGACATCGTAAGCGTCGATGCGGCGGTCGCGGAAGAAAGGCCAGCCGCGGCGGACGTATTCGCACTGCTCCATGTCCAGTTCCACCACGTGGACGCCTTCTTCGGCCTTTTCAAACTCGGTAAGGAGTTCGCCCTGGGCGCCGGTAGCGAAAGAATGGCCCCAGAAATCGATGCCGGTGGAATGGCCGGTAGGGTCCGGCTCCACACCCGTTCGGTTGACCGTGATGACCGGCAGGCCGTTGGCCACCGAGTGGCCACGCTGGACCAGCTGCCAGGCTTGGCGCTGCTGATCCTGCTCCCACGCCGGATCTGTGGGAACGCCTCCGATGGCGGTGGGATAGATGAGCATCTCGGCCCCGGCCAGCGCCATGGCGCGGGCGGCTTCGGGATACCACTGGTCCCAGCAGACCAGCACGCCAAGGGTTCCCACCGAGGTCTTGATGGGCTGGAAGCCCAAATCTCCGGGGGTGAAATAGAACTTTTCGTAGAACAGCGGATCATCCGGGATGTGCATCTTGCGGTACTTGCCGGCGATGCAGCCATCGGCCTCCAGGACCACGGCGGTATTGTGGTAAATACCGGCGGTGCGGCGCTCGAACAGCGACAGCACGATGACTACACCCAGTTCCTTGGCCAGGGCTCCGAAACTCTCGGTGGACGGACCGGGGATGGGCTCGGCCAGGTCGCAAATCTTGGCATTCTCTTCCTGGCAGAAATACAGGCTGTTGTGCAGTTCCTGCAACACGATCAGCTGGGCCCCCTGGGCGGCGGCTTCACGTACGTAGCCCTGCAGACGGGCGATGTTTCCGGGAATATCGGCGGTGCAATGCTGCTGCACCATGCCTATTTTGATGGTCCGCATTATCTATACCTTGAAAATTGATGCAATTCGTTATCGGCCTTTATCTTGTCTATGATGGCGCAAACCAGTTTGAACGTACGGCTCTCCCGGGTGTAATTGGCCGGGGTAATGAAGTTCACACGGCCCTGACGGAGCAGCTTCTGGGCCACTTCCTTCTTACCCGGACGCTCGGGGTCGAAGACAGCTATGGCGTTGCCCCCGAACATGGTGACCAGTTTCATGGAAGGGATGTCCGTCTCTCCGTCGCCGAAGTAGATCATGTTGGTGAAAGGCAGGCGCTTGTCCTCGTCCGAGAGGGATTCGTTTACCTTGTGAGCGTCACGGGACGAGAAAATACCCTTCTGGATTTTGAACAGGTACTGGGTCTTGGCGGTATAGTCCACCGCTATGCCCGGCCACTCGGCCTCTCCGTTGCGGTCGTAGATGTAACTCCCGGCAAACACATGCTTGAATTCCTGGGCAATGGGCGAGCCTTCGATGATTTCCGTCAGGCCCGAGGAATTGATGTAATGCTCCACGATGACCCCGTGCTGCCGTCCGTATTCATTGACATTGGCGAACCACTCGCGGACACCTTCATAGAGCTTGATGCCTGCACCAAACGAGCGGAAGCGTTCCCGGGTGAGCTTGATGCCGTTTTTCCGGGCTTCATCGTACATCATCTTCATATAGGCAAGGATGTCGGACGCATCCTGGCCGATGGCGATGTTGTTGCTCTTGGTCCAGAATTCTTCCGGCGTCTGTCCCACGGCCTGGATGAAACCGAACTCCTGCATATTGCCCGGAGAAAGGGTTCCGTCAAAGTCGTAAATAAGTCCTATGATGGGTTTACGTCTCATAACTCTGCAAATTTAATAAAAAAAGGGACACGCCCGAAGGAATGTCCCTTTAAAGCTGTGTAAGTGTTCCTTACTTGATCTCGATGGTCACAACACGGTTCTTGTAAGCGGGGGTGTTGAAGATATCCACACCACCGTTGGCCTTGCACACGATGTTGCTCTCGGGCATGCCGGCCTTCTTGAGGAGGTCCACAACAGCCTTGGCGCGCTTCTCGGAGAGAGCCTGGTTGGTCTTGGCGGAACCAGTCACCTTGTCGGCGTAACCGTTCACCTCCACCTTGGTGTCGGCGGTGGCGATGTTGTTGGTGAAGTACTCGAGGTGAGCCTTTTCACGGGCGGAAATCTTGGCGGAACCCAGATCGAAGTAGATGGAGACGGGAGCACCGGCCTTTACGTCAACAGCGGTGAAAGTACCGTTTTCGTAGAGGTAGGTCTGACCATTCACGAGGCTGCGAAGAGGAGCCACTTCCTTCTCCAGGGCGGCTACCTTGTTCTTGAGGTCTGCATTCTCCTTCTCCAGGG
>JAFPGC010000063.1 GCA_017423025.1 Bacteroidales bacterium
ATCCAGGTTGCGTTTCTGTTTCTTGGTCTTCTTGGTGAGGATGTGGCTGTGATAAGCGTGCTTCCTCTTGATCTTTCCCGATCCGGTAAGCGTAAAGCGCTTTTTGGCACCGGAGTTGGTTTTAAGCTTTGCCATTGTGTTGAACAATTAATAATTATACATTAAAGCGTCATTCCCGGCCTGACCGGGAATCTCGGCCTTATTTCTTTTTAACAGGAGCAATCATCATGGACATGCGCTTGCCTTCCAGCACCGGCATGTTCTCGGCCCTTCCGTACTCCTCCAGCTCTACGGCGAAACGCAGGAGCTGTTTCTCTCCCTGCTGGGCGAACTGGATGGAACGTCCGCGGAAGAAGATGGAGGCTTTTACCTTGGAGCCCTCCTGGAGGAACTCCTGGGCGTGCTTGAGCTTGAACTGGAAGTCATGTTCGTCCGTGTTGGGGCCGAAGCGGATTTCCTTGATGACTATCTTGGCAGCGTTGGCTTTCATCTCCTTGGCTTTCTTGCGCTGCTGGTACAGGTACTTCTGGTAATCCAGAATCTTGCATACCGGCGGATCGGCCTTGGCGCTGATTTCGACCAAGTCCAGTTCCTGTTCCTCGGCCATGGCGAGGGCCTTGGAGAAAGGATAGATGCCCTGCTCGGGGATGTTTTCCCCAACCAGACGAACCTCCGAAGCAGTTATTTCACGGTTAATCCGAAGGGCGTTCTCGTCCTTCTGGTTACCCTGCATCTGCTGGGGTTTCTTCTTGAGACCCGAGGGTCTCGGTTTGAAAGGCGTTGCGATAGTTTTACTCCTTTAAAATGTTAAACTTACTGGGCCAGTTCTTCGGCCACAGCATTGCGGACATAATCCACAAACTGCGGCACAGTCATGGAACCCTGGTCCACGGCTCCACGGCGTACCGAGACGGATTCCTCCGCCTGCTCTTTCTCTCCAACGATGACCAGCAGCGGTACTCGCATGAGGGAAGTCTCTCTAATTCGCTTACCCAGAGTTTCGTTACGGTCGTCTATGGAGGCGCGAATTTCGGAATTATTTAGCAGATTTACAACTTTTTTCGCATAATCTGCATATTTTTCGCTCACCGGCAGTACTTTCACCTGATCCGGGTGCAGCCACAGGGGCAGATGACCGGCGGTGTGCTCCAGCAGCACGGCCACGAAACGCTCCAAGGAGCCGAAGGGGGCGCGGTGGATCATCACCGGACGCTTGCGGGAGCCGTCGGAATCTACGTACTCCAGTTCGAAGCGCTCCGGCAGGTTGTAGTCTACCTGGATGGTACCCAGCTGCCAGCTGCGGCCGATGGCATCCTTCACCATGAAGTCCAGCTTCGGGCCATAGAAAGCGGCCTCGCCGGTTTCCACCACGTAAGGAAGGCCCTTCTTCTTGGCGGCATCGATGATGCCCTGTTCGGCCTTCTGCCAGTTTTCATCTGAGCCGATGTACTTGGACGGGTTCTTGGGGTCGCGCAGGGAGACCTGGGCGGTGAACTTGTCGAACTTCAGGGTCTTGAACACGTAGAGGATGAGGTCGATCACCTTCTCGAACTCTTCCTGGAGCTGGTCCTGGCGGCAGAAGAGGTGGGCGTCGTCCTGGGTGAAGCTGCGCACACGGGTGAGGCCGTGGAGCTCGCCGGACTGTTCGTAACGGTATACGGTACCGAACTCGGCGAAACGCAGCGGGAGGTCACGATAACTGCGGGGGGCGCTGCGGAAAATCTCGCAGTGATGGGGGCAGTTCATGGGTTTGAGGAGGTATTCCTCACCTTCCTGCGGGGTGTGGATGGGCTGGAAGGAATCCTTGCCGTACTTGGCATAGTGACCGGAAGTCACATAGAGTTCCTTTCCGCCGATATGGGGCGTCACCACGGGGAGGTAGCCGTACTCGGCCTGCTTCTTGGCCAGGAAAGCCTGCAGGGTGTTGCGCAGGGCAGCGCCGCGGGGCAGCCACAGGGGCAGGCCGGCACCCACGCGCTGGGAGAAGGTGAAGAGTTCCATCTCCTTGCCGATCTTGCGGTGATCGCGCTTCTTGGCCTCTTCCAGCACCTGCAGATATTCCGTGAGCATGCTGGCCTTGGGGAAGGTGATACCGTAGATACGGGTGAGCTGCTGGCGGGTTTCGTCACCGCGCCAGTAGGCACCGGCCAGGGACAGCACCTTCACGGCCTTGATCACTTCCGTGTTCTTCAGGTGCGGGCCGCGGCACAGGTCCGTGAACTGACCATTGGTATAATAGGTAATGGTACCGTCTTCCAGTTCGGAGATGAGCTCCTGCTTGTACTGGTCACCCTTCTCGGTGAAATATTTCATAGCATCGGCCTTGGACACCTCGATGCGGCAGAAGTCCTGCTTCTGGCGGGCAAACTCCAGCATCTTGTCTTCGATGGCCTTGAAGTCTGCATCCGTGAGGGTGCGGCCGTTCATGTCTACGTCATAATAGAAACCATTCTCAATGGCAGGGCCGATACCGAACTTCACGCCCGGGAACAGGGCCTCCAGAGCCTCGGCCATCAGGTGCGAGGAGCTGTGCCAGAATACTTTCTTAGCCTCGTCGTCTTCCCATTTGAGGAGGCGGATAGCCACATCAGAGGTGATGGGACGCATGAGGTCGATGGTAGTTCCCTTGGAGGTCTCTGGCTCATCGGGCGTCTTGATATTCACGGCCAGGATCTGCTCAGCCAAACGGGGGCTGATGCTCATAGCCACATCATAACCAGTCACGCCAGCTTCGTACTGACGAACACTTCCATCGGGGAACGTAATGTTAATCATAATCTTAGTTTGAGTTTATTACTTACAATGTCTTTCACTCGCCATCTCTGGGATAGCTTACAAAGATAACAATTTTTTTCGAGAAAACAGGAGACTATTCTTTCACGAAAACTGCCGTGGCCGAATAGGCCCGGTTCACCGCCCGGGCAAAGTCCCGGAACGAGGCATAACTGGACGCCGGCGCACGGAAAGCCTTGATTGTGAACGTCTGCCTTACCTCCATCTCCGTTCCGCCCGGAGAAAGGGTCACCTGGGATTCCATGCTCCCCCATTCCGTGTCCAGCACAACGGGAGCGGGAATGCTCTCGGCCCGGTAACCCATCGGGATTTGGACCTTCACGCATTCCTCCCACCGGCTCACCCCTCGCTGATACAAGTCATTGACACGGGCGCTCTTCTGGATAGAGATGGCCTGCGCATAAGGATTCACCGGCACGAACAGCCGGTCGCCGGATACCGAGGCATAAGACCCGGTGCGGAAAGAATAAGGAATCTGCATCTCCGGGACAAAGGCCTTCCCCAGGGTGGCATAATCGGCAAAATTATCCTGGATGGCCCCCACTTGCACATCCTCGGCCTGAATCTTCAGGTTCTGGGTCAGGCGGCTGATCTGCCGCTGCGGGCGCTGGTCCCGGAAAGTGAGATAACCCTCCACATAGTCCAGGAAAAGTTCGCGACGGGCCGATATTTCGGCCGATCCGGAAGAAAAGAGGTTCACCTCAAACACCTGGCGTACGAGCGACAGGGAGTCCGGATAGGAGGGAATGCGGAGCAGTTCTCCCCCGCTCTCCTTCACCAGCACCACCTGATGGCCGGCGGCGTCCTCGTGCCGGTACCCCAGCGGAACGACCGGATTGGTGCACTCCACCCAGACGGTGTCCGACAGTTCCGGGACGGGAACGGCCAGCATGGCATGGTTCATCTGCCCCACCGAAGCATATTCGTCCCTCAAATCCGCCTGGCTGGTACTGATGATAAAATAGTCCGAAGGGACATCGACCGCCGCCAGCAAGGCGCGCAGATAGTTGGAAAGGCCCTTGCAATCTCCATAGCCCACCCGGGAAACTTCCTTGGCGGGAATGGGTTTAAGGCCGCCTATGCCCAGCTGGATGCTCACGTACCGGGTCCTTTCCCGTAGATAGTCATACAGGCGGGAGAGTTTTTCCAGGGTGGTCTGACACCCTGCCGTAAGCTCCCTGACGGCCTTCACTTCCTCCGGCGAAAGCTCCAGGGAGTTGGTCTGCAGGCTGTACAGCCACTTGCCCAGTTCGTTCCAGTCCCGCTGCATGCCCGGGAATCCGCCCAGGTTGATGCTTTCCGGCGAACAGTACACATAGGGAAGCAGTTCCTCGGAAGGCGGCATCATGCTCTCCCGGACCAGCGGAGAAAAGTCCTTGACCGTCCAGCGGTACACGTCCCGGTTCTTGACGGTCTCCTTGGCAAACTCCGTCCGGGCCGATACATATTTCACTGCATACCCTGCAGGGACATCCAGCACATAACTGGCCTCCCGGAGGGACACCTCGGCCGTCTCTACCGGAAAGAAAGCCGGGAAAGAGGAGAAGCCCCCGCGATAAGCCACCTTGTACTCATAATGCACCGTGAGCGGGAAATGGCCCGACGGGGAATAGCCGTAGGTAACGCCGTCATCCACCAGGCCCGGGCTGTACGCATCCCGCTCCAGGTCCGACATGCGCAGCTTCACCACCTTGCCATTGGCCGGCGTCACCGTACCCCCGAACGATTTCATGGTACGGAAACTGTCGCAGTAGAGAAAGAACTCGGCGGCCGCCATTCCCTTCTCGTCATTCACGACGACGGTGGTGGAGACCGACCATTCCCCGGAGGTTTCCGAATTCAGGGTAAAGGTGGCCGTGTGTTCCTCAATCACGGCCGAGGCCACTACGGCCAGGGCGGCAAGCAGCAGGTTCATTGTTTCTTAAGGACTATGGTTCCCTGATAGATGTTGCAGAGTTTCTCCCAGAACGCACGCAGATCGCCATACTCGTCAGGCAGAACCTGCAGGGCGTCGTTCTTGAAGGAGAAGGATATCTTGATGATATTCCCCTCCGTCAACTGGCTCTGGCACAGGGCCCTGGCCTTGAAGCTGGCGGGACGGAAGGACACTGTGGGCGGCAGCTGCTCCACAACATATCCATCGGGAACCTTGAGACTGTAGATGTAAGTGATGGCTTCGCGGAAGGGGAAATCCACGGGAAGATGACGCTCCCCGGGAGGGAAGTCATCCTGATGATGCTCCTTGATGAGGAAGGGCTTGATATAGACCATCTCCCCGGAGGAGGTGGCTTCCTGTTCGAATTCCAGCGAGAAGGCGGCCGATAAGGCATAGTCATCGGCCTTATACTCTCCCGACACCAGTTCGAAGTCCTCCCCCTTCTCTACCAGTTGGAAGTACTTTTCGTCGGTTCCCAGCTGGTCGCGGGTCTGGCGGACCAGGAACGAAGCCTCGTTGTAGCAGGATACCTGGACAGAACCCTTCACCAGGCCGTCCGGTTCCAGACGGGCATCCGCCATGAAGACGGAAGTGCCGCTGGCCATGGGGGTGAGGTCCTGCCAGAAGGAGAGTCCTTCGGTGGGCGGTACCACCACACGGGCCTCCTCTACCAGGTAATCGGGGTCCACCACGCCTACATAACCATAATCAGGAGCCGCGTCCAGGAAAAAGGTTTTGCCCGAAGGAGCCATAATGTAAAGCATCATGTCCGTAAACGACTCCGCGGATACGAAGAAACTGGACAACAGGCCGTGGCTCCTGCAGCACAGCAGCATGGGATGTGCCTTGTAGCCCATCTCGTTCAGGACACTGGCCACCACGGCATTAATGGAGGCCGAAGAGCCCGTACCGGCCTTCAGCACACTGCGCACATTCTCCGGCACCAGGGTGGAACGCTTGTCCCACTTGACGGCGGCCAGCACGGCATTGCGCACCTGGGCAATGGCCTGCGCCTCATCCTCGGCCTGGGATTTGAACGGATCCAGGAACTTGCCTTTCACGTAGCACTGGGTGGAAATGGGGGATTCCAGCACCTGCTTGTCCACATCTTCCCACTTCAGGGAATAGCTCCTGTACAACTGCCCGGGAATGGTGACGCCGGCCACTTCATAAGACACGGTGCTGCGGTAAAGGCTGGGGCTCATGCTGAACGACTCGCGGGGAACCGCCGGAACGTCCACCATGGAATAGTGGTCGGTTATCATCAAGCACGAGGAAAGCACGTTGTTCCGTAAAGTCTTGGGGGAGGAGGTCTGCTGATAGGCGGGAAGGAGATAGCCGCGGGTCATCCGGCTCATGGTCAGAAAATCCGGATAAGTAATCTCGGTAGTGGCCATGTTCACAGGTATGGTACGTTGCATAACCGACTCGGGGATATCCCAGTAGCGGTCACTCTCCATCTTGTATGACACTTCAATCACTGAGCCGACCCTTACGTCGGGGGCCGAGAAAGAACAGGTGGATACTTTATCCGTAACCTTCTCCCGGAAGATACTCTTTTTGTCCAGCGTGGTTTTGGTCACCTTCCCGTTCTCCATATTGTAAGTGGTAACCTTGATGCCGGTCACGAACTCGTCCTTGAGATGGGGGATCTTGTAATCGGCCCAGGATTTTCCATCCTCCTTCAGGATCTTGATGCGTTCGTAAACCAGGGTTTCCTTCTTCATTTCAAGGACATCGGAGGTTTGCAGGATTATCTCTGTCTTGTCCACCAGTGCCAGGGCCGCCGCCGTAGTGTCCCGCTCATAAACGGTCATGGCCACTTCTGCCTCAGAGACACTGCCCGGTTTGGGATTAACGGGAACCGACTGCGCCGCTGCAGGGAGGAACCCTGCACAAAGCAACGCAGCAAAAAAACAGATTCTTTTCATGGGTATGGAAGACTAAAACCTTTCTTTGACTTGATAAGTATTCCTTTCCGTGGAACTTCGGGCTATCATTTCGCCGATGAAACCGGCCAAAAAGAGCATGACGCCCAGCACCACGGCCAACAGGGCCAGATAGAATAGGGGTTGGTCGGTAACAGCCCGGTATTTGAGTCCGTTGGCCTGGTGAACCAGCTTGTTGACCACGATGCACACCGTCATGACAAAGCCGACGAGGAACATCAGGATGCCGCTGGCACCGAAGAAGTGCATGGGCTTGCCGCCGAAGCGTGACAGGAACCACAGGCTCATAAGGTCCAGGAATCCGTGCACAAAGCGATCCATGCCGAATTTGGACGTACCGAACTTGCGTTTCTGGTGATGCACGGGCTTCTCCCCTATCTTGGTAAAACCGGCGTTCTTGGCCAGGTAGGGGATGTAGCGGTGCATTTCTCCGTAAACTTCGATATTCTTGACGACCTCGGCCCTGTAGGCCTTGAGGCCGCAGTTCATGTCGTGCAGTTTGATGCCTGTCACTTTGCGGGCCGTCCAGTTGTACAGCTTGGAGGGCAGGTTCTTGGTGAAGGTATTGTCCTTGCGGTGTTTTTTCCAGCCGCTGACCAGGTCGTACCCATCTTCCCGGATCATCCTGACCATTTTGGGGATTTCCTCCGGGGAATCCTGTAAATCGGCATCCATGGTTACCACGATGTCTCCCTGGGCCGCGGCGAAACCCTCGAAGAGAGCGGCCGATTTTCCATAGTTGCGGCGGAAGCGGATGCCGTGCACGGCCGGGTCGTCCATCTTTTGGATCACCTTCCACGAGCCGTCGGTGGAACCGTCGTCTATGAAGAGGATTTCATAGGTAAAACCCTTGAGGGAGGCGTCGATCCAAGCCTTCAGTTCGGGCAGGCTCTCGGCCTCATTATATAGCGGAATGACAATCGATAAATCCATAACGTATTACTGTTCATCGGGTTTGTCCTCATTTTCATCCGTAGGACGGAAACGGGTACCCAGTACTTCTTGCATAAAGATATAACGGGAAAGGATGGAGGCAAGAACGGTGCCGTACAGGTAGCAGTATAGCCACTGGAACACAAAAGTGAGCACCGGCAGTCTGGGAATGACGCCGTCCATAGCCTCGCGCTCCGAAGCTCCCATGGACATGGCCGAGGAAAGCTGGTCCACCAGGGCATTCATCTCCTCCTGCGGCATCTGCATGATGAAAAGCGCTTGGGCCGATGCCAGAAGAAGTCCGCTCAAAAGCGCCATCCTACGGCCAAGGCGGGCCGTATCGGCCATCTGGACACCCTCATACTTGTCGCGAAAATCCAGCATGAAGCGCTTCATGAGGAGGATGCAGCCGAAGAATTCCACCACCCACAAGATGATGGAAGCGGCCGTAATAAGGAAATTGGAACCGCTGAGCGCACTCACTTCCTTCAGGCTCAGGCACAGGACGGAAAGGCCGCCCAAATACAGCGCCCCTTTCCCGGCCTCGTTCCAAACGGCCGTATTATCCATCTTATTCTTCATAATTTACAAAGATAGTAAATTTTACATAACATAAGTCCCTCCCCCAAGGGGAGGGGTTTCGGGAGGGGGTAACGAAAGAAGGCGCAGCTTGCTGCGGTAAATGAAAAGCCCCATGCGTCATTGACGCACGGGGCTTCAAAGAACCGCAGCTACCTACTCTCCCAACTGGTGGGTCAGTACCATCGGCGATGGTGAGCTTAACTTCTCTGTTCGGAATGGGAAGAGGTGGTTCCTCACCGCTATAACCACGGCAATATATTACTTGAGAGAATATTTCGAGATATCACTC
>JAFPGC010000064.1 GCA_017423025.1 Bacteroidales bacterium
CAAGACCAGAATGCGGGTGGAATCTACCTGCAGGGCCAGATCCTGGCCTTCCAGGTGTTGCAGAAGGTATTCGACTCCGGTGCATCCCTTGGCCAGAGTGGCCTCGTCGCCCCGAAAAGCCTTCCGATGGGTTTCAAAGCGGAGGCAGGCCGTCCGCAGATTCTGATACTGCTGGCTCGAGGCCTTGTCCCGGTCCATCTCGTCCTTCTCCATGAGCAATAGATCGGCCCTGGGATATAAACCCAGCGCCTGGTCCTGATATTGTGCCTGAAGGGCCTGTAAGGCCGATTTCTTGGCCGGCATCTGGGCCTGGGTGGTGTACCTCCGGCTAATGATATAATACTCCAGCGCGCCGTCTCCGGGATAGGAATCGGCCAACTCTTTCTTGAGTTCCTGATAAATCTCGTCCTGCAGGGCGTCGGCATAGCGGCGGCTCTGCAGCAGGTTCCAGAGAACAAACTCCTTGTCATTGCGGATGAAGGGCTTAAGGGTGCCGTTCAGGAAGCTTTCCACACCCCGGTACAGGGCGGGATTCTTGCCCTGGAAACCCTTCAGATGGTCTTTCACATAGGCCCAAAGCTCGTCGGTCGACGAGTTCTTCCACTGGCGCATCCAAAGGAAGGTGATGAGGGGCTGGTCGAAGCGCCTGACCTCCGCCTCCAACTCTTCGTGAAGCTTGTCCCTCTGCTTCCAATCCCTTCTCTGGACGGTATTTACGTATTCCGTGGCGGCATCGTAGAAGTCCACCGGCAGGTGCTGTTTGAGCGCCTTCTGGCGGATATCGGCCAAGATTTCCGCCTCCTTATGGGGGCGGTCGGCCTTGCGGGCATCCTCATACTTGCGCCAAAGGTCTGTAAGCACGTGTCCGTCGTCATTCATGGCCGCGGCATTGAACATGCCGACAAGAGCCAGCACGGTGGTTATCAGTAAGTTTCTCATATTTCAGATCCATTTACGATGGATAAAACAATTATCGTGCTATTAGAACAGCGGCAACGCTTCGGCTACCACGAACGCGCTTCCTCCTATGTAGATGAGCGGCGGGGCGGGGTCGGGGGCCGATGCGCTCCTGCTCAGTTGGGTAGAGAGGTTCTGGGCCAGTTGGGTGGCCATTTGCACGGCCTGACGCACACTGCCGGCGAAGTACGAACGGAAAGGCAGATTATGGCTTCGCCTATACTCATTGAACCGGTGCATAAGTTCACCGGCCGGAAGGGCGCGGGGGCTGTCCGGCGAAGCGAAGATATAGGTGGCATCCAGCGGCATCAGAGGCAGGATGGCGTCCAAGTCCTTATCGGCCATAATGCCGTACACGATGATGAGCGAGGAGAAGCGGCCCTCCTTCACATACTGCTCCAGCTGGGCGAAATTGTGCTGCAGGGCATGTGCGTTGTGGCCGATGTCCGCCAGCACGTAAGGCTGGGCCGAAAGACGCTCCCAGCGGCCGTGGAAATCCATGTTGCGGGCGGTGTGAATGATGCCGTCGGCCACGGCGTCGGCATCCTGCAGACGTTCGAAAGTATCGGCCAGAAGGTCCACAGCCAGCAGCACGGTGCGGAGGTTGGCTTCCTGGACTTCGGCCCTCAGGTCCATTTCCTTGAGGATTTCCGGGCTGCGTCTCCACAGGCTCGGGCGCTCTTCGCTGGCGTAATGGAGAGGGCAGAACATGTAGGCCTTCTCTTCGAAGACAGGGGCGGTCTGCGGATCCATTTCTCCTACTATGGCGGGCACACCGGCCTTGAAAATGCCGGCTTTTTCGGCGGCAATCTTGGGCAGCGTATCCCCAAGAAGGGCCATGTGGTCCAGGCCGATGGAAGTGACGATGCAGAGCTCCGGCCGCTCCAGGATATTCGTGGAATCCAGGCGGCCTCCGAGGCCCACCTCGATGACGGCGGCGTCTACCTTTTCATCGGCAAACCACTTGAAAGCCATGCCGGTAGTAATCTCGAAGAAGGAAAGGTCGTGCTCCTTGATCCAGGGCAGCCACTCGGTGAGGAACTCATAGACATACTCCTTGGGAATCATACTCCCGCCTATGCGTGCGCGCTCACGGAAATCTATAAGATGGGGCGAGGTGAAAAGGCCCACCTTGTAGCCGCAGGAGGTAAAGGCCGATGCCAGCATATTGGCCACGGAACCCTTGCCGTTGGTACCGGCGACGTGGATGGTTTTCAGCACCTTGGAGGGACTTCCCAAGGCTTCGTCGAAGGCTTGCATGTGCTCCAACCCGGGCTTGTAGGCGCCGGGGGTGAAGCCGCTTCCCTGCACCGAGGGAAAACGCTTGAAAATATCGGCCAGAAGGTCTTCGTAAGACATTTCCATAGTACAAAGATACGATTTTTACCAGAAATTCACTATATTTGGGGTATGGCAGCAGACTTACTCTACAGCAGCTACATTCTGGACGGCGTTCCCATGCCGCTTTCCCCGGCCCGGATGCTGCGGGAATGTACGGCCCAGCCGCCGCTGGAACCGGACGGAGACCCGGAAACCCTGGCCGATGAGCATCTGGACCATAATCCGGACCACTTCCCCTTTGAGGAAAGTGCCATCCCGGAGTACGCCGTAGCCGTAGAGGAACTCCGCCGCACCCGCACTCTGCCGCTCCCCTTCTCCGGACCTTATTCGGCCTCCAAAGTGGCGCAGGCCCTGCTGGACGTGGTCTGGTACAACGGCCATTTCCGTCTGGGAGACCTCACATTGAAGGCCGACTGGAAGTGGAACCAGAAAGAGATAGGTCATGCCGCTGCCTTCTACGAATCGGTAGAGGCCACTTGCAATTACATAGACGCCCTGGGGGTAAGGCTGGAGAAGTACAGCCTTACCACCGGCACGCCTTCCGTGGCTTTCAAGGCCGGCACGGTGCTGGAAGAGGACGATGCCCAGCAGGAAGAGGACGACCTCTTCCGGGACACGCCCTACCGTACGGCCAATCCGCGCCTGAGCCGTCGCAGAAAGGCTCCGGCCACCTTCCAGCCCGAGGCCTCTGACTGGATCATCTACATCCCCTTCGATACTTGCGACTACCGCTTGGGTGGCTCCACGCTGGCCCAGGCCGTGGGCGCCACGCCCGCCACTCCGGCCGACGTCTCCGACGCAGACTACTTCATGGACTGCTATGAAGTGCTGCGCGAACTGGTGGAAGACGGCGTGGTCAAGGCCGGCGTCACCGTGGGCGACGGAGGTCTCATGACCGCCCTTCGCGCCCTGGCTTCCGGTGGAACAGGGGCCGATGTCTCCATCCGGGAAATCTCCAAGGCCCACGGCGGGGAACTCCCCGTCCGCGTCCTCTTCTCCGAAGTCCCGAGCGTCGTCATCCAGATTGCCGACATCGACTACGATTACGTCGATGCGGAGCTCATCCTCCAGGATGTGGTATACTTCCCCATCGGCCACCCTACTCCCGGCCACCCGGAGGTAAAACTGACCAACCGCATAGAAATACCACAAATACTTGAATCCCTTCTGAATACATTAGAAGGAGAAGATTAACTATGGCCAAAATATTCGTCCTAGACACCAACATTATCCTGCACGACCACACTGCCATCAAGCAGTTCCAGGACAATGACATCGTGATTCCCATCGCCGTGGTGGAGGAACTGGACAAGTTCAAAAAGGGCAACGACGCCCTCAGTTTCAACGCCCGGTCCTTCATGCGGGAAATGAACAAGCTCATGGACCGTAAGCCCAACAGCACCCGCGGTTACCCGCTGGGCAAACGGCTGGGCTACATCAAACTGGAGCCCAACCATCCTTTTGCCCCCAAGTACCAGGACCTTTTCAGGGATGACACGCAGGACCACCGCATCCTCTCCACCGCCATGTGGGTAAGGGATCACAATCCCAACCGTTTTGTGGCGCTGGTCACCAAGGACATCAACCTCCGCCTCAAGGCCAAGGCCGTGGGCATGGAAGCCCAGGATTACCTGAGGGACCGTGTGGACGACGAGGTAATGATGAGCCTGGAGCAGGAAGTGATTACCGTGGAGGCCTCTTCCGAGGCCACGCAGCGCCTGGCCTACGGGCAGGACAACTGCCTGGACTGGCGGGAAATCCAGCCCAACGCACCCATGCCCAACCAGCTGTACAAGTTCATCTTCGGAAGCGAGACCGTTTGTGGCCGATACGACGCCTCGCGCGATGTCATCGCCCTGGTGCGCGCGCAATCGGCCGCCGGCATCCGTCCCCGCAATGACGAGCAGAAGTTTGCGCTGGACGCCTGCCTCAACCCCAAGATTCCGCTGGTGTCCATTACCGGCGGCGCCGGCACGGGTAAGACGCTCATCGCCCTGGCCGCCGCCCTGGAGCAGGCTGCAGACTACGACCAGATTATCCTCTCCCGTCCCACCGTGGTGCTGGGCGGCCAGGATATAGGCTATCTCCCCGGAGACCAGAAAACAAAGATGAGTCCGTACATCCAACCCCTCATGGACAACCTGGAGGTCATCAAGCACTGCTACAAGCCCGGCAGCAAGCAGGCCCAGAAACTGGATGCCATGGTACGGGAAGAGAAGCTTCTCATCTCTCCCCTGGCCTACATCCGCGGCCGTTCCCTGGGCAAGGTCTATTTCATTGTGGACGAGGCCCAGAACCTTACCCCGCACGAGGTAAAGACTATTATCACCCGTGCCGGAGAGGGTACCAAGATGGTCTTTACAGGAGATATCTACCAGATTGACCAGCCCTTCCTGGACCAGTGGAGTAACGGTCTTACCCACCTGGGAGAGAAGATGCGCGGCCAGGCCATTTTCCAGCACGTCTTCCTCAAGAAAGGCGAGCGTTCCGAACTTTCCGAAATAGCTGCCAAACTCTTATAAATGAAATTCCCCGGCAGGCCGCCGGGGAATTATTGTCTCTACTTATATTTAAGGGTCGCAACCGCAGTATCGTAGGTGAATTTATCTATGGTCTGTCCTTCTGCGAGCCAAATCTCCAAAAGGAAAGGATTTTCACTACAGTTCAGGGCGCTCAGTTCTTTGCAATAACTCACATCCAGGACGGTGAGCCGGTTCTTACCACAACTCAGGTCCACCAGGGCCGGGTTGTGACTGAGATCCAGTTCCGTCACCGCATTGTTGTAAAACTCCAGCTTGGTGAGGGCGGGGTTGTGGCTCAAATCGAGGGAAGAGACCTGGTTGTTACCAAAGGTCAGCTCGGTCAAGGCCGGACTGCCGCTAACGTCAATGCTGGTGAGGTTGTTGCTGTAGCAGCGAAGCTTGACCAAGGCCGGATTGTGGCTGGTATCCAGCGAGCTCACCTGGTTCTTGCCAAAGTCCAAGGACTCCAGGTTCGGCATATACTCAATCCCCTTCAAGGATGCGATGTCTTTGTTATAGACATCAATTCTGGTCACAAGCCCGGCTTCCGCCGCCGTCAGTTCACCGTCTCCATCCAGGTCGAAGTTCTCTATGCAGTACGCCTTGAAATTGGCATCGGCAAATTCAACGATGGGCTGCGGACCCTGAGTCAGGGTGTAGGTCTTCTGGAATTCTCCCGTGTTACTGTTTACGGCAATGGTGGCATACCTGGCGGCCGTCACTTCATTCTCGGGGGCGGTGATCGTGTGCTTGAAGGTGGTCAGTCCCGCACTGGTCCCGCTCTCTTCTCCCTCTCCAACCGTAATCCAATCGGCCTCAGGGGCAGGCGTCAGGGTATAATCGATATTGGTGATGACCGAGAAGGAGATGGCCCCTCCCTTATAGGAAAGGGAATCCTTGACGGGAGTAATGCTCAGATAATCCGTCTGGGCCTGGACAATCTTGACGGTGCCGGTAAGGTCTCCGCCTATCTGCCTGAAAGCGATGGCTGTCTCACGGCCCACATAGGCCTTGTTTTCTGCAATGGCAAAATAGATATTGTCCGTGGCCAATCCCTTGGTTCCGGGTTCCGTCTGGACGGTAACCCAGTCCTTGGCGGCCTCCGGAATCACAAAGTCGTACTCTACATTGTATTTCACCTCTACCGCGACTACCTGGGCATCCTTGGTAATGCTTATTACCTCCGGGCTAACGAACAGACCATAATTTACCGCCTGATTGACGGTGATTTCTCCCGTCAGGGTGCCGTTGGTCTGCTTCACAAACACCTTTCCGCTACGGGCATCGTAAGTGTCATTGGCATCTACCGTAAGGGTAATGGTGGAAGATTTGAGTGCCTTGGTCTCTACGTAATGGATCCAATCGGCCTCCGAAGTCACTTCAAAGGATACGTTGGCCATCACCTCTACGCTAAGGGTATGCTCCTCGTCAGACAGATTGTACTCGGGCGTAGTGACAAACAGGCCGTCGGTCTGCTTTTGCTTCACCACAACCGTCGCAGTAAGGCTTCCGTCGGTCTGCTTGAACGTAATCTTTCCCTCGCGGTTGTCATAAGATTCGTTGGCGGCAATGCTGAAAGTAGCCTTTTCGGAACTGAGGCCCTTGGTACCTGTATACTGGAGCCATTCCTTGCACGCATCATCCACGCTTACAGTATAGGTAACGTTCTTCTGGACTTCTATTTCAAAGGCCTGGGCGGCGTTGGACAATTCTATGCTCGTGGGCGAGACAATCAGCCCCAGTCCCATTCCCTGACTCACCTGAATGGTCTGCGTCAGCTCATCGGCCTTGATGGTAATGGTGGCCGATCTGTCGTCGTAAGTGCTGTTGGCCTCGCAGGTAAGCGTCACGGTAATGGGAGTATCGGAGGCCGATCCCGTAGCAGGAGAGGCTTTGCACCAGGACTGCGACGAGGACACCGACCAGTCCCTGTTGGTTGTGAAGGTAATGCGCTGGGAGCCACCGTCACGGGTAAAGGAAACCGCCGTGGAGCCGGTAAACTCAAGCACCGGTGCCTTCTGGCAAGAATACAGCGACAGCCCAAAGCCCACAATTGCCAAAACATAGAAAAGAAGTCGTCTCATACCTATCATCTGTTAAGTATCCTTACAAAGTTAGTAAAACTTTCCCATAACCTGTCTATTGAATATAAAAGAAGAGCCCGTCATTCTCTGACAGGCTCTCCATTCAGTTAACGGATGAACGTCTTACTTGCTCTGGCAAATCTGGGCTTGTGCAGCGGCGAGGCGGGCGATGGGCACGCGGAACGGGCTGCAGGACACATAATCAATGCCGATGGTGTTGAAGAACTCGATGGACTTGGGATCTCCACCGTGCTCACCGCAGATACCGCACTGCAGGGTAGGACGGCAGCTGCGACCACGGTCCACACCCATCTTGACCAGCTGGCCGACGGCCTTGGTGTCGATGGTCTGGAACGGATCGGAATCCAGGATCTTGTTACCCAGGTAGTCACCCATGAAGGTGCCGATATCGTCACGGCTGAAGCCGAAGGTCATCTGGGTAAGGTCGTTGGTACCGAAGCTGAAGAACTCGGCGGTACGGGCCATACGGTCGGCCGTGAGGGCAGCGCGAGGGATCTCGATCATGGTACCGAACTGGTAGTCGATGAGCTGAGCCTGGTGGGCCTCAACCTCGGCCTTGATGCGGTCGCAGATGGCCTTCTGGAAGTTGAGCTCGCGAGCGGAGATGGTCACAGGGATCATGATTTCCGGGTGCGGGTGCAGGCCTTCCTTCTGGAGTTCGGCGGTGGCGGTGAAGATGGCACGGTACTGGGTCTCGGCGATGAGCGGGAAGCTCACGTGCAGACGGACACCGCGGTGACCCATCATCGGGTTCACCTCGTGCAGGCTCTCGCCACGCTTCTCCACTTCCTTCACGGAAATGCCCAGATCCTTGGCCAGTTCCTTCTTCTTGTCCTCGCCCTGAGGTACGAACTCGTGGAGCGGCGGATCCAGCAGACGGAACACGACGGGCTTGCCATCCATCACGCGGAGGGTCTCCTTGACAGCGGCCTTCATAAAGGGCTCGAGCTCGGCGAGGGCGGCCTTACGCTCGGCGTCGGTGTCGCAGAGGATCATCTTGCGGAGCTTGCTCAGAGGCAGTTCGCTGTTGCGGCCATAGAACATGTGCTCGATACGGAACAGGCCGATACCCTGGGCACCGAACTTAAGGGCGCGGGCGGCATCTTCCGGAGTATCGGCATTGGTGCGGATACCCAGCTTGCGGAACTTGTCGCACATACCCATGAACTTGGCGAACAGGGGGTTCTCGGAGGCGTCCATGGTCTCGATGACACCTTCGTAAACCAGACCCTTGGCGCCGTTCAGGGACAGCCAGTCGCCTTCCTTGAGTTTCTTATCTACACCTGCGAAGGAAACGGTCTTGTCCTTGAAATTGATCTTGAGGGCGTCGCAACCTACGATGCAGCACTTACCCCAACCACGGGCCACGAGGGCAGCGTGGGAAGTCATGCCGCCGCGCTCGGTGAGGATACCCACGGAGGCGTGCATACCGTCGATGTCTTCGGGGGAAGTCTCCTCACGGACGAGGATGCACTTCTTGCCGGCCTGGTTGTATTTGATGGCGTCTTCGGAGGTGAAGACAATCTGACCTACGGCACCACCCGGGGAAGCGGGCAGACCCTGGGCCAGAACGGGGGCCTTCTTCTCGGAAGCGGGATCCAGGATGGGGTGCAGGACCTCGTCCAGCTGGGCGGGAGCCACACGCATCACGGCCGTCTTCTCGTCAATGAGGCCTTCCTCAACCATATCTACAGCCATCTGCAGGGCGGCCAGACCCGTGCGCTTGCCAATACGGCACTGCAGCATCCACAGCTTGCCTTCCTGGATGGTGAATTCGATATCCTGCATATCCTGGAAGTGCTCCTCCAGATGCTTGCGGATGTCGTCCAGTTCCTTGTAAACCTCGGGCATGGCGGTCTCGAGGGAAGCGAGGTTCTTGTTCTTCTCGCTCTTGGTGGCTTCGTTCAGGGGGTTGGGGGTACGGATACCGGCCACCACATCTTCACCCTGGGCATTGATGAGCCACTCACCATAGAACTTGTTGTCACCGTTGGCGGGGTTGCGGGAGAAAGCCACACCGGTAGCGGAGGTGTCACCCATGTTACCGAACACCATGGACTGGACGTTCACAGCGGTACCCCAGTCATCCGGAATGTGCTCGATCTGACGGTAACGGATGGCGCGCTTGCCGTTCCAGCTCTTGAACACGCCGCCGATGGAACCCCAAAGCTGAGCCTTGGCATCGTCCGGGAATTCTACGCCCAGGACTTCCTTGATGCGTACCTTGAAAGCCTCGGCCAGGTCTTTGAGCTGGTCGGCGGTGAGCTCGGTGTCGCTCTTGTAACCGTTGGCCTTCTTCACGTCTTCCATCATGCGGTCCAGCTGCTGGCGGATACCCATGCCGTCGGCGGGCTCGATGCCCTCGGCCTTCTCCATCACCACGTCGGAATACATCATGATGAGACGACGATAAGCGTCATATACGAAACGGGGATTGCCGGTCTTCTTGATCAAACCAGGGATGGTAGCGGAGCAAAGGCCGATATTGAGGATGGTGTCCATCATACCGGGCATGGAGCTGCGGGCGCCGGAGCGGCAGCTCACCAGGAGCGGATCGTTGGGGTCACCAAATTTCTTACCCATGATCTTTTCGGTCGCTTCCAGGGCACTGGCCACCTCGGCCTTGAGCTCGGGAGTATAGCCGCCACCCAGACGGTAGTACTCGGTGCAGCATTCGGTGGTGATGGTGAAGCCAGCGGGAACGGGCATGCCGAGAAGGTTCATTTCGGCCAGGTTGGCACCCTTACCGCCCAGGAGTTCTCTCATCTTGCCATCGCCTTCGGCGTGCTTTCCACCAAAGCGATAAACTCTTTTCTTTTTGTCTGCCATAAGTTTATAAGATTATTTAAGATTTTTCGGTTATAATCATGCAAATATAAGGATTTTTCGGCAGAATCACGAAAAAAAGTTAAGGTGTCCAGCCAGCGATGTCCCAGGGCGTAAAATCGTAAGTTAAGGGCCGATGATAGCACTCCTCGAAGCAAGCTACCTTGGCGGCATAGTCGGCCTTGCACATGGCGAAGCTGTTTTCGCGGGCCGATAAGGACGGATCGGGGAAAATGGGCGGCAGCACATGCAGGACCGTCCGGACATCGCGGAAGCCGGGAGCGACCTCCTTCTCCAGGTCCTGCAGTTCCACGAAGGCGGGTACGACGGGGACGTTGTATTCGGCCGC
>JAFPGC010000065.1 GCA_017423025.1 Bacteroidales bacterium
AGGCTCACCGGGAAAAATCCGTGGGAAAGACGGTATTGAATAAGTCTTTTCATGTGAGAAAGTTATAACTTTGCACTCATGAAAAAGACAGAGTCAGACCTCGGGAAATATGTATTTATGTCCAGCTTCCTATTACCGAATGGGATGCTGGATTTTTTTGACGTTGTCAAAGTTGACGAGGAGGCATCGCCTAAAGAGAAAGTGTATACAGGCGGTATTCTCCATATCTATCTGGATGAACTTGATAACCGCACGAAAGCCCAGCAGTCGTTGCGTCCCAATGGCTTTACTGAACCGACATTAGTAAACGATTTTCCAATCAGAGACCACAAAGTTGTACTGCATATACGCCGTAGAAGGTGGTTGGATGATACTGGGAAAAATGTCGTATTGAACGTATATAATCTGGCCGTTACAGGCACCCGCTACTCGGAGGAGTTTGCGGCTTTTTTAAAAGAACGCCTTGGATACGTCCCCAGTGACGGCCCGTTCGCTGGGGCAATATTACCGGATTGACGGGGATACGCTTGAGCGTGTTTATAAAGAGCATCTGAGCGGTTATTATTCTTGGAAAGACCGCCCTCACGCAGACAAATATCTTCTTTTCCCAGAGAACTTTAGCCCAAGAATGAGTATCGATGAGACATCTACAAAAGATGGAGAACTCTTCACCATACTCTCTAATAAAGAGGGGCATTGTAAAAAAGGAAGCATAGCAGCAATTATCAGGGGCACCAGAGCGGAAGATGTTGTGGATGCATTACAGAAAGTTCCCGAGCTTGTAAGAAAACAAGTTGGGGAGGTTACTTTGGACTTTTCCAGCAGCATGGCTGCCATAGTAGAAACCGTCTTTCCATGGGCATATCGCACCCTGGACCGGTTCCATATGCAAAGCATGGCGATAGATGCGATCAGGAACTTGAGAATGAAGCATAAGAGGGAGGCGATGGCAGAGGAGGCTGCTGCGAGGAAAAGGTACAGGCAAGATCAAATCAAGAAGAGAGAACACATGAAAAAGAAGTACAAAATATACAGGGAGGGTCATCCACTCCCTCAAATAAAGGCGTATATTCCAGAACGAGTAGAGAACGGGGACACTATTCCTGAACTTCTTGAAAGGTCTGCTTACCTCTTGACGATGTCTTCAGAAAAGTGGACCGAGAATCAGAAAAAAAGGGCTCAAATACTCTTTCGGCGCTTCCCAGACATAAAGAACGCATACAGCCTTTCCCACTCGCTAAGAGTCATCTTTAATAACAGAAACGCGACGAAAGAATCGGCAAGAAGCAGTCTGTCTCAGTGGTATGAGAAGGCAGAAAAGTCTCGAAACGAAGACTTTCGTGTACTATCGCAGACTCTACAATCAAGGGAAGATGATGTGCTTAACTACTTTCTCTTCCGCTCAACCAATGCTTCAGCAGAAGCCCTGAATACCAAAATCAAGGCATTCAGGGCTCAACTTAGAGGTATTATTGATCTTAAGTTCTTCCTCTTCAGACTAACCAGAATATATGCGTAAATCGTTCAACTGCTTACAGTTTGTTCCCACGGAAAAATCCCGGTGAGCCCGTTTTCACCCAGGGGTAATTGTTTAACATACTAAGAGTCAGCGGGTTGCGCCCACGGCTTATTTGCCAAGGGCGGCGGCTACGGCCGGATCCAGCTTTTCACCGCGCAGGGCGTCACCGCGGGCGATGATGGTGCCATCGGCCCCGAAGAGGACCATGTGAGGAATACCCTGGATGCCGTAAAGGGCGGCGGGCTCCTGGTGACCGTTGTTGATCTGGTGCCACTGGATGCCGTATACAGCGGCGGTGTCAATGGTGTTCTTCCAGTTCATGCCACGGCTTTCTTCCCAGACGGCTACGCTCAGAACGTCGAAATCGTCACCGTGGTATTTCTCCCATACGGACTTGATGTTGGGGAGTTCGGCCTTGCAGGGAGGGCACCAGGGGGACCAGAAGTCCACCAGGAAAACCTTGCCCTTGCCCACGTAATCGGACAGGCTGCGGGTTTCGTAAACGGGATTGCCTTCCTTGTCGGTGCCAATCACGTGCTGGACGGAGAAATCGGTGTAGGGCTTGCCCACGACCGTGGCCAGGCTGGCCTTGACATTCTCCTTGAGGTTGGCTACAAAGGCGGAATCACGGCCCTCAAGCGGGGCGGTGAGTTTCTCCAGAACCTTGGACAGTTCCTCGGGCTCCAGATCGGAATAAACCTCCTTCAGGGCTTCCACACCTACGGCATTGTCCAGGTTCTTCTTGAGGGCAGCCTTGTTGTATTCAAGGTAAGCATCATAGGCCGAATCGGCAAAAGCCTTGGCGGCTTCGGCGTCGTCTTTCAGGGAGATAAGACGGGTACGGTAGTTCTGGGCGAAGGTCTCGTTCCACTCGTTGAACTCGGCCAGCTTCTCCTCGGTGGTCTTGGTTTCTTTGCAGGCCAGCACCAACGTAGCGGCGGCGGCCATAAGGATAAGGGTTCTTGCTTTCATTTTGTTAGCTCTTGATTTTCAGGATGCAAATATAAGAAAAAGCGGCCATTAACTGACCGCTTTTTCAAAAAACTCTTTAAAAGCTTAGCGACGCTCTCCGCGGCCGCCTTCACGGCCACCCTCGCGACGACCACCACGGCCGCCACGGCCACCGCGCTCACCGCGACCGCCTTCACGACGGCCTGCGCCGGGAGCGGCGGAGTTGGCTGCGAAACCAGCGTTGGGGGAGAGATCCTGCTTGCCGTACTTCTCACCGTTGCAGATCCACACCTTGATACCCATGGTACCCATCTGGGTGTTGGCTACTGCAAGAGCGTAGTCGATATCGGCACGGAAGGTGTGCAGCGGGGTGCGGCCTTCCTTGAACATCTCGGAACGGGCGATTTCGGCGCCGCCTACACGGCCGCTGATCTGGACCTTGATGCCTTCGGCACCCACGCGCATGGCGGTGGCGATGGCCATCTTGATGGCGCGGCGATAGCTCACGCGGCCTTCGATCTGGCGGGCGATGGAATCGGCCACGATGGTGGCGTCAACCTCGGGGCGCTTTACCTCGAAGATGTTGATCTGAACATCCTTCTTGGTCACCTTCTTGAGCTCTTCCTTCAGTTTGTCCACTTCCTGACCACCTTTGCCGATGATCACGCCCGGACGGGCGGCGTGGATGGTGACGGTGATGAGCTTCAGGGTGCGCTCGATGATGATGCGGGAGAGGCTGGCCTTGGCCAGACGGCTGCCCAGGTATTTACGGATCTCGTAGTCTTCGGCGATCTTCTCGGCGTAGTTACCGCCTACCCAGTTGGAGTCCCAACCACGGGTGATACCGATACGGTTGCTGATAGGATTAGTTTTCTGTCCCATAGTTTATTCCTCCACTGCTTTTTTGGTGTCCAGGATAATGGTAACGTGGTTGGAACGCTTGCGGATGCGACCGGCGCGGCCCTGAGGGCAGGGACGGATGCGCTTGAGCGTGCGGCCTTCGTCGACCATGATGGTCTTGACGATCACGTTGCCGGATTCCAGTTCCTTGGTCTGCTCCGGGTTCTTGGCTTCCCAGTTGGCGATGGCGCTCTTGAGAAGTTTCTCCAGGTATGCGGAAGCGTCGCGCTTGGAATAGTGCAGGAGATCCAGGGCGTGGTTTACTTCAACGCCACGGACGGTATCTGCCACCAGACGCATCTTCTGCGGGGAGGTAGGAACGTCGTTAAGTTTAGCGATAGCGGTCTGCTTCTTGGTCTCTTTCAGGCGCTCGGCCATCAGTCTTTTTCTCTTTCCCATAATGTCAATCCTTTAAACATTATTTCTTATTGTTGCCTGCGTGGCCGCGGAAAGTGCGGGTGGGAGCAAATTCGCCCAGCTTGTGACCGACCATGTTCTCCGTAACATATACCGGAATGAACTTGTTGCCGTTGTGAACGGCGATGGTGTGGCCCACGAAGTCAGGGGAAATCATGCTGGCGCGGGACCAAGTCTTGACAACCTCTTTCTTTTTGCTGCCGTCATTCATAGCGAGAATACGATTCTCGAGAGCTTCCTGAATGTACGGTCCTTTTTTAAGTGAACGACTCATAATCTGTTAGTTTATTCCGTTATTTCTTACGTCTTTCAATGATGAACTTGTTGGACACGGCCTTCGGGTTGCGGGTCTTGTAGCCCTTTGCAGGCAGACCCTTACGGGAACGCGGGTGTCCACCGGAGGCGCGGCCTTCACCACCACCCATCGGGTGATCGTGGGGGTTCATCACAACACCACGGTTGTGAGGACGCTTACCCTGATGACGGGTACGTCCGGCCTTACCGTCGGATTCCAGATTATGGTCCGGGTTGGAAACGGTACCTACAGTAGCGCGGCAGGCTACGGGAACCATACGGGTCTCACCCGAAGGGAGACGAAGGATGGCGTAGTTGCCTTCGCGGGCGGCGAGCTGGGCATAAGTGCCGGCGGAACGGGCCATAGCGGCGCCCTGACCGGGACGGAGCTCGATAGCGTGTACGAGGGTACCAACGGGAATGTTGGCAAGAGGGAGGCAGTTACCCATATCCGGGGAAGCGTTGGCGCCACTCTCCAGCACCTGACCGACCTTGAGGCCGTTGGGGGCGATGATGTAGCTCTTCTTGCCATCTTCGTACTCGATGAGGGCAATGCGGGCGCTGCGGTTAGGATCGTACTCGATGGTGAGCACGGTTGCCTTGAACTCGTCGCGGTTGCGGACGAAGTCCACAATACGGTACATTCTCTTGTGACCGCCACCACGGTAACGAACGGTCATCTGACCGGTGTTGTTACGACCACCCGTGCTCTTGAGAGGGGTGAGGAGCGGTTTGTAGGGCTTCTTCGCAGTAATTTCCTCGAAGGAGCTGATAGCTTTGTTGCGCTGACCGGGAGTAACCGGCTTGTACTTTTTGATTGCCATAACTTATTCTCCTTCTTAGACGTTAGCGTAGAAATCAATCTTATCTTCACCTTCAAGGGTGACATAGGCCTTCTTGAAGTGATTCATACGACCGCGGAGCAGGCCAGCCTTGGTGTAGCGCTGCTTGCGCTTGCCATGGTAGTTGAGGGTGTTCACGTCAGCGACGGTAACGCCGTACATCTGCTCCACGGCAGCCTTGATCTGAAGCTTATTGGCCTTGCGGTCCACGATGAAACCGTAACGGTTGAGCTTCTCGCCCTCAGCCGTCATTTTCTCGGTTACGATTGGCTTAATTAAAATACCCATTGTTCTTTCTCCTTTACTTTACTCTTGCTGCGAGGATATCCTGCACGCCGTCCACAAGCACCAGAGAATGGGCATTCATGATAGCGTAGGTGTTGATCTCGTCAACGGTAATGACCTGCACGTCGGGCAGGTTACGGGATGACAGGAAAATATTGTTGGAGTTCTCCGGGAGAACCAGGAGGACCTTGCGGTCACCGGCCTTGATGTTGGAGAGGATGTTCTTGAACTCCTTGGTCTTGGGGGCGTCCATGGCAAAGGGCTCTACGAGCACGATCTTGCCTTCGGCGGCCTTGTAAGAGAGGGCGCTCACGCGGGCGAGCTGCTTCACCTTCTTGTTGAGCTTGAAGCGATAGTCGCGCGGCTTGGGGCCGAACACATTACCACCACCTACGAAGATACCGGCCTTCAGGGAACCGTGACGGGCACCGCCGCCGCCCTTCTGGCGACCGAGTTTCTTGGTGGAATAAGCAACCTCGCTGCGGTCCTTGGTCTTGGCAGTGCCCTGACGCTGGGCGGCGAGATAATTGAGGACGTCCAGATAGATGACGTGGTCGTTGGGCTGCACGCCGAACACCTTTTCGTCAAGGACGACCTTCTTTCCGGATTCAGTTCCGTCGATCTTGTATACAGAAAGTTCCATAGCTTAAGCCTCCAGAATAATGTAAGAACCTTTGGCTCCGGGGACGGAACCCTTGATAACGAGCAGATTGTTCTCGGGGATGACCTTGAGAACTTCCAGGTTGAATACCTTCACACGTTCGTTGCCCATGTGACCGGCCATACGCATTCCGGGGAATACGCGGCTAGGCCAAGAGCTGGCGCCCATGGAACCGGGGTGACGAAGGCGGTTGTGCTGACCGTGGGTCTCACCACCTACACCGGCGAATCCGTGACGCTTGACGACGCCCTGGAAACCTTTACCTTTAGAAGTACCGACAACATCAACGAATTTGACGTCCTCAGTGAAGACATCGGCCACGGTGATGGTGTCTCCGAGCTTGAGCTCTCCGGCGAAATCGGCCTCGAATTCTACGAGCTTCTTCTTGGGAGTAGTTCCAGCCTTTTCGAAATGGCCCTTCAGAGCCTTGCTGGTGCGCTTCTCTTTCTTTTCGTCATAGGCAAGCTGCACGGCGGCGTAACCGTCGGTTTCTACAGTGCGAACCTGCGTGACAACACACGGACCAGCCTCAACGACAGTGCACGGGATATTCTTCCCGTCGGCACCGAAGACGGAAATCATTCCGACTTTCTTTCCAATTAAACCAGGCATTGGTGTTTGTTAATTAATTGTTACTTAATGTTTTA
>JAFPGC010000066.1 GCA_017423025.1 Bacteroidales bacterium
AAGACTGGCGGGAGGTGGAAAACCTCACGCGGGAAGCATTCTGGAACGTATACCGGCCCGGATGCCAGGAGCACTTTGTACTCAATCAATACCGCAGCAATCCGGCTTTCATCCCGGAGCTGGACCTGGTGATGGAGGAGGATGGCCGAATTATAGGCCACGTCATGTTCTCCAAGTCCGAAATTACCCTAACCGACGGAACTTCGTTCCCTTCCTGGACTTTCGGCCCCATCAGCATCCATCCGGATTACAAACGTAAGGGCTATGGCCTCAAACTTTTGCAATATGCGCTGGAGAAGGCCCGGGCAATGGGTATCGGCCTGTTGCAGATGGAAGGCAATATTGAGTTTTATAAGCACGCCGGCTTTGGCCTGGCCAGCAAACTGAAGATCCATTATCACGGCGAACCGGCTGAAAGTGAGGTGCCGTACTTCCTGGCGCAAGAACTAATCCCAGGATACTGGGGTAACCACGAGGGCACATATTGCCCGCCTTCCGGCTACTTCGTGGCCGATGCCCAGTCGGAGGCCTTTGAAGTCTACGAAGCAGGCTTCCCTCCCAAGGAGAAGCATCTGGCCCCCGGTCAACTTCCCCAGTTCTGCCAGAGCTGCGGCATGCCGCTTACTAAGGATGAAGACTGCGGCCGCAATGCCGACGGCAGCATCAACTTCGACTACTGTCAGTACTGTTTTCAAGGCGGCAGGATTCACGCACACTGCATGCCACAAAGAGGATTATAAGACACACAGAAGACAATAGAGACTTATAAATCATGGCCGGAAGTGTTGAATGCTATTCGCAAGAAAACGGGACAAGAAGACATTATAGACTGAGTACCCGGTTCCGTTTTCAGTAGTTGTCGCCAATACCAGCTCCTTGTCTATCAGGGCCTTGATGTTTCTTAACGCTGTTGGCCCGGAAGAGATCTTGTACTTGGAAAGGAAAGCGGCGGAGGTAATCTGCGAGACGCTATCTTCCATGGCAATGGCCGCCAACATCTTCCATTGGGAGCGGGTAACCAGCCGGCGAATTTCCTGAAAGCGATCTCTCTCAGAGTCCAGAATCGTTTGGATGGCCGTCACGATATCTTTCCGGCCAATGGCTTCCCCGGATAAGGAAAAGACCTCATTACACAAGCGTTGCGTATAATAAGTATGATCTTTGGTCCATTCAATAATAAAGCCGATGGAATCATCGTCGATGGTTTTCCCTGCCAATGCGAATTTCTCCTTGATGAAAGCCGAATAAACCTGTATAGGCAACTTTGAAAGATATAAAAAGGCAGTACTTTCGTAGAACGGTTTCTTGGCGTTGGTAAACATATCGGTCATCGTGTGTTTCTTGCTTCCGCAAAAAATGAAACGGACATTATGCAGGTGCTGGATATGCTTCCGCAGAATCGCTTCCATATTTACATCTCCGTATTCCCGGATTTGCTGGAACTCGTCGATGGCCAGCACGACCATCTGCGGATAACTCTCAAGGTAACCCAAGACCTCTTTAAGGGTACTTTGCTTTTGGTTATCATCCGCAAAAGTAAACGACACTTGAGGAGAACCGGTCAGCGGGTCGATGCCAAGCAAAGGACGGACGCTCTTCAGTGTCTTGAAAAAAGCTGTAATCTTCTGCTGTTTTCCGAGTCTGCCGACGACTGCTTCGGAAATCACCTTGATGAACGCTTCGATGGAAAGGGTATCGCTAATGTCGCAATAGATGGTTTCATAGGGCAGTTTTCTTTCTTTCATCTCATCAAACACCCGAAAAATGAGGCCGGTTTTTCCCAGTCTTCGGGGAGAGATAAGCGTCGTATTCCGCCCATTTGTAATATTGCGGATGATTTCCTCCGTTTCTTTCTCTCTGTCGCAGAAATAGGCCTTGGATTTAAAAGGTTCCAAGATGAAGGGATTCTCAAGCATGGCCGTATCTTTTTCGCAAAGATAATTAACAATATGTTAATAACAAAATGTTAATCTCATTTTTCGCAATAATCTATAAACCTCTGAATCTCCAACGCCCCTTCCAGAAACCGGAGGTTCGAGATTCGGAGTGTTTGGTCTACTACAGCCGGAAAGTCGAAAGATTTTCCGGTTTTTTCTTGCTCTGGGTTATTTACAGGCAGTTAAGATTGCTCGGTTAACCTCAAATACCTGGTTCGAGGAATTTTTTTCAAGACGCGATATTTCGATGTTCAACATCCGACACAATCTTTCCATATGCGAACGGTATTTCCATATGCCTTCTCTATTTTCGCACAACTAATAAAATTATATGATATAAACAACTATCATATCAAAGAGTCTTCCATCTCGTCTACCCTGATACAAATTGAAAACGACTCGGTTGGCTCCGGACTTTTTGCCGGTTTCATCCGATCCTCCTTGGAGAAATGGCATATTGTGGTTATCTTTACCAGAAACATCGAAAATTGTACGACTCGTTTAAACTGTTGTTATCATAAACCCAAAAATTGATAGGGCAATACACTTTTTAAGCAAAAGAAAAGGACGAATTAAATATGACCAACATCACAAAATCTATTTGCCTAGGGTTCTGCCTGTTTGCAGTTGCTTGCGGAAACCCGTCACAGAAAGCGTCTGACGCTGATTTTACCGACAGTGTTACCGAGGCACTCGCTAACGGCGGACAAATCGACCTTGACCAGATGCAGTGGACCCGCGAGCCTGCTGCCTGTGAAATCAAGGGCGATGTCATCTCCATTACTACGGCCCCTCATACGGACCTTTGGCAGCGTACATACTACCATTTTAGGAACGATAACGCCCCCGTGCTGCAGATGCAGACCAAAGAGAAATTCTTCAGCTTTGTTGTGAAGACGGACTTCACCCAAAGCCACCAGCGTTTCGACCAGTGCGGCATAGTGATGTACCTGGACAGTGACAACTGGCTCAAGGGTTCAGTTGAATTCGAGAATGAGGAGTTCCAGCACCTGGGCAGTGTGGCTACCAACAACGGCTATTCTGACTGGGCCACTACAGCTATATCGGCCGATGTCAAGACCATGTGGTACCGCTTCTCCCGTCGGGAGGATGATTTCTGCATCGAATGCTCTGCCGACGGGATAAATTTCAGCCAGATGCGTGTCTGCCATATGTATGCGGCCACGGACGCCATCTGTTTTGGCATCTATGCCTGCTCTCCGGAGGAGTCCTCTTTCACGGCTGTGTTCACGGATATGAAGATTACCGAGTGCGCCTGGAAGGCCCATGACGGCCAGCAGCCGGATGAGAAGTAAAAGATAAAATGATGGGTAGTGATATAAGTAATTACAGCAAAACAAAGGCGGCCTGTTATTTGGGATTTGTGACGCAAGCCATCGTGGCCAATTTCACTCCCTTACTCTTCATGGCCTTTCATCGCGAGTATGGCGTGCCTGTGGCCAGTCTCGCGCTCATTCCGGCCGTGTTCTATGTCGTACAATTGGTAACGGATTTCCTTTGCGCGAAGTTCAAGAATATCAACTACCGCCGCAGTATCATCATCTCTGAAGTTACTTCGGCGTTGGGGCTGATGGGGCTCAGTTTTGTGCCGCAACTCTTTGCCAATCCGATGGTCGGTATCCTGCTCTGCGTCACGGTCTATGCCGTTGGCAGTGGTCTCATCGAGGTGCTGTGCAGTCCCATTATCGAAGCCTGCCCGTTCCCGAACAAAGAGGGGATGATGAGTCTGCTGCACTCGTTCTACTGCTGGGGTGCCGTTGGCGTTATCCTGGGTTCGACGCTGTTCTTCACGCTCTTTGGTCTCGACCATTGGCGTATCCTCGCCTGCCTTTGGGCGCTCATTTCGCTCTATAATATCATCAATTTCGCCACCTGTCCCATCGAACCTATTGTGCCGGATACGGAGAGTATGAGTATGGGGGAACTTCTCCGCAACAAGACTTTCTGGCTCTTTCTGCTGCTGATGGTGGCCGCCGGAGCATCCGAGAGCACCATGGCGCAGTGGACATCGGCTTTTGCGGAGGCTTCGCTGGGCGTCAGCAAGACGCTCGGTGACCTGATTGGCCCGTGTGGATTTGCTTTCTGTATGGGCCTCGGTCGTCTTTGGTATGGTAAGCGTGGTCAGAACCTGGATCTGACCCGCTACATGATCGGTGCCGGAATGCTGTGTGCGGCTGCTTATCTGACTGCCTCGCTGGCGAATGTGCCGATGCTTTGTCTAGTGGGCTGTATGGTCAGCGGTCTGGCGGTGGGAATCATGTGGCCGGGCAGTATCAGCATTACATCGGCCCGTATCCCCAAAGGCGGTACCGCACTCTTTGCTCTCCTTGCTCTGTCCGGAGATGCCGGCGGCACATTCGGCCCGTCGCTGGTAGGTCTTTGTGCTGGTTCCGGAGACATTCAGCATGGGCTTCTGGCTGCCACTGTTTTCCCCGTCATCCTGATTTTCTGTCTGGTGGGGATACGTAGGAAATCAAGCGTATAGAATCTCCAGGAAGGTTGTTTATTTTATCTTTACACCGACAAAAAATCAAAATGATGGATAGAAAGATCTTTTTTGCATCATGCATGCTTGTAGTTGGCCTTTCGGCCTGTTAGAAGATGGAACCGGAAGTCGGTTACCGGGCCGGGTGGCCTCCGCACAAGAGCGTGGAGGAGAGTCGGGAGATTATCCGGACTGTCTTCAGTGACGATACCTGCACCTGGGCTATCGTGTTGAAAGAAACCGGGGAACCCATCCGCGTTTTAAGGCTTGAACTGTAGGGAGCCCGCTAATGTTTGGAGTCTCCCCAGCGGCCGTAGCCGATGGGGATGTCCCGGGAGGCAAGATCCTGCACATCGCTGGCGTTGAGCGTCTTGCGGTCGTACAGGTTGTATTTGACCATCTGCTCACGAGGTGTGATGTTGGGCATGATAACGTTGGCGCCGGAAAGAATCCCTTCTTCGCGTCCGCGGGGATCCAGAATCTCCAGGGCTGTAGCAGCGGCGATATTAATGTCCGGCATCAGCAGGCGCAGCAGGGCAATCATCTTGAGGCCCAGGGAAAAGCGTCTTCGGGCCGATGGATAAGGGGCGCCGGATAGCGTCAGCGGCGTCTCGGGATGGGGATTGTAAGGACCCATGCCCACCATCGGCGCATCAAATTCCTTGTAGAAAAGCAGGTCATCGGCCAGGTCCTCCGCCGTCTGAAAAGGCAGGCCTATCATGGCTCCCGTTCCGGCCTGGTAACCTATTTCTTTCAAATCGCACAGCGCCTTCAGCCTGCGGTCGTACGAATGGTCTTGAGGGTGAATCTTGTAGTACAGGTCGGGGTTCGAGGATTCGATGCGAAGCAGATAGCGATGCGCCCCGGCATCGAACCATTCCTCATAGACCTCCCGGGGCTGTTCCCCCAGGGAAAGGGTAATCCCCAGCGGCGGGTCCTCCCCCGTGTCGATGGACTTGATCGCCTTGAGCAGGCGGGTAACCTTGCCGATAAATGCCGCATCGGCCCTCTCTCCGCCCTGGATAACTACGGAGCCATAGCGACGACGGGCCGCTATCCTGGCCGTGGCCAGCACTTCTTCCTCCGAGAGTTCATAACGCTGGCAGCGGATGTCCCGGCGGATGCCGCAGTACAGGCAGTCCTTGACGCAGATATTGGAAATCTCGATGAGCCCCCGCAGGTAGACTTCCGGACCTACGGTGGCCACTTTGACCCTGTATGCCTCCTGGCAGAGCGCCTCTTCAAAAGCGGCGTCCTCGCAGGCAAGGGCGGCGGTCAGTCCTTTCCGGTCCAGGGTGAGCTCCGACAGATTCATTGTGCCTTTTCAAAATTCAGGTACACGCAGTTGACACCACTGCCGTAGTGGTAGTGGACATCCCGGCAATAGCCCGCCACGATGAGCAGGCTCAGCGACTCCTGCTCTTGTTGGCCGTAAGCGAGCAGGGGATTGTAGGCTTTTCCGGCCGCCTTGACCAAAACCGTGAAGCGTTTGTCTCCGTCTACAATTCCCACGTCAAAGCTCCCCTTGAGCCCGCAGGAGAGGCCCATCTCCAGCTGGTGAAGCATCATCTCCTCCATACAGTGGGTGACGGCCGTGAGTTCCGCCGGGTTAAGGCGCATGGCCTCCAACTTGTCACAAAGAAGGCGGAACTTCTGCGACACGCTGTCCTGGTTATAGGCGGCGCTTACGGTGATGGAACTGGGATTGCTGCCCACCGGGGTGAGCCAAACCGGGTGCAGATGCTCCTTTTTTCGGGACAGGAGGGCCGATGCCAGCAGTCCTCCCATCATAGGAAGGAGCATACCCAGCGGCAGGGCCACCCACAGGTTCCAGCGGGCCAGGGCCAGGGCGAGCGGCAGGGTGCACAGGACGATGCCGGCCTGAAGAAGGGCGGCCATCCGGCCCCGCTTGACCAGCAGGAAGGCATTGGCCTGGGTCATCAGCACGGTGGCCGGCAGGAAGACTCCGCTGAAGATGCGGAGCGGACGGGCCGATAGCTGGGCCAGGTGGACATCGGCCCCGAAGAGGGAGGCCACCGCGGTAGGGAAGGCCATCAGCAGGACGGAGGCAACCAGGGCCAGCCCCAGGGACAGTCTCAGGATGAGGGAAATGAGCCGGTTGACGCCGTCCCAGTCCTCTTCTCCGGAGAGGATGCCGCCCAGTCCCGTGATGGTGCCGCCCGTTGCGGTGAGGACCAGCATACAGATCATCAGCAGCTGCATGCAGATGCTCAGGGTGAACATTCCGTCGGCCCCCAGCGTACTGAGGACGAGGGTGTTGAGGCCCAGGTTGAGGAGGATCATGGATACGCCCGTCATGGCGGCGGGGGTGCCGCGGGACAGGACTTCCCGGAAATGGCGGCGAAAATCGGCCCATCTGGACCAGCACAGGCGGTAGGGACGCGGTTCCCGGAGAAGGTAGGGGACCATCACCAGGAAGCCCAGGACCGCAGCTGCGGAAGTACCCGCCGCCGCTCCCCGGATGCCCATCTGCAGCACCCGTACAAAGAGGATGTCCAGGGCCAGGTTGAGTACGCCGAAGATGCCTACGAACCAGGTTACCAGCTTGGGCTGTCCGCTGATTTGGACAAACTGGCTGCCGGCACAGGCAAACAGGCCGAAGAAACTTCCTACAAAGGCAAAGGGCAGATATTCCTGCAGCATCGGCTGCAGGCGGATGTCCTGGGTTATGAACATGGAAACCGGCCCTGCAAAAACGGCCAGGAGGGCCGTGAAGACTCCGCTGATAAACAGGGAGGACGCCAGTCCCACCGTGAGGATGCGGTTCACCCGCGCATAGTCCTGGTTTCCGAAAGCCGGCGCAATCAGCAGGGAGGTTCCCATCAAGAGAATGGTGCCGGGAAGCATAAGGATATTCACCAGCGGCAGGGCCAGGATGATCACCGACACGGCATCGGCCCCGATGAACTGGCCGGCTACCATACTGTCGATGGTGCAGTTGAGCTGGATGATGATGCCGGCAAAAATGGCCGCCGCCAAGTAATGCCTCAGCGTATGGCGGATGATATGCGAGTTGCGGATCACGGTTATTAGCTTCCAGTTTCCTAAGTTACGGAAAAACCGGTAAAAACCCAAGAATCGGCCTTGTTAAAAATTTTTAAAATATTCCTTGTTAAAATATTTTAAAAAGCGTACCTTTGCGGCCGATTTTTTGACAAGACTGAAAGTATGGGAATCAAAGGAGATTTCAGGCCGAAACTGTTTACTATCTTGAAGGAAGGTTACAGCAAGCAGAACCTTGTACAGGACCTCCTCGCCGGCGTCATCGTGGGTATCGTGGCCCTGCCGCTGGCCATCGCCTTCGGCATTGCCTCGGGCGCTTCGCCGGAAGCCGGTATCCTCACCGCCATCGTGGCCGGTTTCCTCATTTCGTTCTTCGGCGGCAGCAAGGTACAGATTGGAGGCCCCACCGGCGCCTTCATCGTCATCGTTTACGGCATCATCCAGGAGTACGGCATGAACGGCCTCATGATTGCCACCTTCATGGCCGGCGCCTTCCTCATCCTGATGGGCGTCCTGCACCTGGGTACCATTATTAAATACATCCCCTACCCCATTGTAGTGGGCTTCACTTCCGGTATCGCGCTCACCATCTTCGCCACGCAGATCAAAGACCTCTTCGGCCTGCAGATCGAGAGCGTGCCGGCCGGATTCCTGGACAAGTGGGTGGTTTACGCGCAGAACTTAGGTTCCATCAACTGGTGGTCCCTGCTGGTGGGCCTCTGCAGCATCCTCATCATTGTCTTTACCCCCAAGATAAGCCGCCGCATTCCCGGTTCCCTGGTGGCCATTATCCTCATGACCCTGGCTGCCCTCGGTCTGAAGGCCCTGGGCATTGAAGGCATCGAGACCATTGGCGACCGCTTCTCCATTTCATCGGCCCTGCCCCAGCCGGAGGTTCCGCAGATTACCTGGGACAGCATCCGCCGCCTGGCTCAGCCGGCCATGATCATCGCCATGCTGGGCGCCATTGAGTCCCTGCTTTCCGCCGCCGTGGCCGATGGTGTCATCGGCGACCGCCACAACAGCAACCAGGAACTCGTCGCCCAGGGCATCGCCAACATGGTGTCTCCTCTCATCGGCGGCATCCCTGCCACCGGCGCCATCGCCCGTACCATGACCAATATCAACAACGGCGGCCGCACGCCCGTCGCGGGCATCGCCCACGCCATTGTCCTGGCCCTCATCTACCTCTTCCTGATGCCCCTGGTGAAGTACATTCCCATGTCCTGCCTGGCCGGTATCCTGGTGGTGGTGGCCTACAACATGAGTGAGTGGCGCAGCTTCCGGGCCATCCTGAGGAACCCCAAGTCGGATATCATCGTCCTGCTGGTGACCTTCTTCCTCACCGTCATCTTCGACCTCACCATCGCCATCGAAGTGGGTGTACTCATCGCCTGCCTGCTGTGCATGAAGCGCATGGCCGAGACCACCAACGTCTCCGTCCTCAGCGACGAGATCGACCCTACGGCCGATACCGATATCCAGGGCAACCTGGAGCACCTCATCATCCCCGAGGGCGTAAAGGTGTACGAGATCAACGGTCCCTATTTCTTCGGAATCGGCAACAAGTTCGAGGAGATGATGGGAGACACCCCTGCAGGCGACCGCGCCAAGGTGCGCATCATCCGCATGCGAAAAGTCCCGTTCATTGACTCCACCGGCGTGCACAACCTGTCCAACATGTGCCGCATGTGCTCCCAGTTGGGTGTAAAGGTGGTTCTCTCCGGTGTGAACCCCAATGTCATGAGGGTACTGGAGAAGGCCGGAATGGACGAGATTGTCGGGAAAGAGAATATTTGCAGCCACATTTCCCTGGCTCTGAAACGGGCCGAAGAAATCGTAGCAGCCTAATAAAACCTAAACCTTATTTATGAAAAAAGGACCAGCCCGCGAGGACTGGTCCTTTTCCTTATTTCTCCAGAAGGGATCGGAGGTAATCTATGTCGAAGAACTTGGTCATGTCCTTCACGGGAACGGGCTCTTCCCCGGCACCGGGAATCTGCACAGGGATCTCCACAGTCCCGTCCGTAGGGATGGGCAGGTCCGGAATAACACCGGCGTCGATGTTCTGTCCGTCCAGCGTGTTGAGCCGGGCGCGGAAGGAAGAAATCTGGAAGCAGAAACCATCGGCTGTGCACATGGCCTGGATGGCGCAGGCACCGCCGCCGGAGGTGGCTCCCATCACGGGAACGCCGTTGTCCTTGAGGATGGACGGGAACAGGTTGCCGCAGGAGAAGGACATTCCGGAGGTAAGGACGGCGAAGTTCAGGTCGTAGTGGACTTTGGCATCGGCCTCGTCGAAGACGCCGTCGAAATTGCGGTCCACCTCGTATTCCACCAGGGAATGCTGGCCCGTGAGGGGGTTGTCCTGGCTGATGTAGCTCTTGCCCAGGATGAGGGAAGTCATGGCCATCACGATGTCGGCGGAACCGCCGCCGTTGGCCGAGATATCAATGATGAGGTTCTTTACTTCCGGATCGGCCGCGGCCTTCTGGAGGGCGTCCAGGAAGATGACCATATCGTCCTCCTCCGTATTCTCGAGGGTAGGCATCGGCCCCTTTCCGTCATAATAGTTGTTCCAGGCCTCTTCGTTGAGGTCATTGAAGGAATCGAAGATGCAGACGGCTGTGTCTCCCTTCTTGACATAAGTCACGCCCTCGCCATAGGATTGGGGACGGAGGGAGGCAATGGCCTGGTTATCCACAATCATGGACATCATGCCGCCCAGGGAAGACATGGCGAAAGTGGTCACGGCCTCGTTCGCAGCCGCTGCAGCCCCGTATTCCGCATACAGTTCTGCATACTTCTCCCTATCTCCTTTCTGAATGGCGTTGCCGGTAATATCCATGGAAGTGTGTCCGTCAAAATAGACACCCAGCAGGCCTACCATTCCCACCATATAATCGGCCAGCCGGTCGGAAAGCAGGAGCTTCTTGATGGCGGGGCCGCACTCGATGTCCTCTTCCAGGGTCTTGTCCAGGCCCTTTTCCTTAAGCACCTCATTATACTGGACACGACCCGGGTAACCGTAGAAATGGTCCATGGCAAAGCACAGCTCCTTGTAGTTGAAGTCTGCCAGATCGGCCGGACGGGCGGACCTGGCCAGGAGGGGTGCATTGTAATCGGGGTCAATTTCCGCGAGGCTCACCTCGTTCACGGAAGTATTGGCCACCACCTTCTCCCCGTTGAAGCCGGCGTGGTGATAGAAAAGGTCGCTGTACATATCGGCCAGCGTGGCGAAGGGGAAATAGACCGCTCCCTTGCCGTCGGCGTGGAGGTCAATCCCGTAGGCGCCAAAGTCCAGCGTCGTGGTCACCAGGGAAGGAGTATAGGTCACACTCTTGTAGCGGACGAAGGGCATGCCGTCATAATAGACATTGGCCATGCCGGCCTGCAGAAGGCCCATCTGGTTGGTGAAAGCCTCGAACTCGTTAGAGACAAAGATATCGGAGCCGATGTTGACCACGGCGGTGGCATCGGCGTTGGCCAGGGTGTACTCACCCACCCCGGTATGGGTCACCGTCATCACGGAGCCGGGCAGGACGATGGCCTGGAAATCGGCGGCCGATATGTAAGGAACGTTAGGCTGGGCATCGTAGAAGCGGAGGGTTACCTCAGAATCCGGGGCCACCTTGGTTACCACGGGCACCACCCTTTCGGTGTAAGAGCCACCGTCGGGCAGTTCATCGGCCACTTTGCTCTGGGCCTGGTACATCCTGGGGCCGCAACCCACCACGACCAGGAGGGTCGCCAGAAGGGAAATAGTCTTAACTTTCATAGTATCGTTTTTGTGTATTAGTTCAGTAGTACACGGCAAAGATAAGGGAGGTTTCTCAAATATGCAAGAAAAACTTTTGAATTTCATCCAGACTTGTTAAATTTGTGAGAAATTTCTAACTTTTCCTACAAATGCAAGAAAAAGACGGCCGATACATCTTCGGTGTTGTGAAGGTGGGAGACAAGGGACAGATTGTGATTCCCAAGGATGCCCGCAAGATCTATAACGTCCAACCGGGCAACACCCTCATGCTGCTGGGAGACCAGAAGGGCATGGCCCTGCTCAAGACAGACATCTTCCAATCCATTCTGGACCAGGCCATGGAGGGCCTTACGAAATGAGAAAACACTGGATGGACAACCTGCGCTGGGTTACGGTACTCCTGGTGCTGTTCTATCACGTCATCTACTTCTATAATAATAAGGGTGTCTTCGGCGGCATAGGAGGGTTCGGCACCTATCCCGAATGCCCGCAGTACCAGGATGTGGTGATGTACATCCTGTACCCCTGGTTCATGCCCCTTCTGTTCATCCTGGCCGGCATCAGCGCCCGCTATGCCCTGGAGAAGAAAAGTGCAAAAGAATGGTTCAAGGCCCGCACGCGGAAGTTGCTGGTACCGGGAACCATCGGCCTTTTCGTATTCCATTGGATGACAGGGTACTTCAACACCGCCGTAGGAAGAGGGCTGGGCGTTTTTGACGGCCTGCCCGCCGTGGCAAAATATGGACTCATGGCCATCAGCGGCACCGGACCGCTCTGGTTTGTGCAACTGCTGTGGCTCCTGAGCCTGGTTCTTCTGGCCATCCGCGCATGGGATAAAAAGGACAAGCTCTGGAACGCCTGCGGCAAACTCAACATTGTCTGGATCATCCTGCTGGGGGTCCTGTTCTGGGCCAGCGCCCAAACCCTCATCAAGCACCCCCGCCCCGAGAGCGCCGACGGCCTTTTGAATCTGTATAAACCTGCCTTCTACCTGATCTCCTTCCTGCTGGGCTACTTTGTATTTTCCCACGAAGAAGTCCAACAGAAGATCAAGCAGGCGTGGATTCCCCTGCTGGGCTGCGCGGTGGTAGCCGGAACGGTGCTCATCGTCACAACCTTCGGACAGGACAACACCAGCGCCCTATACATGAGCAGCCCCCTCAACTGCCTCTACGGCTGGCTGGCCTGCCTGGCCATGATGGCCTGGTTCCAGGCCAAGTTCGACTACACGGGTAAGTTCGCGGGCTATATGACGCGCACCAGTTTCGGCCTCTATGTAGTCCACTATCTGGTGGTGGCCAGCCTGGGCTACATGATGAAAATGTACACCCAGCTGCCTCCTGTAGCCATGTACGTGATCCTTACCCTAGCGGTCTTCACCCTCTCCCCTCTCCTTTACGAAATCCTGCACCGCATCCCGTTCATCCGTTGGTGCGTCCTGGGAGAGAAAAAACCCTGATGCCTTATGAAGAGAATTTTCGCCCTGTTGCTGCTGGCAGGCAGCGTCATAGCATGCACCTCCACCGTGGACCTCTCCGGCACCTGGGAATTTACCCTGGATCCTGAAGGTACCATCCAGGCCGATGCCCCCTTCGGGGAAACCATAGAGCTCCCGGGCACCACGGACCTGGCCGGGAAGGGAGTGGAGCCCGGCGCCGAAGTGGAAACTGCCCGCCTCACGCGGCGGCATTCCTACGCAGGCAAAGCCTGGTACCGCCGGACGGTGGACATCCCAAGGGCCTGGAAAGAAGAGGAGTTAATCCTGTTCCTGGAGCGTACCAAAGCCACCACTCTCTATCTGGACGGCGAACTCATAGCCTCCTGCAACGACGTCTCCACCCCGCAGCAGTATGCCCTGGGCCGTCTTAAGCCCGGCCAACACACAATCACCCTTTGCATAGACAACGCCGGCGGCGTACCGCAGGGCGTCATCCGCAGCTCACACCTGTATTCGGAAGACACGCAGACCAACTGGAACGGCATCATCGGCCGCATGGAAATAAGGCCCACAAAGGCCGAAGAAGAGCATCCCGCTTCCACCATGCCCCGCCTGGAAATAGTGAACGGCCAGTTCAGGGCCGACGGACATCCCGTCTTCCTCCGCGGCAAGCACGATGCCTGCGTATTCCCCCTCACGGGCCATACGCCCATGGACAAGGAATCCTGGCTCAAGTACTTCGGAACCTGTAGGGACTACGGCTTCAACCATGTCCGTTTCCACTCCTGGTGCCCTCCGGAGGCCGCTTTTGCCGCTGCCGACGAGCTGGGCATCTACCTCCAGCCCGAGCTCCCGTTCTGGGGCACGCTGGAAGGGGAAGAGCTCATCTCCTTCCTCCGGAAAGAAGGCCTCAACATAGTTAAAACCTACGGCCACCATCCTTCCTTCGCACTCTTCTCCCTGGGCAATGAACTGTCCGGTGAAGAATCCGTGATGCAGGACCTGGTGGAAACCTTCCGCGCCGCCGCGCCGCAAATCCTCTATACCAACGGCACCAATGCTTACCTGGGCTACAAGGGCTATGTGGAGGGAATGGACTTCCTGGCTACCTGCCGCACCGCCGGAGAGGCCTATGGCAAGTTTAACACCCACGTACGCACCTCCTTTGCCTTCTGCGACGCCCTGGAAGGCGGCATCCTGAACCACTTCCATCCCGGAACCCGGATGGATTTCTCAGAGGCCCTCGAAGCCTCCCCGGTTCCCGTCATCAGCCACGAGACGGGGCAGTTCCAGTCCTATCCGGACTACGCGGAAATAGACAAATACAACAACAGCCCGCTGGTGCCCCGCAACCTGATGGAATTCCGCCGCAGGTTGGAGGAAGCCGGGATGGGCGACCAGGCGGAAGCCTTCCACCGCGCATCCGGAAAATGGGCCGCGCAGCTGTACAAGGCCGATATCGAAATGTGCCTCCGCACTCCGGGCCTGGGTGGCTTCCAGCTTCTGGACCTGCAGGACTATCCCGGGCAGGGATCGGCCTATGTGGGCATTCTGGACGCCTTTATGGACAACAAGGGCTATGTGTCGGCAGACGAGTGGCGGGACTGGTGCAGCGACATAGTCCCGCTGGCCCAGTTTGACAAATACTGCTGGAGTACCGACGAAACCTTCCGGGCCCATCTGGCCCTGGCCTGCTTCAGCCAGGAGCCCGTGACCGGCATCGAGTGGACCCTCTCGTCCGACCTTTCCGGACGGCTGGCCGGCCCGGCGGGCGAAGGACTGCTGGAGGCGGGAGACATCGAAATCGACCTTTCCGGCATAGACGCTCCTGCCCAGCTGGAGTTTACGGTGAAAGCCCTCACCCCCAAAGGCACCCGGCAAAACAGTTGGCCCATCTGGGTCTATCCGGCAGGCAACGAGCCCGACAAGAGCGGAATACGCATTGTCCGAGAGCTGGACAAATCGGCCCTCCGGGCCCTTCAGGCAGGAGAATCCGTGCTGCTGATGCCTTCCGAGACCGCCAACACCGTGGGCGGCCTCTTCCAGACGGACTATTGGAACTACCGCATGTTCCGGGACATTTGTGTGAGCATGGACAAGCCCGTTTCCCCGGGTACGCTGGGGCTTCTGATGGACCCGGCGCATCCGCTGTTCCGGGAGTTTCCTACTCAGGAGCATACCAACTGGCAGTGGTTCCCGGTGGTAAAGGCTTCGCATCCCTTGATCCTGGATGGTCTGAAAGGCTATCGGCCCCTTGTGCAGGTAATCGACAATGTGGAGCGGAACCATCGCCTGGGGCTGGTGTTTGAGTTCAAGGTGGGGAAAGGCCGCCTGATGGTCTGCTGCGCCGACCTGGATCAGGTGACCCGGTGGCCGGAGGGACGCCAGTTCTACCGCGCCCTGCTGGATTACATGCGCTCCCCTGCCTTCGCTCCCGCCACGGAACTTACTCCGGATGACTTGACCGCTTTTTGCGTTTCCTCCAAAAATTGACTAAATTAGAGGGCACAAAACTATTAACCTATGCAAAGAAGAGATTTCCTCCGTTATTCCGCCCTGGGGGCAGCCGCCAGCGTGCTGCCTGTCAATGCCCTGGGCGCGGCGCCCGCGGCTGCCGGCAGTAAGAAGACATCGGCCAATGCCAAAATCCAGATGGGCTTTATCGGCCTGGGACAGCAGGCCATGTACCTTTTGAGCAGTTTCATGTCCATGGACGATGTCCGCGTGGTAGCCGGCTGCGACGTCTACGATGTCAAGCGGGACCGCTTCGTGCGCCGTGTCAAGGACTATTACGGCAAGAAGGGAGAAAAGAAGGTAAAGGTGGATGTCTATGAAGACTACCAGGATCTGCTGGCCCGGCCGGATATTGACGCCGTGGTCATCGCCACTCCGGACCACCAGCATGCCATCATAGCCATTGCCGCCTGCAAGGCCGGGAAGGATATCTACCTGGAGAAACCCGCCACGCTCACCGTATACGAGGGCCAGCAGCTGGTCAAGGCCGTGCGCAAATACAACCGCATCCTTCAGATGGGCTCCCAGCAGCGCTCCAGCGAAGAATTCATCCACGCGGCCAACCTGGCCCGGGAAGGAGAACTGGGACAGATCCGTAAACTCAAGGTATATGTGGGCCGCAACAATGTGAATCCCTATACCGCCGCCCCGGTTCCCTGCAAGCTTCCTCACATGGAAGTGCCGGCCGGCCTCAACTGGGACAAATGGCTGGGCCCTCTGCCGGAGAGTGTCTATTACCATTCAGACCTGGACCCCATCGTCAATGAAGAGCACGACGAGCAGCTCTGGGGTGCCTGGCGCTGGTATTCTCCTTCTGGCGGCGGCCTCATGACAGACTGGGGTGCCCACATGTTCGACGTGGCCCAGTGGGCCCTGGGCAAGGATGGAAGCGGCCCTGTGGAAATCATCCCTCCGGGATACAGTTTCTACGACCATCTCACCTTCAAATATGACAACGGGGTTGTGGTATCGGAAGAGCCTTTCGACGGCACCACGCCCGGCGTACAGATCTATGGTGACGAAGGCTGGCTCAAGGTGAGCCGCGGCAAATTCGAGGCCTCCCATCCCAAGTTCAACCTTCCCGAATCAAAGGACGACGCCGACGTGCCTTATGAAATCAAGGCCGGCCACCACCGTAAGTTCATCGATGCCATCCGATCCAGGATTGACCCCAACGTTCCCATCGAGGTGGGTCATTCCTCCTGCACGGTGTGCAACCTGGGCAACATAGCCATGGCCCTGGGGCGTCCTTTCATTTGGAACCCCATTGTCCAGAAATGCATGCATGATGAGGAAGCCTCCCGCCTGCTGCATTACACCTATCGCCCCGGCTACGAGAAGCTGCTGGAGGTCTAGGTACAGCTAGGAAAGAAAAGCCAATATCTCCTGCAAGGCGGAAACGGCAAAAGCCTTTTGCTCTCCGCTTTGCAGGTTTTTGATATTCACCGTTCCGGCCTCGATCTCCGAACTTCCGTTGATGGAGATGAAGGGGATGGCCTTCTTGTCGGCATAGTCGAACTGCTTCTTGAGCTTGGTGGCTTCCGGGTACACTTCCACAGCCACGCCGGCCCCGCGAAGGGCCTTGGCCACGGGCAGGACATAGCGGAGCTCATCGGCCCCCATGACGGCGAAAAGGAGCGTGGTGGCCTGCTCCAGGTTGGCCGGGAAAAGCTCCAGGCCCACCAGCACGTCGTAAATGCGGTCAGCACCGAAGGAGATGCCCACGCCGGAGAGATCCGGAAGGCCGAAGATGCCGGTGAGGTTGTCGTAGCGGCCGCCTCCGCAGATGCTGCCGATTTCCCAGTCCAGGGCCTTCACTTCGAAGATGGCGCCGGTATAATAATTGAGGCCGCGGGCCAGGGAAAGATCCATCTCTACAGGGGCTGATATGCCGGCGGCGTCCATGAGGCCGAAGAGTTCTTCCAACTCCCCGAGGCCCTTGAGGCCGGTCTCTGACACCACGCCCGAAGCGCTGCCGCCGTTGAAGAGGGCCTTCATAGCGGCGAGTTTCTCCCCGAAGCTGCCGGAAAGGGAAAGGATCTGTTCGATGACGGCGATGCCGCCGGCTTCCAGGCCCTTATCGGCCATCTCTTCCTTCACCTTCTCCAGGCCGATTTTGTCCAGCTTGTCGATGGCTACGGTAATATCCACCACCTTGTCGGGGGCGCCGGCAATCTCTGCGAAGCCGGTGAGGACCTTTCTGTTATTGATGTGGATGCACACGCGCACACCCAGTTTGCCAAAGACGGTGTCTACCATCTGCACCAGTTCCAGTTCGTTCACCTGGGAGCGGCTGCCGATGACGTCTACGTCGCACTGGTAGAACTCACGGTAGCGGCCTTTCTGGGGACGGTCGGCCCTCCAGACCGGCTGGATCTGGAAGCGCTTGAAGGGAAAGGAAATCTCGCTCTGGTGCTGCACCACGTAACGGGCGAAAGGCACGGTAAGGTCATATCTGAGACCCTTTTCGCACACCTGAGGGGTCAGGGGCTTGTCAAAGTCCACGCTGCCGAAGGCGTCGCCGGAATTGAGGATGCGGAACAGGAGCTTGTCCCCTTCCTCGCCGTACTTGCCCAGCAGGGTGGAGAGATTCTCCTGCGCCGGGGTCTGGATTTCCTGGTATCCGTAAGTGCGGAAAACGCTGCGGATGGTATCGAATATATAGTTGCGGCGGGCCATTTCTTTCTGGCCGAAATCGCGGGTTCCCTTGGGGATGGAAGGCTTCTGAACAGACATCTTCAAAAATTTTTCCAAAGTTAGTAAAAAAGTGTTACATTTGTAATCCTAACGCGAGATTAGCTCAGTTGGTAGAGCGTTGGCTTCCCAAGCCGAAGGTCGCGAGTTCGAGACTCGTATCTCGCTCCATAGCACTCCCCTTAACCCAGGGAGTGTTTTGCATTAACCACAGATTAACATGGACAAAAGAATAGCACTGAACCCCAACGAGGTGGTGGCTTTCCTGGAAAAAGCCCCGGAAACCTTCACCCGTGAAGACATGCTCTCCTTCATCGAAGAGAAGGGCATCCGCATGATCGATTTCATGTACCCCGCCGAAGACGGCCGCGTCAAGACCCTCAACTTTACCGTAAACAGCCTGGCCTACGCAGAGACCATCCTCACCGAAGGCGAAAGGGTGGACGGCTCCAGCCTCTTCCCCTCCTTCATCGAGGCCGGCAACTCGGACCTTTATGTAATTCCGCGCTACCGGACGGCTTTCGTGGACCCGTTCAACCAGATTCCCACCCTCTGCTTCCTCTGCGGCTTCTACGACAAGAGCGGCAAAGCTTTCGACTGCGCCCCGCACGCCACGCTCATGAGGGCCGAAAAGGCCTTCGAGGCCTCTACCGGCCTGCAGTTCGAGGCCATGGGAGAACTGGAGTACTACGTCATCTGCGAGGAAGACGACCTCTTCCCCGCCACGGACCAGAAAGGTTACCACGAGAGCGAACCCTTCGCCAAACTGAACGACTTCCGCCGCGAATGCATGGACCATGTAGCCAAGACGGGCGGCCAAATCAAATACGGGCACTCCGAGGTGGGCAACTTCACCCTGGACGGCAAAATCTACGAGCAGAACGAGATAGAGTTCCTCCCCTGCCCCCTGGACACCGCGGCAGACCAGCTCCTGCTGGCCAAATGGGTCATCCGCAACCTGGCTTACCGCAACGGCCTGGACGTCTCTTTCGCACCCAAAATCACCACGGGGAAGGCCGGCAGCGGCATGCACATCCATATGCGCCTGATGCGTGACGGCCGCAACGCCACCCTGGGGGCCGATGGAAAGCTCTCCGAGGAAGCCCGCGCCGCCATAGCCGGGCTCATGACCCTGGCACCGTCCATCACGGCCTTCGGCAACAAGAACCCTACCTCCTACTTCCGCCTGGTGCCGCACCAGGAAGCCCCCACCAATGTCTGCTGGGGAGACTGCAACCGCAGCGCCCTGGTGAGAGTCCCGCTGGGCTGGAGCTCGGGAACCGACATGTGCAGCGCCGCCAATCCGTTGGAAAAGCAGACCGATCACGACACCACCGCCAAACAGACCTTCGAAATGCGCAGCCCCGACTGCTCGGCCGATATCTACCAGCTCATGGCCGGCCTGTGCGTAGCCGCCCGCAAGGGTCTGGAGATGCCCCGCGCCGAAGCCCTGAGGCTGGCACAGGAAACTTATGTTGATATGGATATCCACAAAAGTGAAAATGCCGCAAAGCTTTCCACTCTGCGCCAACTGCCCACCTGCTGCATGGAAAGTGCCGACTGTCTGGAGAAAGACCGGGCCGTCTATGAGGAGGCCGATGTGTTCCGTCCCCGCATGATTGACGGTATTTTGAAGGCGCTGAGGGCCCACAACGACGCCAATCTGCACACCGAAGCCAGGGGCGACACTAAACTAATGAGGCGCCTTGTAACGCAGTATTTTTACTGCGGATAGGATTTTTTATTCCTATGCTATCGCTTAAGAATTCACTGGCCGCCTGCAATCACTGCGGGCGGCCAGTTACTTAACCTAAACTTAAACTATGAAAAACTTCGCCACAAAAATAGCAAATGAAAACAATAAAAAAAATTATTTGTGCCTAATTTTTGCAAATTTTAGCAACAAAAGTTTTTCACCGTACTTTTCAAAATCAATTCTAGCCTTTAAATCCGGAACCTGCCCGCTGATTTCAAGGACTTTTCCTGCCCCAAATCGATTGTGCTCTATCTGGTCTCCCACCCGGAAGCTGGACATGGGATCAGGGACGAAGTTGGCATCGATGATCGGAGGCTTGGGAGCCGATAACCGGTCGTTGCCGGTAGAGATGCGACGAACTGCCGGCTCGGAGGTTGGCTTGACCGGACGGGAGGGCATGGCGCCACCCGTCATTCCCGGCTTGACGCTTCCCGTCATTCCCGGCTTGACCGGGAATCTCTGACCGGACCAGCGGAAACCGCCTCCGCCAAAGTCCTCGTCGTCTATGGACGCGCGGGACTCGAAGTCTTCCTTGAGCAGCGGCTTGTCCAGATACTGCGGCGCCAGTTCCCGCAGGAAACGGCTGGGGGAATTGGATTCGTGCTTGCCGTTTCGCATGCGCGTTTGCGCGAAACTGAGTGACACCGACTCCTTGGCGCGCGTAAGGGCCACGTAGAACAGCCGCCGTTCCTCTTCCAGGTCCTGCGGGGTGAGCATCCAGCCGCCGGACGGGAAGAGATTCTCCTCCATGCCCGCCACAAACACGTACGGAAACTCCAGGCCCTTGGCCGTGTGAACCGTCATGAGGGCCACCTTGTTGTTGGTCTCGTCATCGGCCACATCCACATTGGAGAGCAGCGATACGTTTTCCAGATAATCCGCCAGGGTTACCCGGGGCAGCTCGGAAACCGGCACTTCGGAGGCATCGGCCACAAAGCCCTCTTCCACCTGGGCGTTGCGGAAATCTCCCTGAACCTCTTCCACATACGCCTTCACGCTGTTCAGCAGCTCCTCCACGTTGGCGAAGCGGGACTGCCCCTCCACGGAATTATCGGCCTTGTAGAAAAGATAGAGGCCGCTTTCCGAGGCCAGCGACCTGGCCGTATCGTAGGCATCCCCTTCCAGAGCCTCCTGAGAGGCTTTTTCCATGAGGGTGCAGAATGCGCGGATTTTGCCGATGGCGGCAGCCTTGAGGCCGAACTTCTCCAAATCCGGCAGGGCGGCGGCCTTGAACAGGGAGACCTGCGCCTCGCGGGCGGCCAGGGTCAGGGCGTTCAGCGAGGTATCTCCAATGCCGCGGGCTGGCTTGTTCACCACCCGCTTGAAGGACTCGTCGTCGTTAAGGTTGACCGCCAACTTGAAATACGCCATCATATCCTTTACCTCGGCCCTTTCGAAGAAGGAATTGCCGGAGTAAATCATGTAGGGAATGTTGCGGCGCCGCAGCTGCTCTTCCACCGCACGGGACTGCGAGTTGGTGCGGTACAGGACGGCGAAATCTTCGTATTCGGCCCCCGCCATGCGTACGCGGTTGAAGATGGCCGATGCAATCTGCATGGCCTCCTCCTGCTCCGTGAAGGAGCGGACGATATGGATCTTCTCCCCTTCCTCGCCCATGGAGACGCAGTTCTTCGGGATGCGGCCCTCGTTGTGGGCGATGAGGGAATTGGCGGCGTTCACGATGGTGCGGGTGCTGCGGTAATTGCGCTCCAGACGGAAGAGGCGGGCAGTGGGAAAGTCTTTCTGGAAATTGAGGATGTTCTGGATCTGGGCCCCGCGAAAGCCGTAGATGGACTGGGAATCGTCTCCCACCACGCACAGGTTCTGGTGCCCTGCAGCCAGTTTGCGCAGGATGAGGTACTGGGCCATGTTGGTGTCCTGATACTCATCCACCAGAATGTGGCTGAAGCGGCCCGCAATGGCCTCCAGGGCCTCGGGGCTTCGCTTGAACAGCACGTTCATGTAAAGGAGGATGTCGTCGAAGTCCATCACGCCCGCCTGCCGGCAGGTCTGGCAATAGAGGGTATAGATGCGATGGATCTCCGGCTTCTTGTGCTTGTTGTCCTCGTCCCGGTAACCGCCGGCTCCCTGCATATAGGGCGTAGGAGTTACGAGGTCGTTCTTGGCCTTGGAGATACGGGAGAGCACCTCCTTGGGTTTGTATACCTTGTCGTCCAGATTGAGCTGCTTGATGCAGGTCTTGATGCAGCTCACGGAATCCGTGGTGTCGTAGATGGTGAAAGTGGAAGGAAAGCCGATGGCGTCCGAGTACTCCCGGAGGAAGCGGATGAACACGGAATGGAAAGTTCCCATCCACAGCCGGCGGGCCTGGCGCTCCCCTACCATGAGGGCAATGCGCTCCTTCATCTCGCCGGCCGCCTTCTTGGTGAAAGTAAGGGCAAGAATGCGCTCGGGGGGTACTCCCTGCTCAATCAGATAGGCTATCCGGGATGTGAGCACGCGGGTCTTTCCAGACCCTGCTCCAGCCACGATCAACATCGGCCCTTCCACACACTCGACAGCCTTTCGCTGCTCGGGATTCAAATCCTTCAAAATCTCCATTTCAGCACCAATTTATTGGTGCGAAATTAGCAATTTTTTCGTAACTTCGCGGAGTATTTTTGGAAATACACAAAACCTCTTAAATAATGTCAAACAATCTCGCTTTGAAAAAGGGTCTCAACATTCCTGTGAAGGGTGTTGCAGCCCCCGAGGTCATCAAAACCGTGGTTCCTGACATAGTAGCTGTAAAGCCCACCGACTTCAAGGGTCTGGTTCCCAGACTGCTGGTGAAGGAGGGTGATGCAGTGAAGGCAGGCTCCCCCGTGATGGCCGACAAACAGCGTCCCGAGATTCTGTTCACCTCCCCGGTCAGCGGCACCGTGTGCGGAATCGTCAGGGGCGACAAGAGAAAATTGCTGGCAGTTCTGGTAAAGGCCGACGCCAACCAGGAGTTTGTGGACTTCGGTGCCAAGGCTCCCGCATCGGCCCAGGAAACCAAGGACCTTCTTCTGAAGACCGGTCTCTGGGGTTCCCTCATCCAGCGTCCCTACGGCATCATGGCCGCTCCGGACACCACGCCCAAGGCAATTTTCGTTTCCTCCTTCAGCACGGCTCCCCTGGCAGCGGATGCAGACTTCACCCTGCGTGAAGCCCTCACCGACATCCAGGCCGGTATCGACGCCCTGGCCAAGATAGCCCCCGTGCACGTTTCCATCTGCAAGGAGCGCGCCTCCTCTACCCTTTTCCACCGCGTGGAAAACGCCATGGTACACGAGGTCAGCGGTCCCCATCCGGCCGGCAACGTAGGTGTGCAGATCAGCCACATCGCCCCCATCCAGAAGGGCGAACTGGTGTGGACCATTTCTCCGCTGCACCTGGCTGCCATCGGCCACGTGGTCAAAACCGGCAAACTGGATCTTACCCGCAAGGTGGCTGTCACCGGTCCCGCCGCCAAGGCTACCGGTTACGTCGTAGCCCTTCCCGGTACTCCCGTCAAGTCCATCACCGAGGTTGAAGGCGACGTCCGCGTCATCGGCGGAGACGTCCTCACCGGCGAAACCCTGGGAGCCGATGGCTATCTGGGCTTCTTCAACGACCAGATCACCATCCTCACCGAAGGCCGCGAGCGCGAGTGGTTCGGCTGGGCAAAGCCCTTCCGTCCCAAGGTGCACAGCTCTTCCTGGTGCTACTTCTCCTGGCTTACCCCCAAGAAGGAGTACGACATGGACACCAACCTCCACGGCGGCCCCCGTGCCTTCGTAGAGACCAAGTGCTTCGAAGACGTTACTCCCATGGACATCTTCCCCATCTACCTCATCAAGGCCTGCCTGGCAGGAGACATTGAGAAGATGGAGAAGTTCGGCATTTACGAAGTGCTGCCGGAGGATCTGGCCCTCTGCGACTATGTAGACCCTTCCAAGAACGATATCCAGGCCATTATCCAGAAGGGCATTGACCTGATGATCAAAGAAATGGCATAAGCTATGGCAGAAGAAATGAAACCCGGCCTTTTTGAAAAAGGCGGCAAGCTATACTGGCTGCACTCTTCCATCGACGCTTTCGATACCTTCCTGCGGGTTCCCGGTACGGTAACCTCCAAGGGCGCCCACGTGCGTGACGGTATCGACCTCAAGCGTGTCATGATCATGGTGGTCATCGCCCTGGTACCGGCCGCTCTGTTCGGCATGTACAACGTGGGTCTTCAGACCTCCACTGTTTACGGCCTCGACTGGGGCTTCTGGCACATGTTCTGGTACGGACTGCTCCGGATGCTTCCCCTGTTCGTGGTATCCTACGCCGTGGGTCTGGCCATCGAATTCGCATCGGCCCAAATCCGCGGCGAAGAAGTGAACGAGGGCTATCTCGTCACCGGTTTCCTCATTCCCCTGATTGTTCCCGTGGACGTCCCCCTGTGGATGGTCGCCCTGGCCGTCGCCTTCTCCGTCATCTTCGTGAAGGAGGTCTTCGGCGGCACCGGTATGAACATCTGGAATCCCGCCCTGGTGGCCCGCGCCTTCCTCTTCTTCTCTTATCCTTCCTCCATGTCCGGCTCTGCCGTGTGGGTGTCCAAGACCTGGGTCCCCGCCCTCAAGGGTGTGGATGCCGTGTCGGCCGCCACTCCGCTGGCCATCGCCCATGACGGCGCCTTCGACGCCGCCACCGGTGCCGTGGGTCAGTACAGCTTCATGGACATGTTCTACGGCTTCATTCCCGGCTCTACCGGTGAAACCAGCGTGATCGCCATCCTCATCGGCGCCTTCATCCTCGTCTGGACGGGTGTCGCTTCCTGGAAGATCATGGTGAGTTCCATCGCCGGTGGTCTGCTGGTGGGCTGGCTGGGTCAGCTGGCCGGTGCCACGGTGGTTCCCTGCTACTATCAGATTGTCATGGGCGGCTTCCTCTTCGGTTCCGTCTTCATGGCTACGGACCCTGTCACCGCCGCTCAGACCGAGACCGGCAAATGGATTTACGGCTTCCTGGTAGGAGCCCTCGCCGTTGTGGTACGCCTGTGGAACCCGGGTTACATGGAAGGCATGATGCTCGCCATCCTGCTCATGAACACCATGGCTCCGCTCATCGACCACTGCGTGGTATCTTCCCACACCGGCCGCCGTGCCAAGAAAGCATTAACCGCCTAAAGGATAAGCGCTATGAATACAAACAACAACGTATATACCGTCATCTACACCACTGTAATCGTGGTGATAGTGGCAGCGCTTCTGGCCTTTGTATCCCAGAGCCTCAAGGCTAAACAGGATGCCAACGAAAAGGCGGAAACCATCTCCCAGATGCTCACCTCCGCCCAGTACGGGACCAAGGCCGAACTGGACAAGCTGGGCAACGCCGCCAAACTGGACAAGTATGCCGAGGAAATTGACAAGGCCTTTGTGATTGACCTGGATGGCAAAGTGCTCCGCGAGCTCAACACCAGCCGCGAGGATATCGAGGTCTACAGCCCCAAGCAGCTCAAGCGCCAGAATTACAACATCAAGGGCGGCGCCAACAAGACCGGTGAGCCCGAGCTTCCCGTGTTCGTGTTCAAGAACGGCCGTACGGTGGTTCCCATCTACGGTGCCGGTCTGTGGGGCCCCATCTGGGGTTATATCTCCTTCGAACACAACAGCGCCACCATCGCCGGTGCCTACTTCGACCACGAGTCCGAGACCGCCGGCCTGGGTGCCAAGATCAAGGACGACCCTTCCTTCCAGAAAGAATTCGTGGGTGAAGTGGCCAACTTCGGCGAGTCCAACGTCGTTGACATCGTGAAGGGCGGCGCCCCCAAGGATGCCGAAGGCAAGTCCGTCGTGGATAACAAGGTAGACGCCATCACCGGTGCCACCATGACTTCCCAGGGCCTGGATGCCGCCATCGACACCTGGCTGGAAGCCTACTCCAAGTACTTCCAGGCCAACACCAAGGCTTGCGAGGAAAACCACGATTGCTGCGAAGGCGAGCACGAGGAAGCCTGCGAAGGCGACTGTGAAAACCACAAAGCAAAGGAGGAATAAGCCATGGATGCAAAACTCAAAGAAACCATTCTGAACCCCATCTTCAAGGGGAACCCGATTACCGTTCTGGTGCTGGGCATCTGCTCTTCCCTGGCGGTAACCGTCACCCTGAAAGGTGCGCTGGTCATGGCCCTCTCCGTGATTGTGGTCTGCGGTATTTCCAGCCTCATCCTTTCCCTTCTGCGTAACACCATTCCCGGCCGCGTGCGTATCATCGTGCAGCTGGTGGTGGTAGCCATGATGGTTATCCTGGTGGACCAGGTGCTCAAGAGCTTCGAAGCCACCTATGCCATCGACAAGCAGCTGTCCGTTTACATCGGCCTCATCATTACCAACTGTATCGTGATGGGCCGCATCGAGGCTTTCGCCCTGGGCAACAAACCCTGGCCCAGCTTCCTGGACGGTGTAGCCAACGGCGCCGGTTACGGTCTCATCCTCATCGTCGTCGCCTTCTTCCGCGAGCTCCTGGGCAGCGGAACCCTGTTCGGCATCGACATCCTGAACCGTTTCGGCTATGTTCCCAACAACCTGGTCATCCTGCCGCCCTTCGCCCTCATCCTCCTGGGATGCATCGTGTGGGTGCAGCGCAGCATCCAGAAAGACTTGCAGGAAAAATAATTGTGACGCCTTATGGAATATCTTAGCTTATTCGTCAAGTCCATCTTTGTGGACAACATGATCTTCGCATACTTCCTGGGAATGTGCTCATTCCTGGCTGTATCGAAGAATGTGAAGACAGCTGCAGGCCTGGGTGTCGCGGTTATCTTCGTGTTGCTGGTCACTCTCCCCATCAACTACCTTCTCAATACTTATGTGCTGGCCCCCGACGCCCTCATGGAAGGGGTGGACCTGAGCTTCCTCAGCTTCATCGTCTTCATCGCCGTCATCGCCGCCATCGTGCAGATCGTAGAAATGGTGGTAGAGAAGTTCTCTCCCGAACTCTATTCTTCACTGGGTATCTTCCTCCCGCTCATCGCCGTGAACTGCGCCATTCTGGGTGGTTCCCTGTTCATGCAGCAGAAGGATTTCCTCAACATCGGGGAAGCCACGGTTTACTCCCTGGGCAGCGGTCTGGGCTGGTTCCTGGCCATCGTTTCCCTGGCAGCCATCCGTGAGAAGATGAGTTACTCCAACGTCCCTGCCGCCCTCAAGGGCCTGGGCATCACCTTCATCACCGTGGGTCTGATGGGCATCGCCTTCATGACCTTCATGGGCATTTCACTGTAAAGGAGGACCAAGACTATGGGAAATACAATCATTTTCTCCATCATCGTCATTACAGTAGTGACTTTGGTTCTGGTCGCCCTCCTGCTGGTGATCAAGGCAGCCGTCACCCCTTCCGGTACCGTTAAGATCAACATCAACAACGGCACCAAGGAGCTGGAGGTTACCCCTGGCGGAGACGTCATGCACACATTGGCCGATCACGGCATCTTCCTTCCCTCCGCCTGCGGCGGCAAGGCCAACTGCGGCCAGTGCAAGCTTCAGGTCATCGAAGGCGGCGGCACCATCCTTCCCACCGAAACGGGTTTCTTCTCCCGCAAGCAGATCAAGGAAGGCTGGCGTCTGGGCTGCCAGGTGAAGGTGAAGGACAACATCCAGATCGCCGTTCCGGAGAGCGCCCTCAGCGTGAAGAAACTCGAATGCGAGGTTATCTCCAACGAGAACGTGGCCACCTTCATCAAGGAATTCACCGTGCGCCTGCCCGAGGGCGAGCACATCGACTTCAAGTCCGGTGAATACATCCAGATCGACATTCCTGAATATGAGGCCGATTTCTCCGATATGGGCGTGGCCGATATTTACAAGGGTGACTGGGAAAAGTACGGCATCACTTCCCTGAAGTTCAAGAATACCGTTCCCACCATCCGTGCCTACTCCATGGCCTCGTATCCGGCCGAGAAGGACCTCATCAAGCTGAACGTGCGTATCGCAACCCCTCCGTTCGACCGCACCCAGCCCAAGGGCGTGTTCAAGTTCGTCCCCGGTGTTCCTCCGGGAATCGCTTCCACCTACGTGTTCTCCCGCAAGCCGGGTGACAAGGTGATGATTTCCGGCCCCTACGGAGAATTCCTCCTCCCGAAGGACGATCCCGACAGCCAGGAATACGTATTCGTAGGCGGCGGCGCCGGTATGGCCCCTCTCCGCAGCCACATCATGCACCTGTTCAAGACCCTCAAGACCAAGAAGGAAGTGCACTTCTTCTACGGCGCCCGCGCCCTGGTGGAAGCCTTCTATCTGGAGGATTTCGCCGAAATCGAGAAGGATTTCCCGAACTTCCACTTCCACCTGGCCCTGGACCGTCCCGATCCCGCAGCCGATGCTGCCGGCGTGAAGTACACGGCTGGTTTTGTACACAACGTGATGAACGAAACCTATCTGAAGGACCACGAGGCTCCCGAAGACATCAAGTACTTCATGTGCGGTCCGCCCATGATGACCAAGTGTGTCTGCGACCTCCTGGATTCCCTGGGCGTGGCTCCCGAGAGCATCCTCTTCGACAACTTCGGCGGTTAATATCCGTCATGCCCGGCTGGACCGGGCATCTGAATCCTCAAAAAAAACCGGCTCTTTCGAGTCGGTTTTTTTGTTAGTTGTCGTAACGCATGAGCGTTATCCGGATACAGTCCGAGACACGTTTCTCCGTGTCCGTGGCTTTCTCATAAAGCTCTGCGAGATTCTTGTACTTGGTCATCTCCCGCAGGTCGGGCTCTTCCGAGAAGATGTAGCCCACATAGGCCTCGTAGGCTTCGTCGGCGTCATGCTCCAGTTCCGTCACGCGGTCTGTCTGGAGAAGGATGGCCGATGCATTCTTGCGGATGTCCGACAGAAGGGGGAAAACCTGCTCCAGGGCGCGGGCCTCTTCCACGATAATGCGGGTGAGCTCCTGAAGCTGAGGGTCGATCTTGGCGGGATTGTAGATATTCATGGCGTTGGAAGCGTCCTTGATTACGTCCAGGGCGTCATCCAGGGCCATGGCAATGGTACTCAGTTCCCGACGCAGGCCCGTTCCAAGCGGAAGTTTACGCAGCGCCTCCCGGAATTCCGTAAGCATGGCATCTCCCTGATGCTCGTTGTTGCGGATGTCGTAGAACGCCTGTCTCCAACGGGAAGGATCCAGGGTCTGCTGCATCTCACAAAGGAGCTGGGCGCTCTCTTTCAGCAGGCTCGCCTGCTTTTCAAAGATGGGGACGAGCTCCCGCATGGGGTGAAAAAATCTCGCAAGATTCATAAGAAAAAAATATTTTTCAACCGACTTTTCGGTTAAAACAAAAAAAACATCAACCGATTCGGTGGAAACAGCAATACTTTTTTTACGATGCTTGCAATTGTGCATCCCGTATGCGTAGCTTTGCCCAGGACCAAAAACTGCAAACCATGTCACGAAGAAAACTCATAGGCCGGACATCTACCCAATTACACCCGTACATTCTGCACTCATCCGCTGGCTACACCTCTGTAGCAATCATTACTGCCTTCCTGCAGGTTCCGGCCTTATTTTCTTCGTGCGAACGCGTATCCAACAGTACGGAAGTTCACACCGAGGCACAAATTTATATACAATGGACAAAAAATACAACCCCGAAAGCCATCGATTTATTCTTTTTTGACACCCTGGGCGCCCAGAAACTGGACACCTATCAGCAGATCCTGGATGTCCCGGGACGCTCCCGCCAGTACGGAGTTTCTGGTCCGGGAGCCAAACGGCTGGTAGCCCTTTCCGGAACGGCGGGGCTCACGGATCCCTGGCTGGACATTCGGAATTACGGCAGTATCTGCAAAAAGACCTACCGCTTGGAAGAAGAGGATCTGGACGCTCCCCAACTGGTTGCCGAAACCCTGCTGGACAGCAGTTCCTCCCGGATAACCCTTCTGAACCTGCAACCCATGCTGTCCCAAATCCGGATCAACTCCGTCTCCTGCGACTTCAGCGGCAGGCCCTACGCCGGCAAGTTCTTTTCCAATAGTAAGCTTTACCTCACCTACGCCGGTACCGAATACAAACCGCTGGGGCCGGGAGGCGGACATCCGGTTTCCTGGATCAACGCCGGAGCGCTGGACAGCCTGGCCACCCTGGCCCTTCCCCATCCGGAGATAATGCTCAAGGAGGGGCTGGGCGATATCGGCCCTCAACGCCAGTATCCGGAACTGAGCTTTTTCTGTTACGCCAACCCCGGGCGGCAGGAAGGCATTCCCCGCACGCGGCTGGTCCTGGAAGGCACGCTGGACGGGCACCTGTGCTATTATCCCATTGAGATTCCCCACCTGGAGGCCGCCCAGGTGTACAGTTTTGACATTACCCTGCGCCGCATGGGCTCCCCCGATCCGGACATCCCCGTTTCCAGCGACGCCGCCCTGGTAGAAACCCTCACCGTTCCCTGGCAGAACCGGGAACCCACCACCGTCAGTTTCTGAATATGAAAAAGATTCTCCTTTCCTTCCTCGTCGTTCTGGCCGCCTGCTCACGGGAGCAGGAGCCCTTGGTATCTCTCGCTGTCATCCTAAACTCGCAAGGGGCCTTCGCCACCCGTGCAGGCGACCCGGACGATACCCGTATCTCGGACTACAACCTCTATATCTTCAATGCCTTCGGCATCCTGGAAGAGAGGGTCTTCGTCCCCTACCGTTCCCTCAAACTGGTGGACGGGAAGGTCCAGTACAACACCAAGCTGCTGCGGGATGTTCCCTACACCATCCTGGCTGCAGCCAACCTGGGCTACGAACTTCCTTTCCGCACCCTGGAAGAGGCACGGGCATACCGGTACCACATGGCCTACCCGGACGAATTCTCCCAGGGCCTTCCCATGGCCGCCTTCCTGGAGGAGGTCACCCTGGGGGACGACGGCGTTCTGGAAGTTCCTCTGGAGCGCCTGATGGCCCGCATCGAGCTCAGCATCGACCGCAGTCAGTTGCAGGCCGATGTCCAGTTCAAGGTCACCGACGTACGGGTGGGGGCCTGTCCCTCCTCGGTTCAGTTGATAGGCCCCAGCAAGGTGCATGGCCGGCAGGAAACCTTCAATCTGGGCTATGGAAAAACCGGGACACAGGTAAGCGCCCTCAACGAAGGCTCTAACGCCGGCCTCAGCCGCAGCGTGAACGTGTACCTGCTGGAAAACTGCCAGGGAGACCTCCTGGACAATGTCATCACGGACAGCGGCAAGGTGTTCGCTGAAGGCATCTACCAGGAAATCTGCTCCTATATAGAATTAAAGGCCGAATACCATTCCCCCACCTGGCACACCCGCGCTGGCGACAAGATCATCTACCGCTTCTACCTGGGGGAGTCGCTGAACAACTTCGATGTGTTCCGGAACACCTGGTACCGGATTACGGTCTGTCCCAGGGGGGACGGCCTGGGAGAAGACAGCTGGAGGGTTAACAAAGAGGCTCTGACAGGTTCCTGATGCACTTTTTCAGGGAGTCCGTCCAATAGGGAATGACCAGGCCGAAGGTCTCCTTGATCTTGGTCTTGTCCAGGACGGAATAGGAAGGCCGATGCACCTTCGAAGGGAACTCGTCGCTATGGCAGGGCCGGATGTCACAGGCCGATTGCCCCGCATACTCCGCAATGGCCTTGGCAAAGTCATACCAGGAGCATACGCCTTCGTTGGAGAAGTGATAGATCCGGGGCATAACATCGCCGGCCTGACCGGTCATCTCCAGGATCCTGACGAGGGCCTCGGCGAGGTCTCCTGCATACGTGGGGGTGCCCACCTGGTCGAAGACCACCTTGAGGGAGGGCTTTTCGGCCGTCAGACGAAGAATGGTCTTGACGAAGTTCTTGCCGTACTCGCTGTAGAGCCAGCTGGTACGGATGATCAGATGCCGCACGCCGGAGCGCAGGATGGCCTGCTCCCCATGCAGTTTGGTACGGCCGTAGGCACCGGTAGGGGTGCCGGTCATATCTTCCCGGCAAGGGGTATTGTAAGACTCCCCGCCAAAGACATAGTCCGTAGAAATATGCACCAGCAGGCCGTTCACTTCCTTCATGGCCACGGCCAGATTCTCCACTGCCTTGGCGTTCAGAAGCTCCGCCAGGGCTTCGTTGTCCTCGGCCGCGTCCACATTGGTATAAGCGGCGCAGTTGATGATGGTGTCAATCTGATGCTCTGCCACCATCGCCTTAATAGCTTCAAGGCTGGTGATATCCAGATGCAGCGTATCCGGGGCATCCATCACGTCCGTGAAGAGCCAGGATGCCTTAACATCGGCCATCTTTCTCAGGCTCATGCCCAGTTGGCCGCAGCCGCCGGTTACCAGGATCTTCATTCTGCGTAATAATCTATGGAGTAGTCAAACAGATCCGTCGCCTGGGCCAGCAGCGGATGGTGCTTATCCTTTTCCGAGAGCAGGATATCCGCCTCCGGAATGCCCCAATCAATGCCCAGGGCGGGGTCGTTCCAAGCGATGGCGCCCTCGGCCTCCGGGGTATAGGGATAATCGCATTTGTATTGGAAAACCGCCTCCTCGCTGAGAACGACGAATCCGTGCGCAAAACCGCGGGGAATGAAGAACTGCCTGTGATTCTCACCCGTCAGTTCACAGGCCACGTATTGGCCGAACCAGGGCGAACCGCGGCGGATATCCACCGCTACATCCAGTACGCGGCCACTTACCACCCGCACCAGCTTGCCCTGGGAACAGGCTCCGGTCTGGTAATGCAGGCCCCGGAGCACGCCGTAGCGGCTCTTGCTCTCATTGTCCTGGACAAAACGGAGGGGACGCACGGCGGCATCGAAATCCCGCTGGTTCCAGCTCTCCATGAAATAACCCCTCTCGTCTCCGAACACCTTGGGTTCGATGATGAGGAGGTCTGGGATAGCAGTCTTGATCACGTTAATCATATAGTATACAAAAGTACAGATTATTTCCGAGAATGAAAAAAAACGACCTATCTTTGCAATATGATCACCGTGTCCATCATCATTCCGGCACACAATGTGGAAAAAGTTCTTCCCCGATGCCTGGACAGCCTCCTGGCCCAGACCTGCCCGGACTGGGAGGCCCTGGTAGTGGATGACGGCAGTACGGATGCCACGGCCGCCCTCCTGGACGCCTATGCCGCCAAGGACAACCGCATCGTGGCCATTCACCAGCCCAACCAGGGCGTCAGCATGGCCCGCAACCATGCCCTGGAGCAAGCCCGTGGAGAATATGTCCTATTCGTAGACGGGGACGATTTCATCCACCCCAAGACCCTGGAGATTTGTCTGAATCTGGCCCGGAAGGATAACTCCGACCTGGTTACCTTTACCTATAACCGCTCCTATCGCACCCGGCTCATCATCCGGCATCTCCTTCACTTAAAGGAGCCCCGCCGCATTCAATTCCCGGATTTCCGGGATTTCCCCACCCAGGTCACGGACAGCATCTTCGACTGGGCCACCGAGTATTCCCATCCCCAGGAGAAACTGGCCACCAAACACTGCCAGCCCTGGCGCGGCCTCTACCGCAGAAGCATCCTGGAGGGCATCACCTTTATACCGGGAATCATGTACGAGGACTTCCCCTGGTGGAGCGAGGTTCTGCTCCATGTTAAGAGAGCCACCCTTACCATCCTTCCTCTCTACTACTATTATCCTTCCCCGGGAGGATACATCTTCTCTTCTAAAGAGGCCTACCGGATCCGGAGCCTGAAGACCGCCATTGCGGCAGCCAAGGAGCTCTACGCTACGGCAGAGCCCGACATTAGAGAGAAATGGGAAAAGAATTTCCTCCGGCCTTTCGAGGACAAGCTGGCGGCCAAACTCAAACGATATCCCGAAAACGGTCCGGAATCCGCACAATGATGCGAAGACCCAGCATGCCCGGCTTGTTCCAGGCATAGGGCGGGCGCAGGATGTGCTGGCATAGGCGGGCTATGCGCGTCCATCGGGCAAAGTCCCGGGCCCTGAGCCCCGTCACCAGCCGGATGGTGCGGGAGCGCTTTCGCATGTGCCTCTCCCAGCCCTGTTCCAGACGGGACTTGTCCTGGAAACGCGCCTCAATGCGGCCCATGTCAAAGTAGCCAAAATGCAGCAGGTATAAATCCTTGACAATGTGAAAATTGCGCCCTTTCACCCGGTGGAAGCCGCTTCCCCATTGCAGGGGTTTCGACAGGATGGAAGCCTTGGTGTAACGGGTGCCCAGCTGGGCATAATGCCGCTGCTGCAGGAAAGGAAGGGTTTCATCAATGGGGCCTTCCTCCCCCAGCTTCTGACCGAAGTCCAGGCCCAAGCCCGAAGCGCAGCCCTTAACCGGAATGCCGTCCAGGAAAGCAGCCAGGCCCTTTCCCAGTGCCGGATCGGCCACCAGGAATTCGTCACAGTCCGTGCCGATGACGAGGTCATACCCCTGGGCAAAAAGGTCGGCGGCCTTGGCGCTCATCACCGCCACGCGGCCCTTGTCGTTGGACACCACGTCGGTGCCTATCTTGGGCAGTTTCTCTGAATGGGTTCCTTCACAGAAGGCAGGAATCTCCTGATCCAGGCCATCGAAATAGATATACAGATACTCCTTCCCGCCCAGTTCACGGCCGTAGTACTCCACCCACTTGCGCAGGTAGAAGTCGTCGTTGCGGACCATGGTGAGGACGGCTATCTTTTTCATAGGTATTGGGCAGTAAAGGTCTTCCCCTGCTTCTTCAGATCTTCGGGCGTTCCGGCAAACACCACTTCCCCGCCCCGGTCACCGGCATCGGGGCCCAGGTCTATTACCCAGTCCGCGCTGCGGATTACATCTACGTTATGCTCCACCACAATGACGGTATGGCCTTTGCCGATGAGCACGTCAAACGCTTTCAGGAGCTTCTCCACATCGTAGAAATGGAGGCCCGTGGTGGGCTCGTCAAAGATAAAGAGGATGCGCTCGCGCCCGCCGGCCGCCAGGGACAGGAAGTAAGCCAGCTTGATACGCTGGCTCTCGCCGCCGGAAAGCGTGCTGGACGGCTGGCCCAGCTTGATATAGCCCAGGCCCACGTCCACCAGCGGCTGCAGCTTGGTGGCAATGTTGCGCGCCGCATCTTCCTTCTGAGCACCGAAGAAGGCAATGGCCTGCTCTACGCTCAGGTTCAGGATGTCGTCTACATTGAGTCCCTGGTAGCGGACTTCCAGGATATCGGGTTTGAAGCGCTTTCCGCCGCAGCTTTCGCACACCATGGTCACATCGGCCATGAACTGCATGCCTATCTTCACGAAGCCGTCGCCCTGGCACTCCGGGCATCGGCCTCCCTCCTGGTTGAAGGAGAAGAAGGACGGCGTATACCCGTTGATGCGGGCGTATTGCTGGTCCGAGAGGAGTTTGCGGATGTCGTCGTATACTTTGAGGTAAGTGACCGCGTTGGAACGGGAGCTTTTGCCGATGGGATTCTGGTCCACGTATTCCACGCGGGTAATGCGGCTCAGGTCTCCCGAGAGGCCCTTGAAGGTGCCGGGGAGGTCGCCCGTCTCGTTGATGCGCCGGTGCAGCGCCGGATACAGGATGTCCCCCACCAGCGAGCTCTTGCCGCTGCCGGACACGCCGGAAACCACGGTGAACACATTCAGCGGGAACTGGACGTCAATGTCCTTGAGGTTGTTCTGCATGGCCCCCTGCACGGTAATGCTGTACCGCCAGGGATTCTTCTCCCGAACATAGGGCTTCCGGATACCGGCCAGGTATTGCAGGGTCAGAGATGGCCGATCGGAGTCGGCCATGACGGAAGCCTTCGCGTCATGCCCGGCCTGACCGGGCATCTCGGGGGCACCCATATAGACTATCTCTCCCCCATTGATTCCCGCCTTGGGGCCCAGGTCTATGAGGCAATCTGCCGCACGGATAATCTCCGGATCATGCTCTACCACCACCACCGTGTTACCGATATCCCGCAAGCGCTTGAGGACGGCAATGAGCCGCTCCGTATCGCGGGGATGCAGACCGATGGAAGGTTCATCCAGGATGTACATGGAGCCCACCAGCGAACTGCCCAGCGCCGTCACCAGATTCACCCGCTGGCTCTCACCGCCGGACAGCGTATTCATGGTCCGGCTCAATGTCAGATATCCCAGTCCCACGTCCTGGATGCATTGCAGGCGGTACTGGATTTCCTCCATCGCCTTCCCGGCCACCTCCAGATCCCTGTCTGCGAAGGGCGTCTCCTGGAACCATTTCAGGAGCTCCTCCACCGTCATGCTCAGCAGGTCGTGGATGGTCTTTCCGGCCACCTTCACGTACAGGGCCTCCTTGCGCAGGCGGCTGCCTCCGCAGGCATGGCAGGTGGTGCGGCCGCTGTAGCGGCTCAGCATGTATTTGTACTGAATCTTATATCGGTTACTCTCTACCCACTCGAAGAACTGGTCCAGGCCGCAGTAGGCATCGGGGTCTTCATAGTCTCCCCGATAGGTCCAGATAATGTGTTTCTGCTCTTCGGTAAGTTTGGCATAAGGCTCGAAGATGGGAATTCCCAGCCGCTCGGCATTCTTGATGAGCTGGTCCTTGAACCAACTCATCTTCTCTCCCCTCCAGCAGGCAATGGCCCCGTCGTAAATGCTCTTGGTCTTGTCCGGCACCACCAGGTCCTCGCTGATCCCCACAATCTTTCCCAGACCCCCGCAAACCGGGCAGGCCCCCAGCGGGCTGTTGAAACTGAACAGATACTCATCCGGCTGCCGGAAAACAATCCCGTCCCTCTCAAACCTGGAGCAGAAGCGAACTATGCCGTTGGAGGGGGTGGAGGTTCCCGAATCCGTAGCCACCCTCGGCTCCGACGGCTTTTCCCACAGCGCCATGTCGCCCTCTCCCTTGTCGAAAGCCGACTGGATGGAAGAGTTCAGACGGGTGCGCAGGTCGTCGTCCAGGGTTCCGGACGTCTTCACGCGGTCCACAAGAAGCAGGAGGCCGGCGGGGTACTTCCCGTCCAGCTTCATCACGTCTTCTATCTGGAGAATACTGCCGTCGTCCGGCTGGAACAGGCGGCCGAAGCCCTCCTCCTTGAGGGCCAGCATCAGTTCCACCTTGTCTTCCCGGGCATCCCACTTGATATCGGCCAGGATATACAGGGCGTGCGCCTTACCGTCGTTAATATACTCCAGGACATCCTTGACCGTGTGGGCCTTCACCTCTTCTCCGCTTACGGGGGAATAAGTGCGGCCGATGCGGGCAAACAGCAGGCGCAGGTAGTCGTAAATCTCTGTGGTAGTCGCCACCGTGGAGCGGGGGTTCTTGATATTGACCTTCTGCTCGATGGCAATGGCCGGCGGAATGCCGTCGATGGCCTCCACGTCGGGTTTTGCCATTCGGCCCAGGAACTGGCGGGCATAGGAGGAAAGGCTCTCGGCAAAGCGGCGCTGCCCCTCGGCAAACAAAGTATCGAAAGCCAGGGAACTCTTGCCGCTGCCGGAAACGCCCGTCACCACCACCAGGCGGTTACGGGGAATCTCCACCGTAATGTCCTTGAGGTTGTTGACCCGGGCATGCCGGATGACTATGTTTCCTTCGGCCGGCATTATTCTTCCGTTATTTTTTCCAACAGTTCATTGGGAATATACGAGGTGGCAACCGCGATGACACCCTCCACGCATACCAGCAGACGCTGGTCCTTGCGGATGCGCTTGATGTAGCCCTCAGCCCCTTTGAGCGGGCCTCCGGTCACACGCACGCGGTCTCCCGTGCTGAACTGGATCATCTCATCGGCCGAGAAGAAATTCAAGCCGGTCTGACCCGATTCGGTGACCAGTCGGAAAGAGGTCATCTGGATCTCCGGGATGGTGGCGTAGTCCTTGAAATCGGCCTTCTTGTAGATAAATCCCAGGGGCTTGTCGCCGGGAGCGTCATCCTTCAGGCGCTGCTCCACTTCCTTGATTTGCGGGAGGGTGGCCTTCACGAAGATGAGGGAGGTCACCAGAGGCTTGCGTTCGTAGATGACCGGGCCTTCCTGGATGTAGCGGGCATCGGCCCTGTGGCCCGGCTCCACCGAAGCCAGCTTGCGGGCAGCCAGCATGTGTTCGGCCCCTTTTAACTGGACCTTCTGGACGGCCAGGTAGGTCTCCAGGCCCATGTCAAACAGGATGTCCTCCATTCCGAACACCTTGTTGTAGAACACCTTGATGGCATACCAGGACTCCTTGTTTTGCTGCTCGCCCTTATCCATTCGTTTTCCTAATGATAGAAAGCAAAGGTACAACTATTTTCGGGAACCCGCAAAATACGCCATTTTGACAGTAATTTTTGCCATTATGGCAGGACAACCTGTCATTTTGTCTACCTTTTGAACAATTTTTAGCATTGGCCCCACGTTTGCCATAGTACCGGTCGAACGCGCCTCACAAAGCCGCTCAATAAGAAAAAAAGTTAAACATAAATACTGATAGGAGATTAAAACCATGTTACCTGCAAGAAGAAACAACCCCGTTTGGGTTCCGGACCTGTTCAACGATTTCTTTGACAACAGCTGGATGGAGCGTCCCAAGGCTACCTGCCCCGCCATCAACGTATTAGAAACCCCCGAGCAGTACCAGTTGGAACTGGCCGCTCCCGGAATGACCAAGGCCGATTTTGACATCCACCTGGATGAAGACGGAGACCTGGTGATCAAGATGGAGAAGAAGCAGGATGCGAACGAGCAGAAGAAGGGCCATTATGTGCGCCGCGAGTTCTCTTACACCAAGTTCCAGCAGACCATGCTCCTGCCCGAAGACACCGACCGTGAGGCCATCAACGCCAAGGTAGAAAACGGCGTGCTGGTGGTGAACATGCCCAAGGTCAAGAAGGTGGAAATCGAGAAGGCCAAGAAGCAGATTACCATCGAGTAAGCTCCGGCCCTCACTCATTTAGCAGACTGGTTTCATCCCCAAGTGCAAATGCTTGCATTTGGGGATGAAATGCTTTCGCAGGTGTTGTTGTAGAAGGCGCCGAAGAGGTGGTGGGCCAGGTTCCACCAAGGGACTCTTCGGCATAATCAAAGATAGCGCCCAGAAAATCTTCAAGAAAGGCGAGAAGTAAACTGGGCTCCCACGCCCGCATTGTGAATGCCCGGAACTTCGGCAAGCTGTATCCGGAGTCTCCGGTCGAGTTTTCCTGAAATCAACTACGGAATCCAACGGTCCGAGCTGAATTGCATGGGAGGTACCGCTTCGTTGCGGTAGGAACCGCCGTAACTGCGGACCATGCTTCTCTCCAAGTCCTCCCATTGGACCATTACCTGCCGATAGGTGCCGGAACGGAAATCATACTCCGTGCGGATGCTTTGGGGGAATGCGTCGGTTGAATAAGGAGAGAAATAAGGGGCTCCGCCCGGAGGATACACATAAACGAAGGGATTTGATGCGTTCATCAGGGGGACGGCCCCCTGGGGGAAACTGTAGGGACTGGTAAGAAAGAGTTTGCCGATGGAAAGAAGCACCATCTCCGTTGTGGAAAGTTTCCGGGGCTTGACTCCCTCCAGATTCTGCCGCACGGAAGCCATGACACGGTTGTAGGTCTCCTGATTAATGCGAGCAGCCCTCTCCTCCTTGCTTTCCACCGCCCCGGGCGTAGGGAAAAGGAAGATGGGGGGCCGATGGACAGAAAAGGCCGGAGGATCCGTCACCGGAAGCGGCCGCGGCTTGACCACCACCGTATCGGCCTTGTCCACATACTCCTGCGCCTGCAGGCCCGTAGCGCCCGCCAGCAGCAATACCAATGTAAAAAGCCACATTCGTCTCATACCAACCCGCTTCTTACTCAAGAATTATGCCGCATGGGGTATGAGAATTATACTCAAGGTTTTCCGTAGCCGGTCAGGACCACCGGGCCCAGCAGGCCGGAAGGCTGGAGCTTATCCCCCGCCTCGTAAAAGCGGCGGATACGGGTCACCGGCTCCACGTTCTTCTGCCGGTCCCCTATCATCCGGTTCACCCACAGATTGGTCACGTAGACTTCCAGTTTGTTGTCGCCCTTCTTCAGATAAGGAAGGATATCGGCCGATACGAAAGGTGCTCGCCACAGGACGCCGGCCGGGTGCCCGTTGATCACCAGTTCCGCCATAACATTCACCTCTCCCAGGTCTATCCGGGCCTGGTCAAGCCCCTTCAAACTGTCCATGGTAAAATGGGTGGTGTAATGTGCCGTGCCGGAGAAATATTTCACCACAGGGTCGCTGTTGGTGGTCCAGTCGTTCAGCACGGAGAAAGTCTCCAGCGCCCGCTCTCCCCCTTTCTGCACAAATTCCACATCCCAGTAGCGCTCCAGCTTTTGGGCCGATACCACCGCCCCGGTCTTTCGGGGGGCCGATACGCCCAGCGGGGCATTGGAAAGCACATAGAACAGGGCATCGCCGGGAGCCAGGGAGAAAGGCACGGCCGTATAGCCGTCGCCCGCCCCGGAGCATTCCAGGGCCGATGTCTCCCCCGTCTCGGGGTTGAAGAGGGCGGCGAAACGGGCTTCTGCGCGGAAGCGCACGGTGCCGCATTGCTTCTGCCCGGTAAAGTTGCCCAGCCAGTAAATATCGGCCTTGCCGGGCACTTCGCGATGGACGAACTGGATGCCCACGAGGGAAGCCTCGTGCCCCCGCTTGTTGACGGGAATGGCCGAGGTGGGGTCGCCGAACATCCGCACCGGGACGCTTCCTTCGGGGAAGACGACATCGGCCTTCATATCCTGCGGGAAGGCGTCCTTTTCGTCCACCACGCGCACTCCGGCAGCGCGGAACGCTTCAATCCTGTTTTTAAGGTCTTCCGAGACCACTTTGGCGCTGCGGCCTAGCATGAGCATGCTGTACTTCTGGCCGCTGTCAGTGACCAGGCAGCCGTCCTTCACGCGCACCCGGTTGAGCAGTACATCCGGGTTGGCGTAATCGAAGTTGAAGCCCGTGGGAATGTCCGGCAGGAAGCGGAAGGACTCTCCCCCATAGACGGCCGTGGCATTGGTGTCTTCGCCGTAGAAGAGGAGGATGTCGGCCACGTTCCGGCCCATCTGCATCATCTGGCTGCTGCGCGCCAGATAGTCTGTCCAGACCTTGGCATAGGAAGCCCAGGTCTCGTTGCGGTGGAACCACTGGCCGTATTTGAAGAGCCCCAGGCCGGGCAGGAAGTCGTCCGAGGGCTGCGAGGCCGAGTCGTGGATGATGAAGCGGTTGAGGCCGCTGGCCAAGGCCATATCGGCCACCGGCTTGATATTGCCGGGATGGTAGGTGTAGGCCCTCTTGTCGTCACCCGAGACGGTGAAGGACTCTGCAGCTGCGATGTTCTGTCCGTAGATATGGGCCACGGAGGCGCTTTCGCGGATGTCCGTGATGGAGGCCGGGAGCATGGAACCGGAGGGGCTGTCCGTCATCCAGATGGCGGCCATGGGCACCGAGGCGGCCCGTTTGGCATCCATTCCGTCGCCCACGAAGGCGCGGCCGGACTCGTGGGACTCGATGTAGGTTCCCTTCATTCCGTATTCCTTGACGAACTCGCCAATGCGGGCATAGTTCTCCGTAAACAGTTCTCCCAGGGTCTTGCGCCAGTCAAAGAGGAACTTTTCACTGGTGGCGGCGTCGCCTATGATCTCACCGGCCAGCACCGGCATCCAGGGGATGAGGTCGTAGCCGCGGCGCTTCAGGAATTCTTGCGGCAGGGAGGGCGTCCAGGTTTCGGATTTGGCCTCGAAACTGTCTACCAGGATATGGGTAACGCCCCTGGGGCCCAGCATGCCACCCGCCGCGCCCCTGTACATGTCCAGATAGGTATGGAAATAGCGGCTCCAGGCCTCTTTGTTCAGTTTATCTACCTCCAGGCCGGTGGCATTGGGAGATGCAGGGTGGTTCATCTTGCCGGTGAGCGAAGCCCCGAAGCGGTAAATCCTCCACTTCCCTTCCGGCAGGCGGCAGGCAAGCCTTCCTTCCGGGGACATGCGTCCCGTTAGGATGACAATGTCATCGGCCTTTATGCATTTTTCGTTCTGGATCTGCTCTGTGGGGAAACGGTTGAAATCGTAGGGGAAGCAGTAGCCGGCCTTTTCCTCGAACATCTCTATCTTGCGCACGCCGTTGAGTTGGAGGTCCTTGATGGCGCTTCCCGTGACGCGGAAATACTTCGCCTTGGTGGCCGGGATGTTCATGGTCACATAATCGAACGGGGACTTCCTAACGCGGCAGACGGTTTTCCAGGTTTTTCCGTCCTGGCTGCACTGCAATTCGGAATCCGTGTAAATCTCCCCTTCCCGGGGGCGGAAGCCGCTCTGGGTCCGCTTCACGGTGAAGGACTGAATGGTGCGGGCGCGCGGGAAACTGACGGTGAAGGCTGTTGCGTCCTTGGTTAGTTCCGCCCCCATTTCCTCCATGCTCAGGTCTCCTTCCGGCAGTTTGACGGCCACAACGGCCACATCGTAGCCAAAGTCTTCCACCTTGACATGCTCCACATCGGCCGGCAAATCCTTATACTGGCCCGTTATCTTGGTGAGCGGCGGGAGTACCACGTCAATGTCCCCGCCCTGTACGTCCAGCGTCTGCCATTCCAGCTTTTTCATGGCATCTTCCGGCTTTACCCAGGGCCCTCCCGTGCTGCTCCAGCCCGGGGCGCTGGCCACCGTCACTTCCATTCCCAGGGAATCGGCCAAGGCTATGGCGTAACGGTACGCCTCCTTCCAACTATCGGACAGATAAGGCCTTTTAAAGGCCGCCGCCTTGGGCATGTTCACCCCGCCGGCATCGAACTGATGGAAGCCTGCCACCCCCACGCCGTCCATCCACAAAAGGTCTTTCCGGATGCCGTCCAGGCTCACTTCCCCGTCCATCCAATGCCACCACACGTAAGGCCTCGCGGCGCGGGAGGGGTTCTGAAATGCCTGAACCAGGCTGTCCGGCTCCTGCACGGGAGAGGCAGCCGAAAAAAGTAAAGAAAGAAGCAGGGATGTGAACATAGTCTATTGGTCTGTATTATTTCCACATAGCGTGGGAACCTATCGTTTTATGGCCTTTTAGCGGTACTAATATAAGAAAAAAATGCTTCCCCTCTCCTAATTTTGCAGTAACTTTGCGCTGATGAAACGTATTTACTACACATTATTTGCGATTCTGGCCATCCTGACGGCGGGCTGTGCAAAGCCCGACCGCACGGAGGAGGTCAACAAACTGAAGCTCCGGATCCAGGACAAAATGTTCTCGGACCCAACCCCCGACGAGGCCATTGCGCTGGTAGACAGTGCCGAGCTGGCCGGCGTATTTTCGTCCACAACGGCCAACCTGATCCGCACCAATGTTTATGGTCAAATGGGCCATACGCGGCTGTCCATTTTCTACGGTGAGCAAATCAAGCCCAGTCCCGAGCTCCGGAGCGAAGGCATCAACTATTATTCGGCCATGCTCCATCTTATGTCTCTGCTGAACAATAGCGGCGAATGGGGGAAGGCCCTCCATCTGGCCGATGAGATGATTGCCGACGTGGACCAGGGAGGCATGGACGAGCAGATAGCCATGCGGATCAAGAGCCGCGCACTCACCGTCAAAGGCGATTGTGAGAAGGGAATGGGGCATATGGAAGAAGCCGAACGCTATTATCTGGAAGGCCTCAACATAATGATGGACGGCGTCGTACACCCCCGTAGTTACTGGGTGTTGGATGCCCTGTTCGTGGCCGTAACGGAGACCACAGAATTCTATCTGGAGTGGGAAAAGCCCCTAAAGGCCCTGCCCCTCATAGCAGCGGGCGATACAACCTTGGCCCGTTTAGTGCGGTGTCCCGACATGCCGGAGGCCATCCTAAATTTACGCAGCAACAACATCACCATCAACCAGGCCCTCAACTATGCCTCCAATGGCATATTCGACAAGGCCGAAGCCCTTTACCAGAAGCATCGGCAGGCCCCCAGCCTGTCGCCCTATGACCTGGTAGCCGAGGCCCGCTATCTGACCATCGTCGGTCGCTATGACGAGGCCATCCGCCTGTTCCGCCAGACCGACTCCCTCTACCTGGCCCGGGGCAGCGCCATCGACAACTCCTACATCAATAACTACATGATGAGCCAGTACAAGGCCCTGAAAAAGGCCGGACGTACGGACGAAGCCATGGCATACGCCGACCGCATGCGCCACCTGAGCGACTCCATCCACCTGGTGGAGCGGAAGATGGATATGGAGCAGCAGGAGGTCATCCGTCAGAAGGAGGCCGAAATTACCAGCCGCCGCCATTCGCTGGCCATCCACCGCATCATCCTCCTTTCGGCCATCATTATTATCCTGCTCATTGGCTACCTTCTGGTACGCGCCCGCATCTACAACAAGGCGCTGGAGGAGAAAAACCGCAGCCTCTATCAGGAGATCCAACAGAGGGAAAAGGCCGAAAACGAAGAACGCCTGGCCCTGCAGGCTCAGCCCGAAGAAACTCTCTCGCAGAATCAGCAGCTCTACCGACGGCTCTGCAAGCTGATGCAGGACCCCGAGGTCTTCACCAATCCCGAGACCAACCAGGATACGCTGGCCAGCCTGGCAGGCACCAACCGCACTTACGTCTACGATGCCCTGCGCGAATGCGCCGGGAAGACGCCCGTCGACTTCATCAACGGATACCGTCTTCGCTATGCAGCCAATCTGCTGGCCACATCCAAAGACTCAGTATCCCTTATTGCCGAACTCTGCGGCCTCTCCCGCCGCACCTTCTACCGTCTCTTTGAGGACGCTTATTCCATGTCGCCATCAGACTACCGGAAAGTGGCAAAAAAGTAGAAATGGCAGGATGGACTCACTGACCCCATTTCATCTTATTTTACCTTGATGTACGCCCTGAAGGCCTTGATGTTACCATTGGCGTCCGGGTAGGACAGCGAGCCATCGCCGGCGATGAAGAGCACGCTCTCGTCGCTTCCTGCCAGGCTGGTGTCGATGGTGGTGCCGTTATCGGGTATAATGCCGAACACCGGCACGAAGTTGGCTGCCGTGCCAACCGTTGTGACAGTTTCTTTATTAATGGTAACAGAGCCAAAGTTGGGATTCACCACATTCGATGAATTGCCTATCATAATCAGGTAAGGATGGCCGGCAGTAATCGAGGTGACGGTGGAGAAATTCAGTATCAGTATGCCCGATTCGCCGTTGAAGGTGGCAGTATTGAGTGCCTTGACAACCGTCCCTTCTCCGAACACAGCAGTAATCTGTCCCGCAGTCAAACTGAATGGCGCACAGAAACTGTTCCAGACACCCGCAAGCATCGTGCGGTTCATCGTGACGACACTGGAGGTCGTATGCGCTCCCGTCAGGACCTCCGTATTGTCGCGGTCCTCATAGAGGGTGATGGTGCCGAAATTGGCCTGGATGGTTACATCGGCGTTGTGGAAGGTAAGGGTGTAAGGGCTCCCGTCGCCGGAGAGGCGAGCACTATCTTCACCGTCCTTGCCAATGAAGGCCGAATAGGAATCGCTGGTGATATTAAGCTGAATCGAACCTCCTCCCGAGCCATAGATCACACCCTCATGCACGAAGCAGCGGCTGTCGTACAGGGTGATTCCGGCCACATCATAAACGGTCGAAGTACCATAGGGTTCGATATTCACATGATCAGAGCCCACTCTGACGGCACAGGCGTGCAGGGTACCGGCGTCGAATCCGTGTTTGGGATCTATTCCATCCTGGCTGTAGGCTACATGGTTATAGTATGCACGGGATATCGTGACATAAGATCTGGAGACATCACCGCTGACCAGCAAATAATTAGATGCCGGAGTGCTTCCCGCTTTCGCATGGAAAGTCGCAGGCGCAAAGACACAGTCGGTCAGGTTCACCCGGGTACTAGGTCCGCTTCTTGCCCATCCTACCATGCCGCCACCCTCGTAAGCTCCGTTCGTATACTCGACGGTTCCGGTAAACACACAAGCCGTCAGGCTGATGCTAGCATTGGACTCGACTGTCCCTACAAAAGCGCCGCCATCCACATCCCCATTGCGTGATGAAGAAATGGCCACACTGCTCCGGCAATTCAAAATGGTATTGGTACTATTATACCGTACAAAGCCCACCAGGCCGGAGGGCCGCATACCGGTGGTGCTCACGCTGCCGGTGAGTACCAGGTTGCTCAGGTGTGCATCCCGGATGTAGCCAAAGGGGGCCGTATAGTCAGCATTCGTAGTCGTGAGATCCAGGTTCAGCGTATGTCCATCTCCGTCAAAATGATGGTTGAAGGGCTTTTCTTCTAGGGCTCCCGCCGGAGTAGTGACGGTAATGTCCGCCGTCAGTTTGAAATAGCATCCGGCAGGGAAGGGTGATTCGCCCGTATTTTTGGTCTCCATCATGGCCCAGTCTGCTGCGGAGGTAATCAGGTAAGGGTCTGCCTGGGTGCCTTTCCCGGCAAAATCCGACATCTCAGTATGCTTGAGAACCGCCTTGCCGCCGACTTCCTCCCAATTGGCTCCCAGCTGGCTGACCAGCGCGGCGGCGGTCATCCCGGAAGCATCGCTTCCCTGATTGCCGGCCCCCCAGGAGGTAATGTAATAGGTTTGGTTGAAAATGGGATTGGCTCCGCTGTCATAACGGACTATCTTTTGGGAACCACTGGTCCCTATCGTCACCGTTTCCGGGTTAAACAGGCAGTTGGTAAAAGTGACCGGGGTGTACGCCCAACCTATCAGACCGCCACAGTGGGTGGTAGTGACATTGTCATTGGGGTTTTTGGTACTCTTCCCCTGATGGAATTTGCCGTCAAACAGCACATCGGTGAGTGTAATGGAGGTAGCCGTATTCGCGACGCGGGAGATAAGGCCGCCGTGGGTGCCGTCTCCGTTAATACGGGTGTCTATCTTGACGCTGCTCCAACATTGGTTCAGGGAAAGGAATCCGTTTGCCAGGCCTACCAGGCCGGACGCATCCATGCGGTTTGTGTAGACGGTGCCTTCGATGCGGATATCCCTAATGCTCGCATCTTTTACATAGCGGAACGGGGCGCAGTAATCGGCCGCACTGGTGCGGGTAAAGGTAAGGGTGCGTCCCTTGCCGTCGAAGTGGCCGGAGAAAGGGTGGGAAACATCGCTGCCCAGCTGGAGGTTCACCGCCAGGTCGGACAACAACTGGAAGTACTTCCCGCTGAAGGATTCTCCGTTCTGGATCCGGAATGCCAGCGCATTCCAATGATCCACGGAAGCAATCAGATAAGGACTCTCCTGCGTGCCGGCACCCACCAAATCGGCGTAGATATTAAAGAAATTCGGGACGACCGTGTTACCTTCCCTATGCCATCCGCCACCCAGGCCTCGAAGGAGATCAGTATCCGACATGGTCCTCGCATCAATGGCCCCGTGGTCGGTCTGGGGCGTATCGCCCCAAATCATCTTATAGTAGCAATTGGCCAATATGGCCGAAGCGCTGGTTTTTTTGCGGAAGAAAGTGTTGCTGCTATCGTCACCTTTCAGCTCCGTTGGCGCAAAAAGGCTGTTCAGAATATACAGGTGTGAATCGGAAGCGGCCCAACCTACAAAGCCGCCGCTTTCATCGGGGTCGTCTGAAATAATGCCGTCGAACAGGCAATTGATGATCTCTGTCGTTCCGTCGTCTTGAACACGGCCCACGAAGCCACCGATATTTTTGACATCATGAGCATCGAGTCGTAAACTGCTACGGCAATTGATAATCCGGTTATATCCTTTGGCCCGGCCAATCACTCCGCCCGAAGTGCTAACATCCTTTGCATCTATTTCCCCTTTGACATGAAGATTCATGATGGTGGCATCCTCCGCATAGCGGAAAGGTGCTACATAGTCGTTCCAGCTATGATCAGAAACCTGTCTGGCCTTATAGTTCAAGGTTATGGAATGACCGTTCCCATCAAAAATACCTTTAAAAGACGAGTAATGATCTATTTCGCCGTCATCAACGAATTGTGTGACCGTGATGTCGGCCATCAGTCTTATATACTTCCCCTTGTAGCTTGTCTCCCCGTCGGTAAGATTCTCAATGAAGGTATTCCACTGGCCCTTGCTCGAAATCGTGTACGGGTTTTTCAATGTACCGCCACCCGGGAGTTCATCGGCATAAGCCGAAAGGGTTGCAAAGGCCAGCAGGGCCGTGAGTATGATACGTATCTTTTTCATCTTGCTTCCTCCACTTTTTTACCGCCAAGAACATAGGTAGGGACCAGCGAAGCAGCGGTGCCCAGGTTGGTGATGGTCACGCTCTGGATCTTGGCCTTGTTCATAGATGCGTTAACCTGATAGAACTTGCCCTTCTCCAGGAGGGCGTCGTTGCGGGTTAAAGTATAATTCTTGTTGTCGGATCCCTTGGCCGTGAGGCTGATATTCTTTCCGGTATGAGCATCATCTCCTCCTGTCGTGTTAAAGTGTTCGGGGATGGCGACATAGAGTACATTTGTTGCGGCCGCGGGTGTAACCACGAGTGTTTGGTTGCCAAGCCCCACATAAAAGGGTTTCACAGGTAAGGGATTATCAGAGTCGCTCTTGTTCGTAAGCGTAAACTTCACAATGGACTGCTGACTCGTGAAGACAGCAGGGTTTTCTACCCGGACGGTTTTTCCGGAAACGCCGGAGACCCTTACCGTTGCCGTGCAGTAATCACAAGTGGCGGCGATGGTGCTCAGCAGACCATCCTGCTGCCCATAATCTCCCGTGCGGCAACTCAGCAGCAATTCGTCATCGGCCTGAGGAGGGTAGCTCAATTCTCCGGAGAGCGTGGTGGATTCACCGCTGCTCTGGGCCGTGAGCGTCCCCAGCAGGTTTTCCCCGCTATATACGCTTACCACATCTCCGGCCGTCCATCTGGACCAAAGCGTCCCGTTGCCGGCGTCCGACAACGCTTTGGTCATTTCGTTCATCTTGGTGGCCGGAATCGTGAGCGTGTAGGGGCCGGTTGTTTCCGGCACAAGCTCCGCCGGCTCCGCCATGCAGCCTGCAAGGACGGCAAGCAGCACAGCCATTCCCAAATATCGATTGATTTTCATATTGTTCTGATCTTATTACCAATTCAACGTTCCACCACTGCTGTAATCTGCGATGGTGAAGAACACTTCATTCAGCGAATCGCCGCCTGTACCGGCCCCGCTAATCTGGACCGTTCCTATATAGAAATGTCCGGATATGGGATTCAAGTCGCGCTCAATGCTGTATTCTTCACTGCCGATCACGGCCTTGAAGTGGTATGTATTCGATGCTCCGTTCTCGTCCCGAAGCGCAAAGAAAAGCTGACCCGTTGCGCTGGCCGGGGCAATCGTGAGCGGCAAAACTTCTGTCGCATACGTCGCGTCTGAGCCCAGGGGCCTGGTCAACACCACTTTCCCGCCATCGGCATAAATGCTCAGACGCTCAAGCAGAAGTGGATTATTGTCCTTGTCCACAAAACGCAGTTGAAAAAAGGCCTGCCGGTGGGTGAAGGCGGCATCGCTCATCTTGAGGAAGCCGCCTTGGGCGTCCACTTCCTTCACGCTGGAACTGGCTTCCATAAAGCTGTAACTGGCCGAGACACAGTTCACGGTGCCGTTCTGGCCGGTATAGTCCAGACTCGCCTCGTGATAATAGAGAGAAAGGACATCTCCAACGGAGAATGTTCCCGTCAGCGTGCCGGTCAGGGTGGCATAGGCCGTATTACCGGCGCTCACATCGGCACTCAACTGCTCCAACGCCGTTCCGTCACTCTTAACCACCCGAACCAGATCTCCCTGGTCCCAGTTGGTGTACAGCGTTTTGCCATCGTTGCCGCCCACGCTGACAGCCCTTGTTTCCGAGGCCGGGCCGGCGTTGACGGATACCTTCCACACACGCGATGCGGGGGCCTCCATCTGGGTGCAGGAAACAAGGTTTCCAAGCAGCAGGACAGCCATGCTTCCTGCCAACATCTTTCCAATCAAGTGTGTCATAGCATTAAAAAATGTCACCGAAAATGCTTTAGAAGATAATCTCCTCGCCAGATTGACCGCCGGGCAAGCCGCCGCCGCCCTTGTCACTGCCCTGAAGCAGGGTCTGAGTACTTTGGAGACGGATAATCTCCACCTCTGGGGCCTGGTAATCAAATTTACGACTAACTCCTAAACTCATCCTTTCTTGCATGTTACGAATTATTAAACAGTTTAACTCTGTCACGTTATTTAATATAAACATTTTATGCCATCGCCACGCGAGGGCTAGACCCATTCGAAATTGTCTTTTCCGGCGGCCAGCTCAAAGTGGCACTTGGCTATACCCAGATCTATCTGCGTATAGCCCCAAATCGAGGCAAAGGTCTTCGTCTCCACCCTGTTCCCTTCATGGAGGATAAACTTGAACTTCTGCTGGTTCACGGCGGTAGGTGCCAGAAGAGCAGCCTCCAGGCCATCTGCGAACCATTCCGGAACAGGACCGTGCGGCTCAAAAAACTTGTCCAGCGACTTCAGGGAATGCTGTTTTCCCTGATTGGCACCATAGCCCAGCGCTATCACGCAATGGATGACCTCCCCTTCCCTCAGCGAGTAGGTGCCGGGGACTTTCTTATATGTCAAGCCTACCCAGCAGGTATTGAGCCCCAGGGTCTGCGCAAAAAGGACAATCTTTTCTCCGAAATATCCTATCTTTTCTTCCCATTCCGGGCCCTTGGGACCGGCCATCACCAGGTAGTTCCTCACTCCGGAGAACTGCCCGTAGGTGACCAGCTTGCTGGCAAAGGCCTTGGGTTCGTCCAGAACCAGCTGGATGTTAAGCCCGCTCTCCTCGTTGCAGCGCTCAATATACTTTCCAAGTGCAGCCCTGGTATCGTCGTCAATGGGCCTGCCCGTATACCGCCGGACCGAATGTCTGTAATGAATGGCTTCCTTGAGTTCCATGGTTTTCTCCTTTCAAGAAGTTGAATTTACAGATTATTTATTTTTCAGGCAACAGGTAATACGACGGCCAGACCAATTTTTGACGCAGAGTCAAGAAATCGGCGCAAAAATTTACGCAGAATCAAATTTGGGACGAAAAAACCTACTCCGATTCCAGCTTGGGCAGGCGAAGGGGCAGGGCTCCGGGCAGGATTTTGAGGTGGAACCGGGAGCCGGGAAGCTGCTCACCGTCCAGATAGAGGTCGATGAGATCCTTGCTGCTGATGACCACCTCGCGGGCCTGGCGGTAGAGGACCCGGTTCTTGCCGGGGCGGCTGCCGATATGTTCTCCACTGCGGTAAAGGGGAATCAGCAGCAGGAGCCTCAGGAGGCTCATGGCGCGGAAATAGCACACATCCATAAGTCCGTCGTCCAGCTTGGCATTGGGGGCGCAGTTGAACTCGCCGCCCACGCGCCGTCCATTGGCCACGGTGCAAAGCACCATCGGTCCCCTGGCGATGCGCTCTCCATCGGCCGTAATCTTGATGCGGTTGAAACGGCTGGTGAGAATGGCATTGATTACGCCTCTCGTGTAGGCCTCGTGGGCCGATTTTCCCTTGGCGACGAGCTCGTTGGCCCGGGAGGCAACTGTGGAGTTAAAGCCGACGTTACAAACGTTGAGGCAGTAGCTGTCGTTGACCTGGATGACATCGATGGGGGTAACGGCGCCGGCCAGCATTTCCTTTACGCTGGTGAAGTTGCGGCCGGGGAAGTTGATGATAAAGTCCTGCGTAGCACCGCCGAAATACAGGATGGCGATGGTTTTGTTATCGCATTCACTGGCCACCGGGTCTCCGGAATTCATATAGCCCACCAGACCGGAGGCCACGCCGTTGATGATGCCGTTGCCGCCGCAGGCCACAAAGCAGACCTCCTCCTCGGGATGGAGGTCGCAGTAGAGGCGCACATAGCGGGTGGCATCGCCCTCTCCCATGGTGGTATATACCTCGTGCGGATGCGGATTCTCCTTAAGCTGCTTGTAGAAATCCTCGTATTTCGCCGCCTTATCGGCCCTTCCGTTTATTATATAGATGTATTTCATACTTTCAAACTCATGATGGTGATGTCGTCGCTCTGCGGGTGCTTTCCGGTGAAGGACTTCACGGACTGGTAGATGGTTTTCACAACGGTTTCCTCGTCCATATCGGGCTTCAGTTGCTGGATAGCCTCAACGAGCCGGTCTTCTCCGTACAACTCAAAGCTGCTGTTTTCGGCTTCCGTGACGCCGTCGGTGTAGGCCACCAGGCGGGTGCCCGGTTCAAGGTCGATGGACTCGTCCTGGTAAGGGAACTGTTCCATGAGGCCGGCCGCCAGATTACTCTTGACCGGGAGGAAACGAGGCTCGCCGTTGGGCGAAATAATGACCGGCGGGTTGTGACCGGCGTTGCAGTAATCCATCCGAAGCGTCTTCAGATTAATTCGGCCGATGAACAGGGTGACAAACATATCGTTGCTGTTGGTATCGGCCACGCTGTTGTTGATACGGCTCACGGACTCGTTCAGCGGCAGGTCCAGGGTGGCCACGAAGTGAAGCATGGCACGGGTGATGGACATCACCAGCGAGGCCGGAACGCCTTTACCGCTCACATCGCCCACCGCGAAATGGAGCATGTCGCCCTTCTGGATGAAGTCGTAAAGGTCTCCGCCCACCTCCTTGGCGGGTTTGAGCAGCGCGTGAAGCTGTGTAGGGAAGTCGGTGCTGAGCATGCCCATCTGGATGGTACGGGCCACGTTGAGTTCCGACTCCATGCGCTCGTTGTCGCTCTTGGTAGTCTTCAGCTGGCCGATGTAATCCGAAATAGAGTTCTGCAAATAGACGAAACTGTCCCTCAGGCGCAGCATCTCATCCTTGCTGTCAATCTCCGGCAGCTTGGCCTTGAAATTGCCTTGGCCCATATTCAGGGCCGATACCGAGAGTTCCGTGATGGGACGGGTCATCCGACGAATCTCGCGACGGCACATGAAATACACAATGACAAGTCCCACTGCGCCCACGAGCAGCAGGAACAAAAACAGCATCAGCGGGCTCGCACTTGCCGTTTCATTGGTAATGACATACTGGGTACCCAGTCCAATGGCAATGAAAATAGCCAGGAAGATGACCGAAACGATGCCGATGATTCTCCTGCTCAACCTACTTGTAAACGATCTATTATTCACGCGGTATAGATTAGTATTAGTTTTAAATTGTAAAAATAAGAAAAGATTGGGCGAAAAACAAAACAGCGGCTAACGAAGACATTGAATAGTCCCCTTGCTGGCGTTCATCACTATGTGGTCGCCGTCCTTCAGCAGTTTGGTAGCGCCCTTTACGTTCACGATGGTGGGCAGGCCGTATTCCCTGGCCACTACAGCGCCGTGAGACAAGGAAGAGCCAATCTCGGTAATCAGTCCGTTTACGATGGAATAATAGGGAGTCCAGCCAATGTCGGTGAATCGGGCCACCATAATCTCTCCCTTCTGCAACTTGTTGGCGTCATCGGCCGAATTCACGATGCGCACGATCCCCTCGCATTCGCCGTTGGAGACCGGCACGCCGGTGATTACACCGTCATTTTGACCGGCATCAAAGACATCGGCAACAGGCTTGCCAAGATAGATGTCGTCGAACGACAACTCCTCCTGGATGGCATGGGCTTTCCGTCTTCTGGCGGCAAGGGGGACAAGGCTGGAGTCTCCTTCTATCAGTCTGCCTATTTCTTCGTGCGTCAGGAAATAGATGAGATCGGTGTCTGGCAACAGGCTCCCGTCCACGAGCAGACGGGCCAGGCGCGCATACTGCGTTTTGAAAAGGTCGATGATCTCTATCAGGCGTGATTTGGTGTATTCACGGTCCACAACGGCCTGCCGGGCCTTTTTAGCGTAGGAGATGGAGGCCGCTTTCAACAGCGGATTCCTGATAAAGGCGAACTCCTTCCTGTAATCGATTGTCTCTTCCCCGTGGGAAAGGCTCATGGGCGATCTCACGATGCTAAGAAGATAGTTCATCAGCGGAATCTCATCCTCTCTCCAGGGCTTGTTCCTGAGCTCGGCCTCCTTTATGCACCGATGGCCGTGGTGGGCCAGGAAATCTTCGTATTTCGCGTTGATTTCCGTATCGCCTTTTATGAATGCCAGCAGCTCATCGGCACTGAAATCTTTCGCCCCGGGCGCCTTCCCTTTGATGCAAAGGGCCATGTCCTGAAGGCGGGAAAGGATATCGGCACTCTCAATATTGGGAATGCTGCTAAGCAAATGCGACAGGAAAGACTGGTACACCTTTTTATCGGGGAAATACTTGTCCACCATTTGGTAAAGGGTACTTGTCGCACTGCCGGAATAGGCCGATGAAGCATAATGGTAAATGAGGCTCTCATCCAGAAGGGCCAGATTCTCATCTATGCTTTTGTATAACTCCCGGTAAGACGATGTTTCCTGGAAATGCACTCTGGTGAGCAGTTCGTCAAACTTTCCCATGGCCTTGTGGCCGGAGAAAACATACTTCAGGAATTTTATGGAATTGACGGTCCTTACAAACAAATTGGCATACGGAGCGGTGACAGGAGGATAGTCATGGTACTCTCCCATTATGGACAGATTCATATCCTGGGGCCTGGCAACGCCCACCTTCGCATGCATGTTGTAAAGCAGGTTCATATCGAAGAACAGGTGTCCCGATATGGATGAGATCAGACGCAGCGGCTGTTCTTCGTGAGGCGAATCATAAACACCCGCCAGCCAGAGCATGTAACGCATGCCATAGTCAATGGCTTTGGCCGATGTGCTCAACGTGAGGGGCGTTACGGCCCCCGGCATCATTTCGCCCACATTCCTTTTGGTAAAGAGGTGGCCGCTGAGGTCATCGTCCCTATCAAACTCCTCAATATCAATGATCTCCGTAGTGATGGGCCTCATCTGAAGCAGGTAAAGCTTTCCATCCTTCATCGCCCACTCTATGTCTTCTTCTTCCCCGAATACGGCCCTTATTTTTTTCGCTGTGTCATAAAGCAGTTTGATTTCGGCCTCACTCAGCAAATCATCGCCGCAGGGACGATAGCACTTGCGCGATATTTCATATCGGCGCGCCGACACCAGCCCCGAAACAAGGTTCTCCCCCTGCCCATTCACGGCTTCTATCAGGATGGCCGATCCATTATTGGGACCGGCGGTAAACAGCACGCCTGCCTTATCACTGTCAATCATTTCCTGAACCACGATGTTCATGGAAGCCTTGCCCAGGTCAAAGTGCCGCGCATAGTCCTGGACTCTGGCCGCATCCAAAGAGGCCAGGCATTTCCTGACGCACTCCATCAGATGGGCGCGGTCAACAAACAGGCAGGTCTCATATTGGCCGGCATTGGAGGCGTTTGCCTGGTCTTCGTTCGAGGCCGATGAACGCACCGAAACCAGATTCACATGCAAGGCATCAAAAGCCTGATAGACAGCTTCTTCATCCAAGCTGTCCAGATCGGCTATTACAAAACCTTTGGGTACGGGAAACTGATTCCTGGCCAATAAATCCAAACCCCTCGCTTTGCCTCCTACTGCCTGATAGACAGACTCGGGCAATTGTCCTAATCTATATATTGTCATCGTTTGATTCCGTTCAGATCCCTTCCGTTAAAGAATCGCTCGCTCTGGCTGTTGAAGCCAATCTCCAGGATGCCCCGGCATACCTGCCCGTCTATCCTGAATTCGGCTATATTCTCATGCAGGATATACTGGCCATTCTTGAAATGATAGGTAATGCCCGTAAGCACTTCAGCCTGCACTTTAATTTTCTGCCTGTTGTACAGCAGGACCGTGAAGGACAGTTCCCGGGGGATGCTGCCCTTGCCCACTTGCCGGAAGTCCAAATCGGCCTGCATCATATAGTGCATGCCCGACTCATTCCTGTAGTTCCCCACTTCCAGCGCAGTGATAACGGGGTAGGAAACCAGAGAATAGTTAAACTGTCTGGAGGAGGATACCGCCATCAACCACAAGTGGTTGTTCATGTAATTCCAATCCCTTTTTCCAAACGAGTGGTCCCGGACACAGGGCAAACTGAAATCCATGGTTTTACCGTTTAAGGTCAATTGTCCTTCCAGGACACCCTCCTGCTCATAATGGCATTGCCCGCTTACGTTCTGAAGCCCGTTGAAAAACTCCCTGCTCCATTTCTCATTGGCTATGGCACCGGCCATTCTCTCCGGGGGCATATTGCTTGTGAAGTCAATGGGCGCTTGTTTGGGGGTAAATGTTGCAACAAACGACACCTGGTCCTTCTCATTCAGCACTCCCCGGAAAGAGAGGGTCCATTTGTCGCCGTCCTTTTCCACGATAAGAGGAGACTCGCCGCTCCGAAAAAACTCCTGCTTAAGCGAGTACAGTTTCCCTTCCAAAAACAGCGCAAACCAGGTCTCATCTTCATGGACCCTTTTGCCAAGCCGCGCGAAAAACGACATTTCGCCGCTATGGGCCGAAAAATAATAGGAATTATTCAGGAGTGTATCCGTTTCACCGTCCAGCGTGAAATTCTCGGCATAGGAATAATCGAAAGGCTTTTCCTTGTTCCTTTTCTCCAGAGCCCGGAACATCAACCCCTTCTTGAGCCTATAAAACATAGTTTTTCCAGTCAAAAAGTTTTAAGTGTACAAAGATACCACTTTTTCTTTTTCTGGTACTGCGGGGCTGAGGGATTAGAAGAAAAGTATTGATTATCTTGCCTTTTGTTGATACATTTGTACCATCCACTGTTATCCTGCCCGCTTATGAAACTCCACATCATCCCCTTATTGCTCCTTGCCGGATGTACGGCCATTCCCTCTAAAATGACGCTCCGGGAAGGAGAGAACTGGGCCTCCTCTAAGGAATATGCCAACTTTGAACTCTGCGGCCAGGCCCGTACGGAGGCCGATGCGCAGGCGCTCGTGCGTTTCTGCCAGGCCGACGGCCGGGAAGGCTACGAAGTGCTGCTTCACAATGGGCCGGCTGATATCTTTGCCAACCCCACCTTCCTGCCGGATGAGCTGCAAGGCGAATATGACCAGCTATGGACGCCGGAGCGCGTGGACCGGGTGCTGGACGTGATGGAGAAGTACCAGATTGCCCTGGAAATCAATCCCCGCTACTGCATCCCCAGTTTCGACATCATCCGTCGGGCCAAGGACCGCGGCATTAAGTTCACCTTCGGCACCAACAATGTAGATTCCCATTTTGGCCGGCTCGAATACGCCCTGGAAGCCATCGAGGCCTGCGGTCTGCAGCCCTCCGACCTCTGGTTCCCTTCTATGAGCATCCGCTCCTCCCGCCCCGTGGTTATCTACAACCACTTCGAAGAATAAGGCCGAAACTCAAACCAGCATCATAACGGCCACAAGGATAGTTATTTTCATAGTTAATTGTTTTAGCAACTGCGAAGTGTGCATTTATGCACAGATTTGGGCCGAGACCAAATGCGTGCATAGGTTTTTTAAATATATTTGCATACATATTTTATATTTGTATAAATATAATCGAACTTTATGCTTAACAAGATTCTCCTATTCTTTTGTGGAATCCTTACTGTGATAGGTTGCGGCCGGTCCTTAAAGGCCCCGGCACGCCTTCCGGGAGCAGTTTAAAAAGGAGTATGGGATGACCCCCACAGAATATCGTCAGAATATATAAAACAACAAGAATATGAACACTAGAATGAAAGAAAACTACGTCGCACCGGAGACCATTTCCGTCGAATTGGTTTCTGAGAGTTTTATCTGCGACAGCGAAATCACCGGAATTGACAGCGAACGGATAGACTATGGTAACCCTCAGGACCTTACTTGGTAGTCTGCTGGCGTGCGGACTCCTCCTCTCCTGCGCAAAGGAGACGGAGCAGCCTATGCTGCCCGTTCAGGAAGACGGAACGTATACCCTTACCGTTAATGCGGGAAAGGGCGAACGGCCGGATACCAAGGCACTGATATTTGTCGGGACCAAGTTAAAAGCCTTATGGTCCCAAGGTGAGGAGGTGTCGGTATACAAGGCCGATGCCCTTTTGGGTACGCTTACAGCCCAAAATGACGGGAGCAGCACCACGCTCAAGGGAGAGATTTCCGGAAATCTTGCGAAGGACGATGAGCTCACCCTCAAGTTCCTGAGCCCGGATTACGCCAGCCAGGACGGCTCCATTGAATATATCTCCGCCCACTGTGACTACGCTGTGGCAAACGTCACGGTGACAGACGTG
>JAFPGC010000067.1 GCA_017423025.1 Bacteroidales bacterium
GGCGATGGATCTGGTTCTGGCGGAACTTTTCTTCGGCCAACATGAGCTTGGCCACCTTGCTCACGGGAAGAACCTTCTTGTAACGGGCCACGGCATCGGCCTCAAGCTTTTCGTTGGCCTTCTTGGCGGCCAGGTACTGGTCCAGCAGTTTGGCGGCGTCCTTGTCGTCCGCACCTTCCTGGAGGGCCTTGAAGGCTTCGCCGGTGGCCTTGAAGGCTTCGCGGCGCTGCTTCTGGACGTCGTTGTAAACGGGCCAGAAGGCCTGGGCTTCACTTTCGCTCAAATCCAACTCGGAGGTGATGAAGGCCACTTGCTCTGCGCGCACTCTTTCGCGCCAGTCGTGACCACCCTTCTTTTCCTGCTTGTCCTGGGCATGGGCCATACCGGCCACCAGGGCAAGGGCTAACAATACACTAATTATCTTCTTCATAGTTCGCTTCTGCTATAAGTTCAACTGAGATGCTGTTATCGGCCAGGAGGTAATTGACAATGTCTTCGTCAGTAAGGTCTGCATTCTCCTCGAGCTCTACCATCCCGTCGGGATCCACTGAACGGGAAAGGTAGGAGATGTAGTCCCAACTGTAGTCTTCCTGGACAGGAGCTGCAGCTTTCCGGAAGACAAAACCCCCGACGGTTGCCAGAATGGCCAGGCTGGCCGCATAGGCAAGCCAGGGGGAAACCTTCTGGAAAGTGGTGGTACGCACCTCCTGGTGGGGGATGCGGCTGAGCCTCTGTTCCAGATTCTGGAAGTAGTCCTGGGGGACCGATATGTCGTTTCTTTTGGTCATAACGCTTACTTTGACACGTCCAGTTCGGAAAGGTTTAATTTGACTTTCTCTTGTGCTATATGATAGGAGGCTTTGAGCGCTCCCACCGAGGTGCCGGTAATGGCCGATATCTCTTCGTAGCTTAGTTCGTCCCACCAGCGCATCACAAACACCTGGCGCTGTTTTTCCGGCAGGCGGACCAGCGCCTTGGCCAGTTCCCGCTGGGCGGCGGTGCCGTTGAAGTAGGGATCGGCCTCTATGCGGCGCTCCATCTCGGCGTCTACGGACTGCATCCTGAGGGCCGCGCGAACGCGTTCCTTACGCAAATGGTTCAGGGTTTCGTTGGTGGCGATGCGCCATACCCATGTATACAACTGCGCCTCCCCCCGGAAAGAGGGAAGCGCAGTCCATATCTTAAGGAAGATGTCCTGGAGCAGGTCGTCGGCATCCTCGTGGCTGTTCACCATGCGGCGAACGTGCCAGAAAAGCCTTTCGCTATAATCGGCGACGATTTTATTAAATACCTGCTCTAAGGAATCCATTTATTTACGGGCGATGGCCTTCTTGGCGGCTTCCGCAATGTGCGGGGCGTCCAGGCCGTACGCGGCCATTAATGCAGAAGGCGTGCCAGACTGGCCGAAGCGGTCTCCGCCGTTGACAAATTCCACGGGCGTAGGCTTCTTGGCGGCCAGCACGGCGGCCACGGCATCTCCCAGGCCACCGAAGGCGTTGTGCTCTTCGGCCACGACCACGCAGCCCGTCTTGGCGGCCGATGCCACGATGGCTTCCTCGTCCAGGGGCTTGATGGTGGCGATGTCGATGACCTCGGCGCTGATGCCCTCAGCCTCCAGGGCCTCGGCGGCCTGCAGGGACTCCCACACGGTGTGACCGGTGGCGATGAGGGTGACGTCCTTGCCCTCGTTCATCACGATGGCCTTGCCGATGACGAAGGGTTCGTTCTCATCGGTAAAGTTGGGAACGGAGGGACGGCCGAAGCGGAGGTACACCGGACCCATATACTTGGCGACGGCCAGCGTAGCCTGCCGGGTCTGGTTGTAGTCGCAGGGGTTGATGACCACCATGTCCGGAAGGGCGCGCATGAGGGCGATGTCTTCCATGGTCTGGTGGGTGGCGCCGTCTTCACCCAGCGTGATGCCGGCATGGGAAGAGGCAATCTTGACGTTGGTGCAGCCGTAGCAGACTTCCTGGCGGATCTGGTCGTAGACGCGGCCGGTGACGAACTCGGCGAAAGAGCCCAGGAAGGGGATCTTGCCGGTGAGGGCCAGACCGGCGGCGGCGCCCACCATATTGGCTTCTGCAATGCCGCATTGGAAGAAACGTTCCGGGAACTCGGCCGCAAAGGCGTCCATCTTGAGGGAACCCTTGAGGTCGGCGGTGAGGGCCACTACATTAGGATTGGCCTTACCGGCTTCCAGAAGGCCCGCGCCGAAACCGCTGCGGGTATCTTTTTTACCTGTGTCTGTATATTTTTTCATACTAAAAATCTCCTAAGGGGGTTTCACCTAACTGCTTGAGGGCGTCTTCCAGCTGCTCGGGCTTGGGGACGGAACCGTGATACTTGTGGGTGCCGGCCATGAAGTCCACGCCATGGCCCATCTCCGTCTTGAAGAGGATCATGGTGGGCTTGCCGCTGCCCTTGCCGGCCTTGGCCAGCTCGAAGGCCTTGAGGATGGAGTCGAAGTCGTGACCATCGGCCACAATGACATTCCAGCCCCAGGCTTCCCACTTGGCAGAGAGGTCTCCGATGCCGGAAACTTCTTCCAGGGGGCCGTCAATCTGCTTTCCGTTCCAGTCGGTCATGGCGATGAGGTTGTCCAGCTTGTGGAATACGGCAAACATGCCGGCTTCCCAGATCTGTCCTTCCTCGCTTTCGCCGTCACCGCAGAGGCAGTAAACGAAGTTGTCTTCCTTGTCCAGCCGTTTGCCCAGAGCAATGCCGGCGGCGGCGCTGAGTCCCTGACCCAGGGAACCGGATGCCTGGAAGACGCCCGGCAGGTTCTTGCGCACGGACGGGTGACCCTGCAGGCGCGTGCCCATCTGGCGGAAACTGGCCAGCTCGCTCACCGGGAAATAACCGGTGCGGGCCAGCAGGGAATAGTACACCGGGGTCATGTGACCGGCGCTCAGGATGAACATGTCCTGCCCCTTGCCCTCGCGCGTCCAGGTGGCGGGGTCGTGTTTCATTACGTTGAAATAAAGGGCTGTGAGAATGTCCGTGGAGGACATGGAACCGCCCGGGTGGCCCGACTTGGCCAGACACACCATACGCAAGATATCCCTGCGCACCTGGGTGGCAATGGTTTTGAGTTCTTCGTTAGATTTAGCCATATAGTATGTTAAATAGATTCTGTGGTCTACAAATATACGCAAAAATCCACGAAAAGTCAATCCCGTACACGGAAAGTGGCCCTATGGTGTACGGCCCTGCATTTTTCGGTCTCCCGTACACAAAAAGGGGCTTTTCGGTGTACGGAGGGACGATAATGAGAGAGATTTAATCCAGTTTCAGAACGGCCATAAAGGCGCTTTGGGGAACCTGCACGGTGCCAATCTGGCGCATGCGCTTCTTACCCTCTTTCTGCTTCTCCAGCAGTTTGCGCTTACGGGTCACGTCACCGCCGTAGCACTTGGCTGTCACGTCCTTACGCACCTGGCGCACGGTTTCGCGGGCGATGATCTTGGCGCCGATGGCCGCCTGCACGGCAATGTCGAACTGCTGGCGGGGAATCAGGTCCTTGAGCTTGAGGCAAATCTTTCGGCCGAAATCATAAGCATGATCCTCGTGGATGAGCGTTGACAGCGCATCGGCCGGGTCTCCGTTCAGGAGGATGTCCAGTTTCACCAGGCGGGCCGGACGGAAGTCCGTCACATGGTAGTCGAAGGAGGCGTAGCCCTTGGAGATGGACTTGAGCTTGTCGTAGAAGTCAAACACCACCTCGGAAAGCGGCAGGTCGTAATTCAGCTCCACGCGGTCGGTGGTAATGTAATGCTGGCCGATGAGGGTGCCGCGCTTATCCATGCACAGTTTCATGATGGGGCCGTAGAAATCGGCCTTGGTGATAATCTGCGCGCGGATGTAAGGCTCTTCGATATGGTCGATGACCGATGCCGGCGGGAGGCCGGAAGGGTTGTGAACGTCGAGGACCTCGCCCTTGGTGGTATATACCTTATAAGATACGTTGGGCACGGTGGTGATGACGTCCATGTTGAATTCACGGAAAAGGCGCTCCTGCACAATCTCCAGGTGCAGCAGGCCCAGGAAGCCGCAGCGGAAGCCGAAGCCCAGGGCCAGCGAACTCTCCGGCTCGTAGGTGAAGGAGGCGTCGTTGAGCTGGAACTTCTCCAGCGTGGCGCGCAGTTCCTCGAATTTGGAGGCATCTACCGGGTACAGGCCGGCGAAAACCATCGGCTTTACTTCTTCGAAACCTGCGATGGCCTCCTTGCAGGGCTCTTCCACGTGCGTGATGGTGTCTCCCACCTTCACTTCCACGGCGGCCTTGATGCCGGTGATGATGTATCCTACGTCGCCGGCTTTTACCTCGCCGGTGGGGTTGAGCTTGAGTTTGAGATTGCCCACCTCTTCGGCCTCGTACTCGTTGCCGGTAGAGAAGAACTTCACCTTGTCACCGGTTTTGAGGCTGCCGTTCACCACCTTGAAGTACGCGATGATACCGCGGAACTGGTTGAAGACGGAGTCGAAGATAAGGGCCTGAAGCGGGGCCGAAGGATCTCCCTTGGGGGCGGGAACCTTATCCACAATGGCATCCAGCACCGCCTGCACGCCTTCGCCGGTACGGGCCGATACGCGCAGGACCTCCTCCGGATCGCAGCCCAGGAGGTCGCAAACCTGGTCCGTCACCACCTCCGGCTGGGCGCTGTCCATGTCAATCTTGTTGAGCACGGGGATGATCTCCAACCCGTGGTCGATGGCCTGGTACAGGTTGGAAATGGTCTGGGCCTGAATGCCTTGCGAGGCATCTACTACCAGCAGCGCACCCTCGCAGGAAGCGATGGAGCGCGACACTTCGTAGGAAAAGTCCACGTGGCCGGGAGTATCGATGAGGTTGAGCCGGTAGGTTTCCCCATCCCGCACGTAATCCATCTGGATGGCGTGGCTCTTGATGGTAATACCCTTTTCGCGTTCCAGGTCCATGTCGTCCAGCACCTGGTTCTCCATCTCACGGGCGCTCAGGGTCTGGGTGAGCTCCAGCAGACGGTCGGCCAGGGTGGATTTACCGTGGTCAATATGAGCAATGATGCAGAAATTGCGGATATTCTTCATAGCTTGCAAAGATACTGCAATTTGCGATAATCCGCAACGCCCCCGCTTTTCCCTCATTCCGTACACGGAAAGTGGCCCTACGGTGCACGGGAGTGCTGCATTCGGCCTCCCGTACACTAAAACACCCCTTTTGGTGTACGGCCCCTGCCCTTTCCTCATCCCGTAAACGAAATCGGCCTTTACGGTGTACGAACCCTCACTTTCGGCCTTCCCGTACACGGAATCGCCACTTTTGGTGTACGAACCGTCTGCTTCGGCCCTCCCGTACACGAAAACCGGCATTTTGGTGTACGAACCCCTCCTTTCGGCCCTCCCGTACACGAAATCGGCCTTCCCGGTGTACGACTTCGGCATTTTTCGTATCTTTGCATGGCAAATACCGAAAACCATGACTCTCAAAGCTGCCGTTCAGTCCATGCGCCTTCGCACGCTGCCGCTTTCCGTGGCGGGTGTGCTGCTGGGCATCCTCCTGGCCGTGGCCAACTGGAAGGTGGATCCCTGGGCCGCCGTCCTTATCGTGCTCACTACCATTTGCTTACAGATTCTCTCCAACCTCTCCAACGAGCTGGGAGACGTGCTCCGCGGCACGGATACGGCCGACCGCCAGGGCCCTCAGTACGGCCTGAACGGCGGGGAAATGACCGTGGCCGATATGAAAAGACTCATCGGCCTGTTCGTGATTCTTTGCATGGTAAGCGGAACGGCCATGACCTGGCGGGCTTTCGGCACTTTGCTGGAGATGACCCCCATCCTGGTCCTGATGCTGGGCGCCGCCGCCATCGCAGGTGCCATGAAATACACCCTGGGGCACAACCCGTACGGCTACAGGGCCAAGGGAGACTTCTATGTATTCCTGTTCTTTGGCCTGGTGGCCGTGCTGGGTTCCTACTTTGTCTGCACCCGCGGCCTGGGCCTGCACTGGAAACTGCTCCTGCCGGCCGCCGGCGTGGGCTGCTTCAGCGTGGGCGTGCTCAACGTGAACAACATCCGGGACATGAAGACGGATGCCGCCAACCGCGTTACCGTGGCCATTAAACTGGGTGCTCACAGGGCCCGCATCTACCAGACGGTGCTTATCGGCCTGGGATGGGCCTGTATGGCTGCTTACTGCCTTCTCTGCTGGCCTTCCTGGTGGCACTGGATCTGGGTGATTACCCTGCCGCTGTACCTGATTCACCTCAAGGGCATCTGGACCCGCGAAGACCGTGCCCTGGATCCGATGCTGCCGCTGCTGGTGATGTCTACCTTCGCCCTGTGCCTCCTGATGGGTATCGGCTTCTGCATTTATCTGTTCTGAGCCGTCCCGGCCAGGGGAAACATCGCATCCACTTCTTTCAAGGGGAGGCCGGTCAGCCTTGCCAGCTGTTTGTTGGAGGAGTGATATTTGTTTTTTAGCAGGAGTGCCAATTTCTTTTTGTCGGGTTCGGTGAGAAGAGCAGGTTTCCCGGACCGGAACTGTTCACGACAAAGCCCGAAGACAACAGGCCACATTTCTTCATCACTCAAAGAGGGGGTCTCTCCATATCGAAGGGCCGTTTCCACCTGCGCTTCTACGTTTTTCAGAACACTGTTCACGAACTGCCGGGCGTTGTCATAAAACGATTCCGCCTTCCGGTAATCCACGAAGCTCCAGGCCTGGGCAACTCCGTCCTTAATATGGATGCGAGGATCTATCTCCACTGTTCCCCGCGACTTGGTAAACTCACGTAATGACCTGCCTTTCAGGGCCGAAGCAGGGACACCGCCTCTCTCCAGCATCGGGTTGAAATAGAGGAAGCCGCTGGACCAGGGGTCGGCAAAGACATTTGCATCCGGGTTAACCACGAAAGCATTTCGAATAACGTACGCTATCTCATTCCGGAGCTGTTTCACGTTATCGACAGGCGTGATTCCCCGCTCCAAACTACCGGGAGCGAGACCTCGTCCGTGGCGGGAGAAGTAGTTCCGAAGCATCTGGAGAAAGCGGTCGTAGAAGCCGATGACCTGCGCATACTCTCCCATCAGGATGAAGTGGAAATGATTGGTCATAATGGAAAAGGCAAGCAGGGTGCATCCGGCCTCATATGCGGCAATGGCCATGTAGTTCAAGGGGATAACCCGCTCTTGTTCAGTGTAGAACAGAGATTCCGTCTCCAGCGGTTTGGTGTAAAGATGAAAGATGGGAGGAGATTCCAGGAAGGCCTTCTCGGCAGCGGTTTCGTTGTAAAAAGCCATATCGTTTTTCTCGAAAGATAGGTTCTGTTTTTCAATAGGAACCCCCGCAAACAGAAAAATGTGATAAAAATCGATATCCCGGGATGAAAGCTCCGGGATCAAATGAAAAATAAACGTTTCCCCCGACTTTTATACAGAAAGAAAGCAAGTTCCGTACACCAGAAAGGCCGATTCCGTGTACGGGAGGGCCGAAAATGAGGCTTCGTACACCAAAAGTGGCATTTTCGTGTACGGGAAGGCCGAAAGTGAGGGTTCGTACACCAAAAGTGGCGATTCCGTGTACGGGAGGGCCGAAAAGGAGGGTTCGTACACCAAAAGTGGCCTTTTCGTGTACGGGAAGGAAACCGAGGGGGAGCTAGCGCTCCAGCCAGGAGAGGAAATCGTCTACGCGGGCGCGGGAGACGGTGAAATCCGTGAGTTCGGGGTAGCCGCGGCGGAGGGTAATCTGCAGGCGGCCGCCCATGAGGCGGGAAACGGAGTCGATGACCCCTTCGGAGATGATGCAGCTGCGGGAGATGCGGAAGAAGGCCGAAGGGTCCAGGGTTCCTGCGATGGCGTCCAGGGACTCGTCCATTACGTACGAGGCGCCGCTGGTGGTGACGATGAAGGAATTCTTGGCTTCCGAGTAGAAATAGGCGATGTCGGATGTGCGCACCGGCACGATGCGGTTGTTCATGCGGATGAGGAATTTCTCCTTGCGCACCTGATTGATAAGGTTGCGCACTACCTCGGTGGAAGGCTTCACGGCAAGGCCGGATTCTACGCGCGAAATGGCCCGCTTAAGCTCCGTAAGGCCGATGGGCTTGAGCAGATAGTCCACGGCATTGATCTCGAAGGCCTGCACGGCATACTGGTCATAAGCCGTGGTCATGACCACCGGGGCGGGGATGTCTACCTGGGTGAAGATATCGAAACTGGTTCCGTCACTCAGTTCCACGTCCATAAAGATGACATCCGGGGAAGGCTGGGTAGAAATCCAGTTCACGGCGTCCTTGATGGAACCTACGGCGCCCACTACTTCCACTTGGGGGAAGTTCTGGCCCAACAGATGAATCATATGCTCGCGTGCGCGAGGCTCATCTTCAATGATCAGCGCTTTCATACGTGGTTAGACTTTCTGTGCAAAGGTACGAAAAAATCTTCTGATTCCTTGATGATAGGGATGGTAACCGAAAAGTACTCAGGCGTTTCCAGTACGGTTATCTCCATTCCGGCTATGTCCCTGTATTGGTTTCGGATATACTGCAGGCCGATGCCCGTGCGCCTCACCGGCGTCACCTTGGGGATGCGGTTATTGCGGAGGGTGATGCTTTTCCCGTCCGTGGTGGCCTGGATGATCAAAGGGTTATCGGCCGATATGGCGTTGTGCTTGATGGCATTCTCTACCAGCAGCTGCAGGGTGCATGGGACAATATAGCCCTTGGGTTCCTGGCTGGCGACCTCGTCCTGGAAGATGAAGCCTTCGGGGAAGCGGATCTGCATGAGCTGGCGGTAAGTGTGGGAGAATTCAATTTCATCGGACAGGGGAACCAGCCGCTTTCCTTCGTTGTTCATGAGGTAGCGGTACAGGGTGGACATCTTCCGGATGTACTCGCTGGCCTCTTCCCGCGTGCCGTCGTGTACAATGGAATCCAGCACGTTGAGGCTGTTGAACAGGAAGTGCGGATTCACCTGGTGCTTGAGCGTCATATAGCGGAACTCGGCCTGGTGGCGGCGGGTTCGCTGGGAGGACACCTCGCGCTGCATCTGGATGGCGAAATTGACCATGAACAGCAAGCAGATGATGGTGGTGAAAACCAGCACCATCATGGCTCCGGAATTCTCCAGCAGGAAGTTGCCGGTGTAGTTGGAGTCTACGTACAGACGCACGCCGAACACGATGGCGATGGCCGTGACCAGCCAGCCGGCGTGGTCGTACCAACTTTGCTCCCGTTCATACCCGGCGGCGCCGAAGGGGGAGAAGCGGTGGGCGAACGCGTACAGGCCCCAGCCGATGATTTCCGTAACGGCGAAAGTGGAGATGGCGTGCTGCCACACAGGGCGCAAGCTTACCAGGAAAATCTGCGCGCCGATATTGCCCAGGATGAAGCCGATGGTATTGACGAGGATGAGGGCCGTGACGGTGATTTCCACCGTGAGGTTCTCCCGGTAGCAGATGACTACGGCCATAGCCATTGTGAGCGCCGTGAGGAACATACTGTCCCGGATGCCCAGCTGGGTACAGATTGCCGTAACGACTACGTGCAGGAGCGCGAAGCCGTGGATAATCCAGTGCGAGGCCTTGATTCTCATAACACAAAGATAGCGATTATTTCCATTCATCGGCAAAAAATGTCCATTCAGCCGGGAGTGTGGTTTTGTACTATAATATTTAATAGATAAATTTTTACTTTTGACTCGCCAAACAGGCACTAAAACTATTGACCATGTCACAAAAACGTGATTTAACCTTCCGCCAGCTGGTGGATTTGAGCTTCGGCTATTTTGGGGTGCAGATTGCCTACGCCCTGCAGAGTGCCAATATCAGCCGTATCTTTGCTACGCTTGGAGCCGATCCGCACCAGCTCTCCTTTTTCTGGATCCTTCCCCCTCTGATGGGAATGATTGTCCAGCCGCTTATCGGCAAGTATTCCGACCGCACCTGGTGCAAGATGGGACGCCGCAAACCCTATCTCCTGGTGGGTGCCATCATCGCCGTCCTGGTGATGCTGTTCCTGCCCAACGCCGGCTCGCTGCACTTCAGCGCCCGGTTGTTCCTGGGCTTGAATATGGCCATGTGGTTCGGCCTGTTCTCCCTGATCTTCCTGGACACCTCTATTAATATTGCCATGCAGCCCTTCAAGATGATGGTGGGTGAAATGGTGAACGAGAGGCAGAAGACCCAGGCCTACAGCATCCAGAGCTTCCTTTGCAATGCCGGTTCCCTCATGGGTTATGTGTTCCCCATCCTCTTTACCTGGATCGGCATAGCCAACACCGCTCCCAAGGGTGTGATTCCGGACAGCGTCATCTACAGCTTCTATGTGGGTGCCGCCATCCTCATCCTCTGCGTGATGTACACCTTCCTGCGCGTGAAGGAGATGCCTCCCAAGGAGTACGCCGAATTCCACGGCATTGACCTGCAGGCTCAGGCCGACAAAAAGGCCGATGCCGGCTTGGTGAAGCTGCTTACCAAGGCCCCCGCCACATTCTGGACGGTGGGTCTGGTGCAGTTCTTCTGCTGGGCCGCCTTCTTATATATGTGGACGTATACCAACGGCGCCATCGCCGACAACGTATGGCACACCTTCGACACCTCGTCCGAGGCTTATCAGACCGCCGGCAACTGGGTGGGCGTGCTGTTCGCCGTCCAGGCCGTGGGCTCCCTGGTGTGGGCCGCCGTGCTGCCCCGTTTCAAGAACATCAAGTTTGCCTATGTGGTGTCCCTTCTGATTGGCGCCGTGGGCTTTGCTTCGGTGTTCTTCATCCACAACCAGTACCTGCTCTTCGTGAGCTACTTCCTTATCGGCTTTGCCTGGGCCGCCATGCTGGCCCTGCCCTTCACCCTCCTCACCAATGCGTTGGAGGGAAGCCCGTATATGGGCAGTTACCTGGGCCTTTTCAACTGCACCATCTGCCTGCCCCAGATTGTGGCGGCGGCAACGGGTGGTGCCGTGCTCAGCCTGGTGGGCGGCAGCCAGCCGGCCATGATGCTCATGGCAGGGATCTTCCTGGTGCTGGGCGCTGTGAGCGTGAAAGCAATTAAAATTCACAAATAATACTAATAATTAACTACAACACTAAATGAAAAGGATTTTAACCTCTATCGCAGTTCTGCTAGCAGCCTGCGCTACCGTATTCGCCCAGGGCGGATACCAGGTTAAAGGTGTGGTGGTAGATGCCTTGGGTCCGGTCATCGGAGCCACAGTCATGGAACAGGGGACGTCCAACGGAACGTCCACCGGCCTTGACGGCGACTTTACCCTCACCGTTTCCGGCCCCGAGGCAGTGATTGAAATCTCCTGCATCGGCTACGCCACCCAAACGTTTGCGGCCAAATCCGTTCCCGCAACCATTACCCTCGGAGAGGATACC
>JAFPGC010000003.1 GCA_017423025.1 Bacteroidales bacterium
CCGGAAAGCTGTTCTAGTATCAGCCGGAGGCCAAAGGCCGACCCAGGGGGTCTGGGGGATTAGGCCCCCAGTGACTTGAAGAGTCTCAGGTACGAAAAAAGTCTGAGACTTTTTTCGTACCTTTGCGCTGGACAAAGGTGTATTCGCTTCGTGCCGAAGGAATCTTAAAAGGGAAGCCGGTGAAAGTCCGGAACTGTGCCCGCAGCTGTGAACTCCTTAACGGTCCGGTATAAATGCCATTGCTTAGTGCGAGAAGGCGCCGCGCCGGGAGCAGTCAGAAGACCTGCCTTGTCAAGTTTAACGTAGGGGCTCGGGGACAAGCTTCGGTATAAACGATTACATATCATCATGAAAAAAGCAGGTCTGCTTTTGCTTTGCGGTGCGCTGGTCTTTTCGGCGTGCCAGAAGGACCCGGTTCCTTCAAAGGATGCCACTCTTGACGGTGTTACCGTAGATGTTTCCGGCATCACCACTTCGGCCCAAAAACTTTTCGTTCTCAATGAGGGCGGCATGGGCTCCAACAATTCCACGCTGGACTTTCTCCGTTTCGAGGATGGGAAGTACATTACCAGTGCTTTCAAGAAGATGAACCCCGATGTGGGGGCCGGTCTGGGCGACGTCGGAAATGACATTGCCGTTAACGGCGACGAGGTCTGGATGGTGATCAACAATTCCGGCATCGTGGAAGTGGTATCGGCCAAGGACGAGATTGAAATAGCCACCGTCACGGTTCCCACTCCCCGAAACATTGCCTTTGATAACAAATACGCCTATGTCACCTCCTGGGCAGGTGCTTATGCCAACTATGGGGCCGATTACAGTATCACCGATTACAGCAACCCCAAGGGCCAGGTATACCGCATCAACCTCAGTACCAAGAAGGTCGATGGCACGGTAGAAGTGGGCTATCAGCCAGAAGGCACCGCTGTCTATAACGGAAAACTATACGTAGCCAATTCCGGTGGCATTGCCAGCCAGCTGCCCCCTACCTATTCTTATGACAACACGGTAAGCATCATCGATGCCGCTTCCTTCAAGGTGGAAAAGACCATTGAGGTGCAGGTAAACCTCAAGAATGTCTATTCTGACGGGAAAGGCAATATTTACGTAACCACTCTGGGCAATTATTGGGATGTCCACTCCGGTTTGTATATGGTACCGGTCTCCGCTCCCGAACAAGTAAAAGTTATTTCCGACTATGTGAGTGTGTCGGCACTGAACGGCGACACGGTCTACTGCATTGGTACCGACAGCGAGTTCGACTGGAGCGGTACGCCCCACGTTTACTCGGCCTGGTCGGTGACCGGCGGTGTCAAGAAAGCACTCTCCCTGAACATCCAGGAAGCTACGCCTTACGGACTGGCCGTCCTGAATGCCGATACTTTCATTGTGGCCGATGCCGGCGATTACTTCAACCCGGGCAGCGTTGCCTGCTATTATAAAGGTAGCAGGCGCTGGTCCGTAACGGCAGGGGTCTGCCCCGGTCACTTCGTCCTTTATTAGTGCGTCTGAAAGGCTGCATATTTCTGATCTTACTGTCTGCTCCCTGGTGCGTCAAAGCCCAGGAAGCAGACAGTCTTGAAGCCGCCCGGGTATTCGCCGTCCAGCAGTTCCCCGTAACCAAAGCCATCGAGGAAGTCTCCGTAAACTCCCTGGTGGCACCTCCCATGCAAGTAGCCGAAGTACTCAGGCGCTTCACCGGCGTCCAGGTCAAGGACTACGGCGGGGCAGGCGGGCTCAAGACCGTCAACATCCGCAGCCTGGGCAGCGAGCACGTAGGCGTTTTCCTGGATGGAATCCAGATAGACAATGCCCAGAACATGCAGGTGGATCTGGGCCGGTTTTCCGTGGATAATCTGGAAACCGTGTCGCTGTACAATGCCCAAAAATCCCTCCGGCTGCAGACGGCCAAGGAATATGCCGCCGGAGCCACCGTGTATCTGAGAACCGCCGCTCCCCGCCATGATGCATTGTCCGTACGGCTCCGTGCCGGTTCTTTCGGCACGGCCAGTCCCTCCGTCCGCTGGGACAAACGGCTGGGAGCCGTCATGCTCCGCACATCGGCCGATTTCACGGTAAGTAACGGAAAATACAAATACCCCTGCTTCGACACCACTCTGGTGCGGGAAAACGGTGACATTTGCAGTTTGAGACTGGAGGCGCAGGTTTTTGGGAAAACCCAGGACGGAGAGTGGCGCCTGCACCTTTACAACTACGGGTCGGAGCGTGGTTTCCCGGGGCCGGTGATCCGTCGCGCACAGGGTTTCCCTTTCAGCGCAGAAAGGCAGGCCGATCAGGACCTCTTCGTCCAGGGCTCCTGGAACCAGGACTGGAACCAGCGATACGCCACCGCCATCCGCTTTAAATACGCCAACAACTATACCCACTACAACACCCATCCAGAGAGGAATCCCATGGCGTTGCCGTATGATCTCCATTACCGGCAGCAATCGGCCTATCTTTCCCTGGCGCAATCCTATGTTTTGAGCAATCCCTGGTCGGTGGACTTGAGTGCCGATTTCCAGCACAATGCGCTGAATTCCGACGTGGGACAGTTTGTGCGACCTCGGAGAAATACGCTAACGGTAGCGGCAGCCACGCGTCTGGTATGGCCGTCGTTCCGGCTGGCCGCCCACGTGGTCTATCAGGGAGCCTGGGACCGGTACGATGCGCAGCAAGCCGGTGGATGGACCCGGGAAAACGCCTATCGGGATACCTGGATGCCCTCTTTGACCGCATACTATGCCCCTTTCCGCTGGATGGAAACGGATGCCTATGTCAAGCGCAGTTATCGGCTTCCCTCTTTCAATGACCTCTACTACAGTCTGATGGGGAATTCCCGCCTGGAGCCCGAATCGGCCTTCCAAACGGGACTTAACCTGCATTTCAAAGGAAACACGGGGCCCTGGAGCGGCTCCTTCCATCTGAGTCCGTATTACAACAAGGTCTCCAACAAGATCGTAGCCATTCCCACCTCTTCCCAGTTCCGCTGGACCATGCTCAATATCGGCCTGGTGGATATTACAGGATGCGATGTCAAAGGGGAAGGACATTTTGCACGGGGAGACTGGAGGGTATCTGCCGCGATTCGATACAGTTTCCAGCAGGCGCTGGACCATAGTACGAAAGGAAGCCAGACCTGGGGAAACCAGATTCCCTACATCCCCCTTCACAGCGGAAGCGCAGACCTCCAGCTGGACTGGAAGGCCTGGACGCTGGCCTGGAACACCAGCCTCTGCGGAGAAAGATGGTCGCGCAGCGCCAACACGGACGATTATCATCTGGCGCCGTGGAGCCTTAGCGACGCCTCCCTTTCCTATCGCTGGAGAGGGCTCCGTACCGGCCTTCATCTCAGAAACCTTTTCAACAAAGCCTACCAAGTGGTCCAGGGTTATCCCATGCCGGGTTTCAACTGGATGCTTTCTGTCGAATATAATTGGTAAACCTATGTTACTGAGTCTTTTATACGTTTTATTGTCGGGCATCGCCCTTCCTGTGGGCGGTATCCAGATGCAGTATCTGTGGCGCAACCAGCTCGGGGATGTTTACAGCCTCGGACTGGGCAGCGCGGCCTGTCTGGGCGCTGCCGCCGCCACCATGAGCGGCTGGTGCTCCCTTACCGTGGGCAGTTTCATCTGCACGCTTATCTGCACCATCATCTGCTTCTTTGTCACCCTGAAAGTGAACACCCAGCAGCTCATTACCTTTGGCATCCTCTTCGGCACCTTCATCGGCTCCCTGGGCACCATTGTGGTGACCAACGCCCCCACGGGTGACCACCTGAAGCAGTACTACCTCTGGGGCGCCGCCAACTTCCGCCTGGAAGGAGTGACCACCGGAGACATCATCTTCTCCGTGGTCCTTTTTGCCGTGGGCTTTGGCATTGCACTTTGGCAGGCGGGACGGCTTACGCGCCATTTCAAGGAAGAGATTGAGATTCCCAACTTTGACAAGGCCTGGCTGCTGCTGGCCATCATGTGCCTGGTGACCAGTGCCGTGAGCATCTGCGGCCCCATCGGCTTCATTTCCCTGGGCGTTCCCAACCTGAGCCGGCTCATCTGCAAGAGCAAGGATATCCGCAAGCACTACTGGATCAGCAGCGCCATGGGTGTGGGCCTGCTTCTGATTACCTATCTGGTGGTGGAATTCGTCAACTTCGGCATATACCTTCCCATCAGCGCCACCATGGCCATCATAGCCCTGCCGTTAATGGCTATGATTTTTGTAAAGACCCCTGAAAAACAGTAGATTTTGTGTTCAACGTAAACCGAAAGTCCTTACCTTTGCATTTCGAAAAAAACTTAAACTAAAAATACAGTATTATGCGCAAAGTTTATCTTTTGATGGCAGCCGCCCTCATCGTGATGGCTGGTTGTAAGAACAACGGTTCCAAGAAAGCAAAGTCCGCTGAGGAAGCCGAAACTCCTGTTGAGAATGTAGTCAATGCCATGGACGAGGCCATCAACGCCATTGAGGCCGATGCCGAGATGGACGCCAAGACGGCCCTCGAGAAGCTCTCTTCCGTAGACGCCTCCGGTCTGGTGGAGACCCCCGAAGAGATGCTCAAGAAGAACCCCAACGCCGCCATTCCCTTCTCCGCCGTGGAGAACAAGCCCACTTTCAATGACAGCGATGCCAACGAATTCTCCAAATGGGTAAGCGAGCAGGTGAAATATCCCCAGGATGCCATTGACCAGAACATCCAGGGCAAGGTGGTCCTTCAGTTCACGGTGAACAAGGAAGGCCAGGTAGAGGACGTCCAGGTGGTCCGCGGTGTAAACGAGGCACTTGATAACGAAGCTGTCCGCGTAGTGTCTTCTTCCCCCAAGTGGGAACCCGGCACCCAGAACGGCACTCCCGTGAATGTGAAATATACCTTCCCGGTTCTTTTCCGCCTCAACTAAAAGATTCCGTTGAATAATACAAACCGGCTCCTGCAGATGAACAGCAGGAGCCGGTTATTTTATTCCAAGGCAAAAGTCTACATCAGCCAGCGGGACATATCCCTCCCGGCCGCCATGCCTTCCCGGATTTCGGTAGAGGAAATAGTGACCAGGGGGGCCTTCAGCAGACAAATCTTATAGTTGGGATTCTCTCTCAGAAGCCGGGCTTTTGCATGGCCCCGGTGATAGCCTTTGCGGGGGAAGACGGCCACGCCATATTCCAGCAGAATCCGTTCATGGAAGCACCAGCCGGAGAAATTGGCCAGATTATCGGCCCCTATGATAAGGGTGAACTCGTTCTGCGGTTCCCTTTCCCGAAGCGTGTCCAGCGTACGGATGGTGTACTGGGGCGGGGTCATCTTGAGTTCTATATCCTGCGCCACTACCTTGAGTTCCGGATGCCGGGCGATGGCCTCCAGCGCTGCGTCGTAACGGTCCTGGCCGGCCGGAAGGCTGTGGGTCTGTTTGAAAGGGTTCTGCGGCGTTACCACCAGATATACCAGATCGAAGCCGGCTTCCTGGGTAAGAAAACGGATAATGGCCTCATGCCCTTTGTGCAGGGGGTTGAAGCTGCCGCTGTACACTGCTATCTTCATTCGGGTACAAATATATGGTTTTTTTTGACTATATTTGTATGATTAGCAAAAACCATTGCCTATGCCCGGTAAAGTTCTCATCTTTTCGGCCCCCTCAGGTTCCGGAAAAAGCACCATCGTAAACCATATTCTGGGTCTTCATCCGGAGATTGAGTTCTCCGTATCGGCCACTTCCCGTCCCCCGCGCGGAACAGAGCAGGACGGCGTGGAGTATCTCTTTTATCCGGCCGATATCTTCCGTGCCCTGGTGGCCGACGGCAAGTTCGTAGAATATGAAGAGGTGTATCCGGATCGTTTCTACGGAACCCTCAAGAGCGAAGTGAACCGTATCTGGGCCAAAGGGCATGTGATTATCTTTGACGTGGATGTCAAAGGTGGCGTGTCCCTTAAGAAGTACTTCGGGGATGCGGCGCTCTCCGTCTTTATCCAGGCACCTTCCGTCGCAGAACTGCGCAAGCGGCTCATCAACCGCGGGACAGATCCCATGGAGGCCATTGAAACGCGCGTAGCCAAAGCGGCCGAAGAAATGACCTATGCCCCCAAGTTTGATAAAGTGCTGGTGAACGACGACCTGGCCACCGCCTTCAAAAAGGCCGAAGATCTGGTAAACAATTTTCTAAACAGCTGATATGAAACGAATTCTTTTATCTTTATCGCTCCTGACTGCAGTGGTTGGGAGTGCTGTTGCCATGCCCGCCGGGGAAGCCCGCCTGCTTCGCTTCCCGGCCACCAACGGCACCGACGTTGTCTTCTCCTATGCCGGAGACCTCTGGACCGTTCCGCTGAAGGGCGGCGAGGCCCGCAGGCTCACTTCCCACGTGGGCTACGAAATGTTCGGCCGCTATTCCCCGGACGGAAAGACCATCGCCTTCACGGCCGAGTATGACGGCAACCGCGAGGTCTACAGCATCCCCGCCCAGGGAGGCGAACCCGTGCGCCTTACTTACACCTCCACCAACGGCCGAGACGACCTGGGAGACCGTATGGGCCCCAACAACATGGTCATGACCTGGAGCCCGGACGGCAAGCAGATCGTGTTCCGCAACCGCATCGGCGACGGCTTCGAGGGGTTGCTCTGGACGGTCTCTCCCGACGGCGGCATGCCCACGCAGATTTCCCTTCCGGAAGGCGGCTGGTGCAGCTATTCCCCCGACGGAACCAAGCTGGCCTACAACCGCGTGATGCGTGAATTCCGCACCTGGAAGTATTACAGGGGCGGTATGGCCGATGACATCTGGATTTATGACCCCCAGGCCCAGAAGGTAACCAATGTCACCAACAACGTGGCCCAGGACATCTTCCCCATGTGGGTGGGTGAGGAAATCTTCTTCGCCAGCGACCGCGACATGATCATGAATCTGTTTGCGTACAACACCCGCACCGGCCAGACCCAGAAAGTGACCAACTTCAAGGAATACGATGTCAAGTTCCCTTCCACCGACGGCAAGACCATCGTGTTCGAGAACGGCGGCTGGCTGTATAAACTGGATCCCGCTACCCGTCAGTGCGTGAAAATCCCCGTCACACTGTCTACGGACGCTGTTTACGGCCGGGCCGAGCACCGTACGCTGAACACCCGGAACATCACTGCCCAAAGCGCTGCCCCTGACGGCTCCCGCATGGTCATCACCGCCCGTGGCGAAGTCTTTGACGTGCCCGTGGGCAAGGGTGTCACCCGCAACATCACCCGTTCCTCCAATTCCAACGACCGCGGCGCCGCCTGGAGCCCGGACGGAAAATGGATTGCCTGGATTGGAGACGCCACCGGCGAAACCGAGGTCTACCTCTATGACGTAAAGGCCAACACCACCTCGCAGCTCACCAAGAACAATGACACTTACATCCTTAGCCTGGGCTGGGCTCCGGACAGCAAGCATATCTACTACACGGACCGCAAGAACCGCTTTGTGGAAGTGGACCTTTCCGGCACCAAGCGCACCGTGATGGAGAACCCCGAGGCCGAATTCCGCTTCGTGGATATCTCTCCGGACAGCAAGTGGATTACCTATACGCGTCCGGCGGCCAACGAGATGGACATCGTCTACCTCCGCAACCTGGAAAGCGGTAAGGAATATCCGGTCACCGAGCGCTGGTACAACAGCGGAAGTCCCAGCTTCAGCGCCGATGGCAAGTATCTCTTCTTCACCAGCGACCGCGACCTCAATCCCCAGTACAGCCGCATTGAATGGAATTACAGTTACCAGGATATGAGCGGCGTCTATATGGCTATGCTGGCCAAGGACACCCCTTCCCCGCTCATCGCCTCCGACCCCGTGGTATCGGCCGATAAGCCCGCCCAGGAAAAGGTGGAAGCCAAGCCCGGCAAGAAGGCCGATGCTTCCAAGAAGCCCGAAGCCCCCAAGGGCACCCAGGTTGATCCCGACGGCATCCAGGACCGCATTGTCAAACTGCCCGTCAAGGGTCGCAGCTTCTACGGCGACGATGGCAAGCTCTGGTATATGGGCCGCGGCGGTACCCGCGTCTACGACTTCAAGACCGGCGAGGACAGCGAATGCTCCGACGCCTCCATGTGGCCCATCCGCGGCACCAAGAAGGCCGTTTTCCGCAAGGGTGCCAATGTGTATGTGGCCAACATCGGCCCCAAAGTAAGCCTCAAGGATAAGGCCGATCTGGAGCACCTGGTCACCACCATCGACTTCTCTCAGGAATGGGCCCAGCTCTACGACGAGGTCTGGCGTGCCTTCCGCGACGGATACTATCTGGAAAACATGCACGGCCGTGACTGGAATGCCGTCAAGGCCAAATACGATGTCCTCATCCCCTACGCACAGACGCGTCTGGACGTGAACTACATCATCGGTGAGATGATCAGCGAGGTGGCCTCCGGTCACTGCTATGTAAGCCCCGGCGAGTATCCCAAGCCCGAGCGCACCGAGATGGGTCTCCTGGGTGCCGAACTCTCCCGCGTAGAGAACGGCTTCCGCATCGATAAGATTCTGGAAGGCGCCACCTATCGGCCCGAACTCCGTTCCCCGCTCACCGAACCCGGCCTGGGCGTGAAGGAAGGCGACGTAATCACCGCCGTTGACGGAGTCTCCCTCAAGGACGTGGACAATATCTACAAACTCCTCATCGGCAAGGCCGATGTGCTCACCGAGCTCACCATAAACGGCAAGAAGGTGGTGATCAAACCCATTGCCGATGAATATCCGCTGTACCATTATGCCTGGGTGATGAAGAATATCCGTACCGTCGAGAAGCTTTCCGGCGGCCGCGTGGGTTATATATACATTCCCGACATGGGTCCGGAAGGCCTGAACGAATGGGCCCGCTACTATTATCCCCAGCTGGACAAGGAAGCCCTCATCGTGGATGACCGCGCCAACGGCGGCGGCAATATCTCGCCCATGATCATCGAACGCCTGCAGCGCAAGGCCTACCGCATGACCATGCGCCGCGGCTCCACCCTCACCGGGACCATTCCCGAAGGCACGCACACCGGTCCCAAGGTGCTCCTGATCAACAAGTATTCGGCCTCTGACGGAGACCTCTTCCCCTGGAGTTTCAAGGCCAATAATCTGGGTACCATCATCGGCACCCGTACCTGGGGCGGCATCGTGGGCATCAGCGGTTCCCTGCCCTATGTGGACGGTACCGACGTCCGCGTCCCCTTCTTCACCAACTACGACGCCGCCACCGGCCAGTGGATCGTGGAGAACCACGGCGTGGATCCCGACATTCTGCTGGATAATGACCCCATCAAGGAATTTGCCGGCATTGACGAGCAGCTGGAAAAGGCCGTGGAAGTGGCCCTGGAGCAGCTCAAGGACCGCAAGCCCCTGCCGGGTGTTCCCGCTCCCCGTACTTTCAAGGATTTAGGCCTCCCCGAAGTGTTTTAAAATTCATCATTTTTTCGTAAATTTGCAGACCTCTTCGAAGGTCCGACAGAAGGTTAATTTATTTTTAATACTATGGTTTCTTTTAAAGAATTGGGTCTTGTGAACACTCGTGAGATGTTCAAGAAGGCCGTTGCCGGCGGTTACGCCATCCCCGCTTTCAATTTCAACAACATGGAGCAGCTCCAGGCCATCATCCAGGCCAGCGCAGAGACCAAGAGTCCTGTGATCCTCCAGGTTTCCAAGGGTGCCCGTAACTATGCCAACCAGACCCTTCTCCGCTACATGGCCGAGGGTGCTGTAGAGTATGCCAAGGAACTGGGTTGGGAGCATCCCCAGATTGTCCTCCACCTGGACCACGGTGACAGCTTCGAGCTCTGCAAGAGCTGCGTTGACATGGGCTTCAGTTCCGTGATGATCGACGCCTCCTCCCTCCCTTACGAGGAGAACATCGCCCTCACCAAGAAGGTGGTTGACTATGCTCATCAGTACGACGTGACCGTAGAGGCCGAACTCGGTGTTCTGGCCGGTGTGGAAGATGAGGTTGCCGCCGAGGAATCCCACTACACCCGTCCGGAAGAGGTGATCGATTTCGCCACCCGCACCGGTTGCGACTCCCTCGCCATCTCCATCGGCACCAGCCACGGTGCTTACAAGTTCAAGCCCGAGCAGTGCACCCGCGACCCCAAGACCGGCCGTCTGGTACCTCCGCCGCTTGCTTTCGACGTGCTCCACGAGATTGAGAAGAAGCTCCCCGGCTTCCCCATCGTTCTCCACGGCTCCAGCTCCGTTCCTCAGGAGTATGTAGACATCATCAACGCCAATGGCGGCAAACTCCCGGATGCCGTAGGTATTCCCGAGGAGCAGCTTCGCGAAGCCGCCAAGAGCGCTGTCTGCAAGATCAACATCGACTCCGACAGCCGTCTGGCCATGACCGCCGCCGTGCGTAAGGTCTTCAACGACAAGCCCGGTGAGTTCGACCCTCGTAAATATCTGGGTCCCGCCCGCGACGAGATGAAGAAGCTCTACATGCACAAGATCGTGAACGTTCTTGGTTCCAACGGAAAGGCCGAATAAGCCTCAACGTCCCCCCGTTAAAAAACCGGCTCTTTTCTGAGTCGGTTTTTTTTGTTATCTTCGCAGAATATGGACCAACCCGTCATCAAAACCCGCAGGCTGCTGTTGCGGCCCTGGCAGGAATCCGACGCTCCCATGCTGTTCAAGTATGCGTCAGATCCCGAGGTGGGTCCGCGTGCCGGTTGGGAACCCCACCAGTCGGTGGAAGAGAGCGAAAGAATCATCCGGGAAGTCTTTAGCAATGACCACACCTGGGCCATCGTCCGTAAAAGAACCGGCGAGGTCATAGGCTGCATGGGTTATTACGACCACTGGAACAGCAATATCAAGATAGGAGAGGCCGATGTGGAAATCGGGTACTGGATAGCCAAGCCCTTTTGGAACAAGGGATACTGTACCGAAGCCCTCCGGGCCATGATCCGTTACTGCTTCCACGCCCTGGGAGCCCCCACCCTGTGGAGCGATTTCTTCGTTGACAATCCTGCCTCGGGCCGCGTGATGGAGAAATGTGGTTTCCGGGACACCGGGGAGCTGAACCTCTGCAGCCACCTCTACCACGGTGACGAAAGACCCGTGAAAGTAATGAGACTGGATTACGCGTTATAAAAAGAAAAGCCCGGATGTCCGGGCTTTCGTTTTACTCATTCCTGTATTTGGCTGCCTGTTCCGCGATAAGGGCGGCATCATCGAAGTAATTGATCTTCATGGCATCCTTCATCTCGTGAAGGGTCTGGGCGGCCACCTCGCGGGCGGCTTCGGAACCCTTCTTGAGGATGTTGTAAACCTCGGGGATGTCCTGCTCATAGGCGTGACGGCGGGCCCGGATGGGCTCCAGACGGTCGTTGAGCACGCTAATGAGGAACTTCTTGCACTTCATATCACCCAGACCGCCCCTGCGGTAATGGTCCTTGAGCTCATCCAGGTTGGCATACTCGGGCCAGAACTTGGCGAAATCGGCATCCTCACAGAAGGCGTCAAGGTACGTAAAGACCGTGTTGCCTTCCACCTTGCCGGGGTCTTCCACCCTCAGGTGGCCAGGGTCCGTGAACATGCCCTTCACCTTCTTTTCCATTTCCTTGGGGTCTTCGGACAGGTAGATGCAGTTGCCCAGGGACTTGCTCATCTTAGCCTGACCGTCCGTTCCGGGAAGACGGCGGCAGGCCAGATTGGAGGGCAGGAGAATCTCCGGCTCTACCAGCACGTCACACTTGTAGGTGCCGTTGAAGCTGCGCACAATCTCGCGGCACTGCTCCAGCATGGGTTCCTGGTCTTCGCCAGCGGGAACGGTGGTGGCTTTGCAGAAGCAGATATCGGCCGCCTGGGAGATGGGATAGGTGAAAAAGCCCACGGGAAGACCGCGGCGGTTGTCATCCTCCCCTTCCGAGTTGAATCCGCGAAGGATCATCTCGCTCTTCACAGTGGGATTGCGCTGCAGGCGCTGTACCGTGACCAGATTGGAGAAGAACTGCGTCATCTCGTGCAGTTCGGGAATCTGGCTCTGGATAAAGAGGGTCACCTTATTGGGGTCCAGGCCGCAGGATAGGTAATCCAGCGCAACCTCTATGATATTCTGGCGAACTTTTTCCGGATTATCGGCGTTGTCCGTGAGGGCCTGTACGTCGGCGATAAACACAAACATGCGGTCGTAGTTTCCCTCATTCTGCAGCAGTACGCGGTTACGCAGGCTGCCCACATAATGCCCCAGATGAAGTTTGCCGGTAGGACGGTCGCCAGTCAATATGATTCTTCCCATAAACTCGTTAAAAACTGAGTCACAAAATTAGTCAAAAATTGCGAGGTGGGCAAACGGTGCTTGGCGGTCTTGATTTTTTTTCATAACTTGCAATGAATTAGGGTATTTATGCTGCGTATCAAAACCCTCTTGCTCACAGCATTGGTCCTGCTTTGCCTCCAGGTTTCCGGACAAGGCAGGCTGGTATCCGTCCAGCGGGAGCAGATTCTTTCCCTGAAACAGCAAATCGATTCGGTTGTCCAGGAATTTGGACTGGACGTACAGAAAAAGGACCTGGCCTTTGCTTTCCGGCTCCTCAAGGTCATCAAACGGGATGTTCACTGCGTAGCCCTCACCTACCGCACCGTGGATCCCAAAGGAAGGGAGATTACCGCATCCGGACTCATCTCTTATCCCGAACGCGGCGTGTGGCGGGGAACCGTGGAAATGTCCCCCTATAATCGCGAAAAACCCCTTTGCGGCAGTTCCCGTCTGTACACAACGGAAGTACTGGCCTCCGTCTTGGGCTATGTGACGCTGATTCCGGACAATATCGGCTATGGCGCCACGGACAGCCTGGCCATCGCCTACCAGATGAGCGGGAACAGCGCTTTGGTATCGGCCCACCTTAGGGAAGCGGCCACGGAGTATTTCCGGGAGTATTTGGGCAGGCAGCTCCCCCGCAACACCTATCTGTTCGGTTACTCCCTGGGGGCGCCCAACGCCCTGGCCCTGGCTTACCATTATGCCGACAATCCCCAAAGTGATGTCCGAATGAAAGCCGTCTGTCTGGGTAGCGGAGCCTATGACCCTGCGCTCGCCTTTGAACTGATTTTGGCGCGCGGGGAGGTGACTTATCTGTTTTATCCGGGCCTTGTCCGCAGCCTGAACACTTGGATGGATACCAGACTGGACCCATCCAAACTATTTTGTGGGAGGGTGCTGGAAGACTATGAAATCATTTCCGAAGGAATGACGAGTCCCTTGGATCTGTCTAGGGAGTACGGTACAAACATTCATTCTTACCTGAACCCTGATTTCTTTAACGGTCACGAAAACCCCGACATCCTCCGACTTAAGGAGGCACTGAAATCCCTCTCCATTCCCCCGGAAAGCATTCACCCCCTGCCGGCCTCCGTGCAAGTGGTTCTCCGCCATTCGGCCGAAGATGGAATTGTCCCGGTTGCCTGCACCGACGTTCTCTACCAGCACATGAAGGCGCCCTGGCATTCTGTAACGTACTATAGGAACAAAAAAGGAACGCACTACGAAACCGCAGTGCGCTCCTTCATAGACCTGGCTCTTTTACTTCTGTAATTTCCCGGAGTTTTACTGTTCGTCGGGACCTTCGGGCTGAGGGCCGGGATTAGGACCCTGAGGGCCGCCGTTGAACGGGCCCTGGGGACCACCCTGGAAAGGACCCTGCGGTCCACCCTGGGCCTGCTGACCAGCCTGGTACATCTTCTCGAAAGCCTTGTTCAGGGCCTCGGAGTAGCGGTCAATATCGGCCAGGTTCTGGGCCTTGACGGCTTCCTTCAGCAGATTGCAGTTGCTCTCCACCTCGCTCTTGATATCGGCCGGGACCTTGTCCCCGTTCTCCTTCAGGAACTTCTCGGCCTGGAAGGTGAGGGCGTCGGCGCTGTTGATCTTGTCGATGCGCTCCTTCTCGGCCTGGTCGGCGGCTTCGTTGGCCTTGGCTTCATCCCTCATACGCTGGATTTCAGCGTCGGACAGGCCGCTGGAGGCCTCGATGCGGATGTGCTGCTCCTTGCCGGTAGCCTTATCCACGGCGCTCACATTGAGGATACCGTTGGCGTCGATATCGAAGGTAACCTCGATCTGAGGTACGCCACGGGGTGCCGGGGCAATGCCGTCCAGATGGAAGATGCCGATCTGCTTGTTGTCCTTGGCCATGGGGCGCTCGCCCTGGAGCACGCGGATTTCTACGCCGGGCTGGTTATCGGCCGCGGTGGAGAAGACCTGGCTCTTCTTGGCCGGGATGGTGGTGTTGGACTCGATGAGCTTGGTCATGACACCGCCCAGGGTCTCGATACCCAGAGACAGCGGAGTGACATCCAGAAGGAGCACGTCCTTCACATCGCCTGCGAGCACACCGCCCTGGATGGAGGCGCCGATGGCAACCACCTCATCGGGGTTCACGCTCTTGTTGGGCTCTTTGCCGAAGAAGTTCTTCACCAGCTCCTGCACGTAAGGGATACGGGTGGAACCGCCAACCAGCAGAACCTCGTCGATGTCGGAGGAGTTCAGGTGGGCATCGGCCAGTGCCTGGCGGCAAGGGGCGATGGAGCGCTGGAACAGGGCGTCGGAGAGCTGTTCGAACTTGGCACGGGTAAGGGTCTTGGCCAGGTGCTTGGGAACACCGTCCACCGGCATGATATACGGCAGATTGATTTCCGTGGAAGTCTGGCTGGAAAGTTCGATCTTGGCCTTTTCGGCAGCTTCCTTCAGACGCTGCAGGGCCATGGGGTCCTTCTTGAGGTCCAGACCACCGTTCTCTGCGGCGAACTCCTGGGCCAGCCAGTCGATGATGACCTGGTCGAAGTCGTCACCGCCGAGGTGGGTGTCACCGTTGGTGGAGAGCACCTCGAAAACGCCGTCACCGAGCTGCAGGATGGAGATATCGAAGGTACCGCCACCGAGGTCGTAAACAGCCACCTTCATGTCCTTTTCCTTCTTGTCCAGGCCATAGGCCAGGGCAGCGGCGGTGGGCTCGTTGATGATACGCTTCACATCCAGACCCGCGATGCGGCCGGCTTCCTTGGTAGCCTGACGCTGAGAGTCGGAGAAGTAGGCGGGGACCGTGATCACGGCCTCGGTCACTTCCTGGCGGAGGTACTCTTCGGCCGTCTTCTTCATCTTCTGAAGAATCATGGCAGAAATCTCCTGAGGAGTATAGAGCTTACCGCTGATGTCCACGCGGGGGGTGTTGTTCTCACCACGGACCACCTTGTAGGGAACGCGGTTCACCTCGGTGGTTACCTGATCATAAGTCTCACCCATGAAGCGCTTGATGGAGAACACGGTGTTGTTGGGGTTGGTGATGGCCTGACGCTTGGCCGGGGAGCCGATCTTACGCTCTCCACCGTCGGTGAAAGCCACCACGGAAGGGGTAGTACGCTGCCCCTCGTTGTTGATGATGACGGTGGGCTGGTTGCCCTCCATCACAGCGACGCAGGAATTAGTGGTTCCCAGGTCGATACCGATAATTTTACCCATAATATTTACGATTTTTATTTGTTTGCAACTAAAAAATGGCGCCACCCATTTCGGGCGACGCCAAGTAAGTATCGAACTTCGTGCCAGCAGCCTAAATGCTGACAAAATGGCAGAAGTGCAGGAATCAGAACCGCCATCCCACGGTGACCAGGGCATCCACCAGGGTGCTCTTGACCACAACTTCCGGCGTAAGGATATAATCGTCCACTACCTTGTTATAGTACTGGTAAGGATCGGGCGCGTAATAATAATTATACGGGATTACGTAGTCGTTGGGCACAAAGCGCGCACGGACGGCCACATCTACAAAGGCACGGCCGAAGGAAAAGCCCACACCGGCAGAGACGCTGTGCTTAAGCTGGGCCAGACGGTCCCCCGTGCTCAAACGCAACCCATCCAGATAATTGCGCTGGGCGCCAGTGGTGAGGTTGTAACCCGCTCTCAGGGAAAGCAGGGAAGAAACTATGAATTCCCCGCCCAGACGAATCTGGTGAGTGGGTCCCAGGAGATCCTTGATATCCATATTCACGTTGGAGAAACTGCCCGTGGCATACTCAAAATCGCTGGTGCGGCTGCGGAAGCGGGCCTGGCCGTAATTCACGAACTCATAATCGGCACTCACGACCGCCCTGCTGCCTATGGTATAAGCCACACCCACATTGGCGCGGAAAGGAGAGACGAGGGCATAGATCCATTCGTCCTCGGGACTGCTGGCATCACCGCCATACTTGCCGCCCAAACGGACCTCGCCGGAATAGCCGTACCGCTCCGTCAGATTGAGGACGGTAGGGGTCTGGACGGCGGCAGCCACCCGCAGACCTGCCACGGGACGCCACAGGGCACCCAGTTTCAGATACACGCCCGTGCCGGCCATACGATACTTGCGGTTCATGCGCAGGGACTCAAACTGGGCCGTCGTGCCATCGGAATAGCGGATAGTCGGGAAATCATTCACATTCTCGGGGGCCTCGGACCAGAACTCGCTCAGGGTATACCGGAGGGCGGTGATGCCCACATTGGCTCCCACATAGAACTTGTCGGAAAAGTTCATGGCAAAGTTGATGATGGCGTCCGTCTTGGCACCATAGCTCTGCTGTCCGTACTGCTGGTAAACCGGGGCGGCCAGCCGGAAGTTGCCTTCGTCGTCAATAATCTCGGTCAGGGCCACATAGGCTCCGTCCCTTCCGGTCACGCCATTGAACATACCGCTCCTGTAACCCGTCATGTCTACCCAGGCAGGCATACGGGAGGGGTCTCCGGAATAATACCAGTCCCCGTTGGCCAGCACGTCCTCTGCAAAGCCGTCGGCCGATGAGGCCAGAGAGGCAGCATAGGAGTTGTCTCCATTGACACCCGCCATCTTGAACCGGCCCGTAAAATTGTTGGTGGAGTTGACCACCACTCCGAAGGACATACGCTTGAGTCCGCTGCGGCGGCCGGTCTCCATATTGAGAATGAAGCCCACATTGGGCAGCTTCATACGGGCGTACGTATTATTAATGGACTGCCCGTGAAAGGACTCCATGTTGTCCGCGGAAGGACGGGTGTTGGACAGGGAGAAGGTGATGCCAGGCGTAATCGTGATCTGCGAGTAGGAGGCCGTGGCCGATCCCGCCGGATTGAAAATCAGGGAACCGGCATCTCCGCCAATGGCGGTGAGGGCGTTACCCATGGCCACACCACGGGCCGTACCCGAGTAATCATTTTCGGAAAAGAGCAGGGCGTCCTGCCAGGTTTGGGCGGCCGCACTGAAAGCCAGTGTGGCACCCAGTACAAATGTTATGATTCTTTTCATAATAGTCCAAGTTTATCGGCGTCCACCACCGGACGAGCGGGAACTGCCGCCGCCGGAATAGCCGCCAGAGGAACGGGAGCTGCCACCTCCGGAATAACTACCGCCCGAAGAGCGGGACATAGAGGAGGAGCTGCTGGATGAACGGTAGTTGGCCGCACCGGAAGAGGAGCGAACGTCGGTGCTGCCGCTGGAGCGGTAGTTGGAAGAGCCCGAGGAACGGGTTCCATAGGAACTGCCGGAAGAGCGCACGTTTCCACCGCCCGATGAGCGGGAAACGCCACTGGGACGGTAGTTGGAACTGCGACCGGACCGCACAGCGCTGCCGGAAGCCGAACGCGTGCTGCCGGAATGGGCGGAGCGGGCGGTGCTGCCGGAGGCGGAACGGGCGGCTCCGCTGGAAACCGCACGGGTAGCCACAGAAGAACGGGAGGCGCCGGATGAGCGCGGCACCACGGAAGAGCGCGTGGAAGCGCCGGAGCCGGACAGGGACCTGCCGACCGACTTGGTGGCCCGGGAAAGCGCCGCGCTGCGGGAGGCTGTGCGGCCGCGGGACACAATGCTGTGGGAAGCGGCACCGCGGGTGCCGAAGTTACCTTCCCTGTGGCCCAGTTTGGCAGCCTGGCTGCGATGCAGCCGGGGAGCCCCACCAATATAAGGGTAATAATAGCCGGCGTAGTGACCGGGATAGTAGCGGTTCCAGTACCAGGAATCATAATAGTGATACCGGTACCAGGGACCGTAATATCCGTAATAGCTGTAGTTGAAATGAGGTCCCAGATACCAGGTATCGTAGAACCAGGGATCCCAATACCACGCATCATAATACAGGGGGCTATACCAATAGCTGAAACCCCAAGGCCTGTAATACCAGGGATTGTAGTGCCAGGGGCTGTAATATCCCCAGTAACTGTAATAATCCCTCATATACCAGGGCCGATAAGCCCACGAATAATCGTAGGCCCATGCGGGGGTATCCCAGACAGTGATGATGGTATCGTCTTTGGAAAAACGGATCTTTTTGCCATCCGGCACGAACAGCGTGTCTCCGGCGCTAAGGATATAGGCCTGGGAGGCGTGGCTGTCTGCCAGCAAGTTATCCAGTTCTTCAGCGGTGGGAGCCTGCTGGACTACCTGAACCGGACGGGAGTACAGGCCGTCGTCAAAAGTTTGCTTGGCGACGCGGCTAGTGGTAGAGCATGAAAGGGCGGCCATCAGAAGGATTCCTGAAGCCAAAATACACTTTTTCATAGTCTTCACCTCCTATAAACCTCCCTCCAAAGGAGGGAATTTAAAAATTTCAATAAAATTATGTACCTTTGTGCCGAAAAAAATCGGCCCTAGTACGGATTATGCAAGATTTGTACCTGCACCTCCGTTTTCAGGGAACAATATTAAGCACAAAAACAAAAAAAAGCAAATAAGACTATGGCAAAAGAGGTAACCAGCAGGTCGGAGAATTACTCCCAGTGGTACAACGACCTGGTTGTAAAAGCAGATTTGGCAGAGCAGTCCGCCGTTCGCGGGTGCATGGTCATCAAACCCTATGGATACGCCATTTGGGAGAAGATGCAGGGCATCCTGGACGGCATGTTCAAGGAAACCGGAGTGAAAAACGCCTACTTCCCCCTGTTCATTCCCAAGTCCTTCTTCAGCCGTGAGGCCGAGCATGTGGCCGGATTCGCCAAGGAGTGCGCCGTGGTCACCCACCACCGCCTCATGAACGCTCCGGACGGCAACGGGATCGTCGTAGACCCCGAGGCCAAGCTGGAAGAGGAGCTCATCGTTCGCCCTACCTCCGAAACCATTATCTGGAATACCTATAAGAACTGGGTGCACTCCTGGAGAGACCTCCCCATCCTGTGCAACCAGTGGTGCAACGTGGTTCGCTGGGAAATGAGGACCCGCCTGTTCCTGCGCACCGCCGAATTCCTCTGGCAGGAAGGACATACCGCCCACGCTACCGCCGAGGAGGCCGAAGCCCGCAAGGAGCAGATGGTCAACGTATATGCCAAATTCGCCCGCGAAGTGATGGCCCTGCCCGTGGTGGTGGGTCACAAGAGCCCCGGCGAGCGTTTCGCCGGCGCCCTGGACACCATGACCATCGAGGCCCTGATGCAGGACGGCAAGGCCCTGCAGGCCGGCACCTCCCACTTCCTGGGCCAGAACTTCGCCAAGAGCTTCGACGTGCAGTTCACCAACAACGAGGGCAAGCAGGACTATGTGTGGGCCACCTCCTGGGGCGTGAGCACCCGTCTGATGGGCGCCCTCATCATGGCCCACGGAGATGACAACGGCCTGGTGCTGCCTCCGGCCCTGGCCCCCATCCAGGTGGTCATGGTTCCCATCTACAAGAGCGAGGAAGAGCACAATGCCGTGCTGGACAAGATGTATGAGGTCAAGAAGGCCCTGGAGGCCAAGGGCCACAGCGTAGAGATTGACGACCGCGACACCCTGCGTCCCGGCTTCAAGTTTGCCGAATGGGAGCTCAAGGGCGTGCCCGTACGTCTGGCCATGGGTCCCCGCGACCTGCAGAACGGCACCGTGGAGGTAGCCCGCCGCGACACCTTGGAAAAGATTTCCGAGCCCATCGAAGGCCTGGAGGACCGCATCATCGGCCTGCTGGACGACATCCAGAAGAGCATTTACAACAAAGCCCTGGCTTTCCGCGACGCTTCCATCCGCAAGGTGGACACCTGGGAGGAGTTCAAGGAAGAGATTGAGAAGGGCGGCTTCCTCCTCTGCCATTGGGACGGCACGGCCGAGACCGAGGCCAAGATCCAGGAAGAGACCAAGGCTACCATCCGCTGCATTCCCGTGGACAGCGCCGTCTGCATGGAAGAAGGCAAGTGCATCTACACCGGCAAACCTTCCCACCAGCGTGTCCTCTTTGCCCGTTCCTACTAGAGTATTATGAAAAAGATTTTCCTTTCAACCCTGCTGATGGCTGCCACGCTGGTAGCATCGGCCCAGAATACCCAGACGGCCGCCGCTGAGGCTGCCGCCGCCCTCGCCACCGCGGATGACGTTCCCGAAACCGTGGAGAAGCCCAAGTACTGGACCAATACCCTCAATGCCGGCCTCAACTTCGGCCAGACTTTTCTGAGCCAGTGGGTGGCAGGTGGTTACAACAGCGTAACCCTTACCGGTGCCGTGGATGCCTCGGCCAATTTTGCCAAAGACAAGTTGCTGGGCAATTCGCGTATGCAACTGGACTACGGCCTGATGTATTCAGCCGACAAACCCATCATCCAGACCACCAAGGACCGTATCTATCTGGAGTCCAAATGGGGTTATGAGACCCCTGTGAAGCACCTGGCCTATTCTGCCAGCATTGACTTCAAGACCCAGTTCGGCCGTAACTACAATTACAAGACACCTACCGACGAACAGTTCGCCAAGTATCCGGACAATCCGGCAGCGGCGTGGCGTGAGGCGGCCAAGAACAATCTTAAGTCCGGCTTCCTGGCCCCGGCCTACCTCAATATCGGTCTCGGTGCCCTGTGGACGCCGGCTCCCTGGATTTCCTTGAACGTGGCTCCTCTATCAGGTGGTGGTGTGCTGGTTACCATTCCCGAACTGAGAAAGACCTATGGCATGGACCTGGTGGAAGGAAGCGAGACGGAATACACCAACTTCCGCGCTGAATTCGGTGCCCAGCTCAAGTTGGACATGGCCTGGGTCATCAACGACGTATTCTCCTACTCCACACAGGTGACGGCTTTCTATAACTACCTTACCCCCAAGGTGGAGCCCCGTATCACCTGGGACAACAAGATAGCCTGGAAAATAGCCCGGTTCTTTGCCGTCACTGTCGGCACCAACCTCATTTACGACCCCCGTGTCCTGGTGCGTGACAAGGATAAGGACGGCGTCACGGATTCCAAGGGCGTCCAGTTCAGGGAGTTTTGTGAGATTGGCTTCTCTTACACATTGAGTCACAAGCGTTAACATGCTACTGGTTGCAGTCAGCGGAGGCATCGATTCCATGTGTCTGGCAGAAAAGGTCCGTCTGGAAGGCGGGCCTTTCGCCATTGCCCACTGCAACTTTGGACTGAGGGGAGAAGAAAGCGATTCGGACGAAGCTTTCGTGCGCCATTGGGCCGATGCCCACGGCATCCCCTGCCACGTCCGGCGCTTTGAAACATCGGCCTATGCGGCGCAGGAGGGCATCAGTATCGAAATGGCCGCCCGGCGCCTTCGCTACCACTGGTTCGGGGAACTGTGCCGCGAGCACGGCTACTCGGGCGTGGCAGTGGCGCACAACGCCAACGACAATGCCGAGACACTTATCCTGAATCTCCTGCGAGGCACAGGCCTGAAGGGCATCACCGGCATGAAGGCCGAAGGCTTTATCCCGGACCCGGAGTTTGCCGATGTGCCCCTGTATCGGCCCCTTCTCTCCCTCACCCGCGAGGAAATTGAGGCCTTTGCCGCCGAGAACGGCCTGACCTGGCGCGAAGACCGCACCAACGCCAGCAACGACTTCAAACGCAACAAGATCCGCAACCAGGTCTTTCCCGTCTTCAAAGAGATTAACCCCTCTTTCATCCAGACCCTGAACAACGATATGGAGCGGTTTAATGAGCAACTCTCCGAGGCCCTTCCTACGGAAGTATTGCCCTCAAAACCCTCCGGGGCTACGCCCCTTCGTCCCTCCCACTGCCCTGCGGGCAGCGGGCCCCTCCCGTTCATGAAGCCACGGGCGGCTACAGGTTTTGAGGACAACACTCCCTCCGGAAGGGCAGAATATGAACTGACCGAAGAGATTTGGGACGGGACAAAGGAGGTGAAGCAGCCGACCGGGGAGCTTATTCTGGACGCCGACAAGGCCGGGGAACTGGTGGAAGGGACCTGGGAGACGGGAGACTGGATCAGGCCCCTGGGCGCGCCGGGCAAGAAAAAAATGCAGGACTGGTTTACGGACCATCACATTCCGGCCGATGAAAAACCTTTCGTCCGGCTTTACAAAAGGGCCGATGACCCGCACCACGTGCTGGCCATCGCCGGATGGTGCATAGACCACAGCGTCCGGGTTACTCAATCCACTACCAGCATCCTTCGCATTTCCGCAAAAAAGTTGTAACTTTGTAGGCTATAACTTTCCGAGTCCCAAAGGGACGGAACAAAACCAAGAATTAAAATAATTCAAAATATGAATAAAAAAGTTTTACTCATGATCCTGGATGGTTGGGGCGAAGGTCGCCACGACTATTCCAACGCCATTTGGACCCAGGGCACTCCCAACATTGACGCCCTCCGTGCCAAGTATCCTTGCGGCCATCTGCAGGCCTGCGGTGAATATGTAGGTCTTCCGGACGGCCAGATGGGCAACTCCGAAGTGGGCCACATGAACCTGGGCGCCGGCCGCGTGGTGTATCAGGATCTGGTGAAGATCAATATCGCCTGCCGTGAGCACAAGCTCCTGGAGAATCCCGAAATCAAAGCCGCCTACGACTATGTAAAGAAGAGCGGCAAGAAGCTGCACCTGATGGGCCTCACCTCCCACGGTGGCGTGCACAGCTCCCTGGACCACGTGTATGAATTCCTGCGCGTCGCAAAGGAAGAGGGCCTGGATAAAGTGTATGTCCACGCTTTCATGGACGGCCGTGATACGGATCCCCGCAGCGGCCTGGGCTTCGTGAAGGAGCTGGAAGAGAAGATGGCCGAAACCACCGGCAAGGTGGCCTCTGTCTGCGGCCGCTTCTACGCCATGGACCGCGACAAACGCTGGAACCGCGTGAAGGAAGCCTACGACCTGCTGGTCGAAGGCAAGGGCGCCGAGTTCGCATCGGCCCAGGAAGGCATACAGGCCAGTTATGACGCCGATGTCACCGACGAGTTCATCAAGCCCATCGTGATTACCGAGAACGGCAAGCCCGTGGCCACCATCGAGGAAGGCGACGCCATCATTTTCTACAATTTCCGCAACGACCGCGCCCGCGAGCTCACCGCCGCCCTCACCCAGAAGGATATGCCGGAGGAAGGCATGCACACCATTCCGCTGTACTACTGCTGCCTCACTCCCTACGACGCCTCCTTCACCGGCGTGCACATCCTCTTTGACAAGGAACTGGTCCAGGACACCCTGGGAGAGACCGTTTCCAAGGCCGGCAAGCATCAGCTGCGCATCGCAGAAACCGAGAAATACGCCCATGTGACCTTCTTCTTCAACGGCGGCCGCGAGACCGTGTTCGAGAACGAAGACCGCATCCTGGTGAACAGCCCCAAGGTTCCTACCTACGACCTCCTGCCCCAGATGAGCGCCCCCGAAGTGGCCGAAAAGCTCATCGACCAGATCCGCAGCGAGAAGCAGGACATGATTATCCTGAACTTCGCCAACGGAGACATGGTGGGTCACACCGGTGTTTATACCGCCGTCACCCAGACCGTGGCCTGCATCGACAAACTGGTGGGCCAGGTGGTTAAGGAAGCCATCGAGCATGACTATGTGGTTCTCCTCACTGCCGACCACGGCAACGCCGACTTCGAGGTGAATGCCGACGGTTCCCCCAACACCGCCCACTCCCTGAACACCGTTCAGTTCGTAGTTATCAATGCCGGCAACGAGGTCAAGAGCGTCAAGGACGGAGCCCTCTGCAATGTAGCCCCCACCATCCTCAAACTCATGGGCATCCCCCAGCCTAAGGCTATGACCGCCGAACCGCTGATCTAATTTATGGAATATACCGCCAAATTCTTAGCTCAGCTCCTGAAAGGCACCGTAGAGGGTGACGAGAACGCGAAAGCCACCAAGTTTGCCAAGATCGAACATGGCAAACCGGGTACTTTGAGTTTCTTCGCCAATCCCAAATACGAAGAATATGTCTATACCAGCCAGGCATCCATCCTCATCGTGGACAAGGCCTTCGAGCCCAAGCAGCCCGTGACGCCTACCCTGGTGAAGGTGGAGAACGCCTATTCCGCCATAGCCGACCTGCTCAAGTATGCATCGGCCCAGAAGCAGAAAGCCCGGCGTTACCGCAGCCTGCTGGCCCGGTGGCATTTTTCCACCCGCTTTGGCAAAAAAGTATATCTGGGTGCTTACAGCTATGTGGGCCGGCACGTCCACATTGGCGACAATACCGTTATCCACGAGCATGTGACCATCGGCGACAACACCGTTATCGGCAAGAACTGCATCCTCTATCCCGGCGTCCGCATTTTCCCGGGCATGGTTATTGGAGACAATGTGATTCTGCATTCCGGTTGCGTGATCGGCGACGACGGCTTCGGCAACGCCCCCAGGCCGGACGGCAGTTGGGAAAAGATTGAGCATCTTGGCAACGTGATCATCGGCAACGATGTGGAAATTGGCAGCAACACCACCGTGGACCGCGCCCAGATGGAATCTACCATCATCGGCAACGGCGTTCGCATCGACAACCTGTGCATGATTGCCCACAACGTCATCATCGGGGACCATACCGTGATGGCGGCCCAGACGGGTATCGCCGGATCTACCGAGGTGGGCAAATACTGCATCTTCGCCGGACAGGTAGGGATTGCCGGGCATCTCAAGCTTGCCGACCATACCACCATCCTGGCCCAGGGCGGCGTCATCGGCAACATCCGCAAGGAGGGTCAGGTGATGATGGGAGCTCCGGCCATTGACGCCAAACTTTACATGAAGGCCTACGCTTTGTTCAAGCGGGCCGCAGAACAATAGAATGACATTCAATCAACATACACTCAAGAAGTCTTATTACTTCCAGGGCAAGGGCCTGCATACAGGCACTTACTCGCACATGAAGCTCATGCCGGCACCGGCTGACAGCGGCATCCGTTTCCGCCGTTCGGACCTCCGTTCCAAGCCCGTCATCGAAGCTTTGGCAGAGAATGTGAGCAATACGGCCCGCAGCACCACTATTTCGGCCAACGAAGCCGTGGCGGTGACCATCGAGCACATCATGAGCGCCCTTACCGGCCTGGGAGTGGACAACGCCCTCATTGAGCTGGACAACATTGAAGTGCCCATCCTGGACGGCAGCGCCCGCCCGTATATTGAGGCCATCCTCAAAGACGGCCTGGAGGACCAGGGCGTTCCGCGCCAGTACATCAGCATTCCCCAGACGGTGGAAATCCGTGACGGACGCACGGGCTCCTGGATCAAGATCGAGCCTGCCGACGCCCCATCGGCCGATATTACCGTAGATTTCAATTCCAAGATCCTGGGAGTCCAGAGCGCCCATTGGGACCAGACGGTGGACTATGCCCGGGAGATCGGCATCTGCCGCACCTTCGTCTTCTTCCACGAGATTGAATACCTGTTCCGCAACAACCTCATCAAGGGAGGAGATGTGGACAACGCCATCGTGATTGTAGAGAACCCCGTGAACGAAGAACAGCTGAGCAGCCTGCAGAACCTGTTCAACCTGCCCGACCTGAAGCCTACCGCCGAAGGCTACCTGAACAACCTGGAACTGCATTTCCCGGACGAATGCGGCCGGCACAAGATGCTGGATCTGCTGGGAGACCTCCGGCTCTCCGGCGGTTTCCTCAAGGCCCGCATCACGGCCTACAAACCGGGTCATTCCCTTAACACAAAAGCTGCCAAGGCCCTGAGAGCCTTGCTATAATAAACCATCATGAACAAAATTCATCCCCTTGCCTGTGTAAGTCCCGAGGCCAAACTGGGAGACAATATTGAAGTGGGGCCTTTCGCCTTCATTGACGCCAACGTAGAAATTGGCGACGGCTGCCACATCATGAACGGAGCCACTGTCTACAACCATGTGAAGATGGGTAAGAATTGCAACGTCTTCCCCGGAGCCGTAGTGGGAGCCATTCCGCAGGACCTCAAGTTTGAAGGAGAAGAATCCTGGGTAGAGATTGGGGATCGCGTGAACATCCGCGAATGCGCCACCATCAACCGTGGCACCAAGGCCAGTGGCAAGGGTGTCACCCGCGTGGGCAACGATACGCTCATTATGTCCTATGCCCATATCGCCCATGACTGCCAGATTGGCAATCACTGCATCATCGTGAGTTACGCGGGCCTGGCCGGAGAAACCGACGTGGAAGACTGGGGCATCCTGGGCGGCAAGTCCGGCTCCCACCAGTTCTCCCGCGTGGGCACGCACGCCTTCGTGGCCGCCTTCGCCAAGATATCCAAGGACATTCCTCCCTATGTGCTGGCCGGCCGTGAGCCTGTCTGCTTTGAGGGTGTAAACCGCACCGGACTGCTGCGCCGGGGCTTTACGGAAGAGCAGGTGAACGAAATCAAGGACATCTACGACTGCCTCTACTTCAAAGGCATGAACACAACCCAGGCCGTCGAATACATCGAAGCCAACTTCCCCGCTTCCGAGTACCGCGACAACATTCTGGGATTCATCCGCAAATCTTCCCGCGGCATCATTCCCAAACCGCGCCCCCGCAAGTAGTGCTCCTTTCCACCGCATACTTTCCGCCGGTGGCTTGGCTGGCCCTGGCCGCAAGAGAGATGACCCTGTCCCCGGACAGGGTTTTGCCTTCTCACGTCCGTCTGGAAGCGTGCGAGAATTACCAGAAGCAGAGCTACCGGAACCGCTGCTGCATCCTGGCCGGAGACGGCGTGCAGATGCTACAAGTGCCGGTGGTGCACGGGGACTCCCGCATTATTACCCAGGTGAAGGTCGACTACTCCACGCCCTGGATTGTCCGGACGGAGCGCGCCCTGGACACCGCCTATGAGACATCGGCCTACTATTATTATTATAGGGATGCTCTTTTCTCCCTGCTGGAGGCGCAGCCCGCCACCTTGTGGGAGTTCAACCTCTCTACCATCCGCTTCCTCCTGGAAAAGACAGGGATTGCCTGTGAACTCTCCCCTACTCCGGCTTTTGCTGCGCCGGACAGCGAGGCCGATGACTATCGCTTTTCCCTTCATCCCAAGCAGGAGGATACCATCCTGGCCGATTTGCAGTTGGACAAGCCCTACTACCAGGTCTTCCGCGACCGCATGGGCGGATTCACGCCCCGTCTCAGCGCTCTGGATTTGCTGTTCAACGAAGGTCCGGACAGCATAGGATGGCTGAAGAGCCTGGCCTGAATTTGGTATTTTCAAAAAAAGTTCGTACATTTGCAAACGTGAACGAGATAGAGGACGACGGTCCCCTATCTTTTTTTATTAGAGTCATGACAAAAGAACAGATCATTCAGACCATTGGGCCGGCTGTTCAGCAGCGGGGCTGCTTCCTGGTGGAAGTGACCGTGAGCACGGCCAACGACATTGAGATTGTCATCGAGAAGGAGGATGGCATCGTGGACTGGGACGACTGCGCCGCCATCGACAAGGTGATGCACGAGGCTTTCGACCAGGATGTGGAGGATTATGCCCTCACCGTGTCTTCCGCCGGACTGGACCGTCCTTTCAAGGTGCTGCGCCAGTTCCAAAAGGCCATCGGCACGCAGGTGGATGTGAAGTTCAAGGGCGGGAAGCGCATTGTCGCCACCCTTACATCGGCCGATGAAAAGGCTATCGGCCTCAAATATACCGCCCTGGAGGCTGTGGAAGGCAAGAAGAAGAAGGAGAAGGTGGAGCACGAGGACGTTTGCCCGCTTTCCGAGATCAACTCTGTCACGCCCTACATTGAATTTAAATAATACAATCATAAACTAATGGCAAAAGAAAAAGAGAAAGAAATCACCTTGATTGACGCTTTCAAGGATTTCAAGGAAGAGAAAAGCATCGACCGTCCGGTGATGCTGGGTGTCCTGAAGGACGTATTCCTCACCCAGTTGGCCAAGACCTATGGCAGCGCCGACAATTTCGACGTCATCATCAACGTGGACAAGGGAGACTGCGAAATTTACCAGAACTTCGAGGTTGTGGAAGAGGTGGAAGACCCTGTGACCCAGATTACCCTGGACGAGATCAAGGCCGAAACCGGTGACGACGACTACGAGATTGGCGACACCTTCGCCCGCAAGCTTTCCCTGGCCTCCTTCGGCCGCCGCGGCATCCTGAACATCCGTCAGAACCTGCAGGGCCGTATCATGGACATCGAAAAGGCCAATGTCTTCAAGAAATACTCCGAGCGCGTAGGTGAGATTTTCACCGGCGAGGTCTACCAGACCTGGAAGAACGAGGTGCTCATCCTGGACGAGGACGGCAACGAACTCCGCATGCCCAAGAACGAGCAGATCCCCGGCGAACGCTTCAAGAAGAGCGATTCCGTCCGCGCCATTATCAAGAGCGTGGAAATGAAGAACAACACCACGCCCTATATCGTGCTGTCCCGTACCTCCGAGAGCTTCCTGGAGAAACTCTTCGAGATGGAGGTTCCCGAGATTTACGACGGCCTCATCACCGTGAAGAAGGTGGTCCGCATCCCTGGCGAGCGCGCCAAGGTGGCCGTGGAGTCCTATGACGACCGCATCGATCCCATCGGCGCCTGCATCGGCGTCAAGGGTTCCCGCATCATGGGTATCGTCCGCGAACTCCGCAACGAGAACATCGACGTCATCCAGTGGAGCTCCAACCCGCAGCTCATGATCCAGCGTGCCCTCAATCCCGCCCGCATTTCCCGCATCGACCTGGGTACTTCCCCGGAAGACAAGATCAAGGTATTCATGCAGGCCGATGAGGTGAAGAAGGGTATCGGCAAGGGCGGTGTGAACATCAAGCTCGCCGGTATGCTCGTAGGCCGCGAAATCGAGGTATGGCGTGAACTGCCCCAGAACGAGGAGGAAGAGGACGACGTACTGCTTTCCGAGTTCTCCGACGTCATCGATCCTTGGGTGATCGAGCGCCTGCAGTCCATCGGTTGCGACACGGCCCGCAGTGTCATGGCCCTCGCACCCGCCGACATCGCCTCCCGCGCCGACCTCGAGGACGAGACCGTGGAAGAGGTGCTCCGCATCCTGCACGAAGAGTTTGAGGATTAATTAATTTAGAACAAAAAAGGGGTTATTATATGGCAGAAATCAGACTATCGAAACTGATCAAACAATTCAACATCGGGCTTGACACCCTGGTGGAGTTCCTCAATTCCAAAGGCGCCGGCATCGAAGACGCCAATCCGAACCTGAAAATTTCGGATGAGTTCCTTCCCGAACTGCACAAGAAGTTCGGCAAGGACCTGGAACTGAAGGAAGCCGCCGAGAAGGTGGACGTCAAGCTTACCGAAATCCTGGACAAGGCTTCCAAGAAACAGGACGAAGAGGAGGACGAGTTCGAACCCGAGCGCGTGACCGTCATCAAGAGCAACAATCTCTCCCGGAACGTGGTGGAACCCGAACCGGTGGCGGAGCCCGAGCCCGTTGCAGAGCCGGAACCCGAACCCGTGGTAGAGCCGGAGCCCGTCGTGGAACCGGAACCTGAACCGGTGGTGGAACCCGAGCCTGTCGCAGAGCCGGAGCCCGAACCGGTGGCAGAACCCGAGCCCGAAGCAGAACCTGAACCCGTTGAAATTCCGAGCGAAGCCGAGGAAACTCCCGAGCCGGAGGAACCTTCCGCCCCGACCCCTGCGGAAGAAGCCCCCGCCAATGCTCCCGAGGCCGCTCCTTTCAAGGTGCTCGGTAAGATTGACCTCTCCCAGTTCGACCCCAAGAAGGCCAAGAAGCGCGAGAGAATCAAGACCACCGGCTCCCAGAAAGTGGACGTAACCAAGGTCCAGGCCGAGAAAGCCCCCAAGAAGAACGACAACAAGAACAAGCCTGCCGCCAACAACAACCAGCAGCAGGGCAAGGGACGCAAGAAAGGTGACCGCTTCAAGCCGGCCATGACCGAGGCCGAGCAGGAAGAACTGCAGAAGGAAATCCAGAAGCAGGTGAAGGAAACCTACGCCCGCATGAACGAGAGCAAGAACAACTTCGGCGCCAAGCACCGCAAGGAGAAGAGGGAGATTGCCGCCATCCGTTCCCAGGAGGAAATGGAGGCTGCTGCCGCGGAGAACAAGGTGCTCAAGGTAACGGAGTTCGTAACCGTGAACGACCTCGCCACCCTCATGAACAACACCCCGGTGGTCAAGGTTATCGGAGCCTGCATGTCCCTGGGTATGATGGTGTCCATCAATCAGCGTCTGGACGCCGAAACCCTGGTTCTGGTGGCCGAGGAATTCGGTTACAAGGTGGAATTCGTCACGGCCGAACTTACGGAAGAGATTCAGCAGCAGGAGCCTGACAAGGAAGAAGACCTGGTGGAGCGTCCTCCGGTGATCACCGTGATGGGTCACGTAGACCATGGTAAGACCTCCCTGCTGGACAACATCCGCAACTCCAACGTGATTGCCGGTGAGGCCGGTGGCATCACCCAGCACATCGGTGCCTACAATGTCACCCTGCCCAGCGGCCGCCACATCACCTTCCTGGATACCCC
>JAFPGC010000004.1 GCA_017423025.1 Bacteroidales bacterium
AAAACGTAAGAACCTGTGTTCATATCGGAAGGGTATCTTCCGCAAAGTTAAGTTCAAATCGTTGCGCGCTCAAAAACCTTGCAACTTTCTAACTTACAATATTTTCAAAGAACTATTATGAATTTTTAGTGGACAGCAATGTTATCTCATCTTTATCTAACTGGTAGAGGCCAGAAGGCAAATCATCTTGGATTACCTCTCGCTCATAATAATCCATATCCTCATCCACTAAGACTTTTTTATAATAATTCTGCTCGTCTTGTTCAATTCTACCAGTAAAACATTGGGGAATCTCAAAAGACTCGCCATCATTTACTTCTATATGATAAGCTTCCAGGCCTTGCTGTCCTAAAAGTTCTTCCTCATTGGTATCATTATAGTCAAGACCATAATCTTCGCAAATACTTTCAATGGTTGGCATTATTAATACAAACATAACAATATTAATTAAAAGTTAAACAATTTACAATATTTCTCTTGCTATTCACGCACAAGCCTCTGCATCTGGGAGGTCGTTATTCATTCCTCTGATACATAATAATGTTCCGTATTCTGAACACCATCAAAATCAAGAAAGATTATCTTCTTCATGAATCACACTCCTTTTGTAATATGCTGTCTATTATTGTAAATAGTAATTTAAAATTCCCCCACGATTCTGGATTGACCCCAAGGCGAAGGATGCCAACATGGAAGAGATATCGGCCAGGCTGGAAGGCCTATGCGAGGAAATGGAACGCCGCCTGCAGGCGGAAGTTAAGCACCCCTATATCGTGGTATTTATTGACGAATATGCCGACCTTAGCGTGTCTCGCAAGATAAAGACCTCCGTCATCCGCTTGGCGCAACGGGGACGTAATGCTGGTATCCACCTTGTGCTAGCAACACAGCGGCCGACAGTGGACGTGATTTCCGGATTAATCAAGGCTAACTTCCCTACACGTATTGCATTCCGCGTGGCTTGCCGTATTGACTCAACAACCATTCTGGACCAGCCCGGAGCGGAGAAACTCATCGGCAGCGGAGATTTGCTCTACGCCTGTGGGGTTGAGCTGGAAAGGCTTCAAGCAGGATATATAGATCAGTCGTAGTTCTCATCAAAAGACCAGACCTCCGGTCCTTTTACTTGTACGATTTCTTAAATCCTGCCACTTTTTGGCAAGAAGATTATATTTCTTTGCATAGTGAAACAAGAACGAGTATGAGCAAGACGATTATCGAAAGAATGTGCAGCATCGCAGAGAAGATGCGCCCGGACGAAGACTCCAGCCAGATGGCCATTGGCCGGATGTCGCTGGCTATGACCGACATTCGCTCGCTGGCAAAGACTCTTGACATGAGCGCCATGCAGGTGGTTATCCTGACCGCCATCGTGCGGCGTTCCTCCCGCTATCGCATTGAAGGAAGCGATGTGGCGGATACCCTCGGTCTGGACTATCTGAAGTTCCTCACCTACAACGACGAAATGGAGGGGCTCAGGAAGAGGGGCTATCTGCGCATCGACAAGGACGGTGACATCGTCATTCCGAAATCGGTGCTGAACTGTTTGAAGAACAACTCCCCCGTGAAGCCGCTTCCTACGACCGGCCTGAGCTCCGAGGAACTGCTCACCCGTATCGACCACGCCCTGGACCTGCGCGACGAAGACCAGTGCACGACGGACGAACTGATCGAGGATCTTAACTCGCTGATGGAGCAGAATCCCACCACCAGCGTTTCCCGCGGTATCCGGAAGATCCAGAAAAAGATTCCCTGGCTGGAGAACGTGGTTCTTTACGGCCTGGTTTACCGCTACTACTTCGAGGACGACGACATGGTGGGCTGGCACGACCTGGACGACTACGTGAGCGAGGACGAGTTGAACCGCTTGAAATCCCGCTACCGCCGGGAAATCCTCAGCCTCCAGCAGGAAGGCGTCATTGAGTATACCGGCCGAAACGGGCTTATCGACAAAGATTTCTTCCGCATCACCAACGAGTACAAGGAGGAAATCTTTGAAGACGTGGGCGGAGTGCGCAAGAAGGAGAAGACCGTTTCCGCTTCCAGGAAGCTGGACGCATCAGGCATCGGCCCCAAAGAGCTCTTCTACAATATGGCCGAAGGACGCCAGGTGGCGCAGCTGAAGGAGCTGATGAGCGAGAAGCGCTTCGGCGAGATACGTGAGAAGATGAAAGCCAAGGGCCTCCGGACTGGCTTCACCTGCCTTTTCTACGGCTCCCCTGGCACCGGTAAAACGGAGACCGTTTATCAGATTGCGCGCGAATGCGGACGCGACCTTTACATCGTAGACGTGTCCCAGGTGAAGAGCTGCTGGGTTGGTGAGAGCGAGAAGAACATCAAGGACGTCTTCGACAAGTATCGGCAGGCAGTACGCGGAGAGGGCCCTGTTCCCATCCTTCTGTTCAACGAAGCCGATGCCATCTTCGGCATCCGTCAGGAAGGTGCCGAGCGGGCTGTAGACAAGATGGAGAACTCCATCCAAAACATCATCCTGCAGGAGATGGAGGACCTGGATGGAATCCTGATCGCAACGACCAACCTGACCACCAACCTGGACAAGGCATTCGAGCGGCGGTTCCTGTACAAGGTTCGCTTTGACAAGCCCGGCATGGAGGCTCGCGTTTCCATCTGGCGGTCCATGATTCCTGAGCTGTCCGAAGCGGAGGCAACGCAGCTGGCGACGGAGTTCGAGTTCTCTGGCGGCCAGATCGAGAATGTGGCGCGAAAGCGCGAGGTGAGCTCCATCATCGGCCTTTCCGAGCCATCCTTTGAGCAGGTGCATGAGTTCTGCACTGAGGAGGGCATCTGCGGCAGCCCCGAGCGGCGACGGATAGGCTTCTAGGCTGCTTGTTTTTGGCAGTATTTATGATTATCTTTGCGATATCCAAACCTTTAGAATATGGCAAAATCCTACTTTAACCGCTATGTGTGGCTGATTGATACCATTCAGCGGCACGGGCACATCACCCGGGTGGAACTGAGCCGTCTGTGGGAGAATTCTCCCCTGAACGAGACTGGTGAAGAGCTCTATGAGCGCACTTTCCACAATCATCGGCAGGCCATCTTGGACACCTTCGGCATTGAAATCAAGTGCGACCGGTCACTGGGGTACTACATCTCCAATGAGAGCGACATCGGCAACGAGGGCGTGCGTCAGTGGCTGCTGGAATCGATTCAGATGAACAACATCCTGAACGAGACGGCCGACATGCGGGACCGGATTCTGTTCGAGAACGTGCCGTCCAGCTATCAGTGGCTGACAACGCTGGTGAATGCCCTGCGGGAGCGCAAATGCATCCGGATGACCTACCAGAGCTTCTGGCGGGACGAGCCCGCGACTTTCGTAGCGCATCCGTACTGCCTGAAACTGTTCAAGCAGCGCTGGTATCTGCTGGCGCGGAGCGACGGGAAACAAACGCCGTTCCTGTATGGATTGGACCGTATCCAGAATGTGGAGGTGCTTTCGAAAAAGGCAAAGGTGCCGGCCTCGTTCAATGCCGAGGAGTTCTTCGCCGACCACTACGGCATCATCGTCGGCACGGATAATCCGCTGTGCACGGTGGAGCTTCGCGTGGACGCCGATCAGGTGAAATACTTCGATTCCCTGCCCCTGCACTGGACACAGAAGAAGGTGGAGGAGACGCCGGAGTACACGGTATACAGCTATCACCTGATTCCTTCGTTCGATTTCCAGCAGGAGATTCTGGGACGCGGGGCTTCGGTGGAAGTGCTGATGCCGGACTGGTTCCGGGAGGAGGTGAAGGCCGAGATTGAAGCAATGGTGAAGAAATATGACTGATTTTGCGGCAATAGACTTTGAGACGGCGAACGAGTGCCCGTCCAGCGTATGCTCGGTAGGGGTGGTGATTGTACGGGATGGCCAGGTGGTGGATTCCTTCTATTCGCTTATTCATCCGGAGCCGGAGTATTACCAGTGGTTCTGCATGCAGGTGCACGGGCTTTGCGCCGAGGATACGGAGGATGCGCCGGTGTTCCCCAAGGTATGGGCCAAGATTGAGCCGCTGATTGAAGGGTTGCCGCTGGTGGCTCACAATGCCAGATTCGACGAAGGATGCCTCAAAGCTGTGCACAAGGTGTATCAGATGGATTATCCGGATTACGAGTTCCATGACACCCTGCGGGCTTCACGCCAGCATTTCGGCCATGATCTACCGAACCATCAGTTACAGACAGTAGCAGCGGCTTGCGGGTTCGATTTGACGCAACATCACCATGCTCTGGCAGATGCAGAGGCGTGTGCGGCGATAGCGGTGAAGATTTTATAGATATTTGAATAAAAAAACAGCCTACAGTCCCCTGGAATGGAGGGTTTGAGTTTGAGGGCGAAAGTGAATGTCCAAATGAATTTGTTTCGGTAATGTTTCGGAAAAAATTAGAAAAGGCCCGTAATTCACTGATTTGCAGCGTCTTACGAGCCTTTTTCGTACCCCCGCTCGGAATCGAAATTATTTATATCAGCGAAAACCGTTGTTGCGCCGTGTTATCTATAATGTTTTTAGTAACATATTATTTTACAATATGTTATCTATAAAATTAGACGCTTCTATACTTTAGAAGCATAATCACCCAACTACAATTATCTACATTTAACACGCCAAAAATTTGATATTTTGGCGTGCATTGGTTATCTTTGCATAAACCCAATGCGTATGGCAACTATTTATTATACTCTTTCAAGAAAGATTGACAAAGTAACCGGACAGAGTCAAGTCTTGGTTCGTTTTGTGGTTGGTAGCCGCATTAACCAGCGTGGCAAAGCTCCAATTTTCGTACAACCGCAGTTCTGGAACGCAAAAAAACAACTAGCCACAATCCCTCAATACCGTCTAATGAATGACGAGCAAAAGAGGCTTATTGAATACCTAAACGGAGTAAACGAAACACTCTCAAAGCTAAAGAATATAATATCAAGTGCCTATAATAGTGAAAGTTCCGACAAGCAGACACTACCCCCCGACTGGCTTACTTCTGTAATAACTTCGTGCTTCTTCCCGGCGCAGGAAGAAAAGCCAGCCCCGGTGACATTATCCCAGGCTTTTGACTATTATTTAGAAACTCACGCTCTATCGGAAATACGCCAAAGGAATATCCAGGTAGTTTCAAGAAGCCTTGCTAGGTACAAAAAGTTCAAAGGCGCGACACTTGAACTTGATTCGATTACAGCAGAGGTAATGAAAGACTTTGAGAATTACCAAAGAGAAGAAGCAAGTATTGTTGCCAAACGGCCAGATTTGCTTAAAGTGTGTCCCGAAAGTCGCTCCATAGATGAACGCGGAGAGAACACTATTATAGGAAGGATGCGAATTGTACGCGCCGTTCTCAACTGGGCATATAAGGAAGACTTGACTAAGAATATCGAATTTACAAAATACAAGATGCAATCTTGCATTTATGGAACTCCCTACTACATTAGTATTGACGAGCGAAATAAGATATATCGGATGAATCTTTCCCGCCACCCAGAATTAGCAATACAAAGAGACATTTTTGTTTTTCAATGCCTAATAGGTTGCCGCGTTTCAGACCTTATCAATCTTACTAAAGATAATCTGATTGGCGGCGCGATTGAGTATATTCCCACAAAGACGAAAGATGAAGTTGGCGAAATAGTTCCTACTGTCCGCGTACCACTTAACTCAATCGCAAAAGAGATTGTTGAAAGGTACAAGTCAGATGAAAGGGCCTCACTCCTGCCATTCATTTCACCTCAAAGATACAATGATTCAATAAAACGAATCTTCTTAGCGGCGAGACTTACGAGAACGGTTACTGTTCTTGACCCACTTACACGGAAGGAAACGAAGAAGCCACTAAACGAAATTGCCAGCAGTCACATTGCTCGAAGAACATTCATTGGCAACCTCTACAAGAAAGTCAAAGACCCCAACCTTATTGGGTCAATGTCGGGTCACTCCGAAGGTTCACGAGCATTTAGTCGCTACCGTAATATAGATGAAGAAATAAAGAAGGAACTTGTTAAAGAATTAGAGTAAGTATGGCAACAATACAACAAATTAGGGACAAAATACTTAGCGGAGACTACCCAAGCTCCGACTTCTGGAACGACTGTATTGAAAACGGAGAGATAGAAAATATACTCTTTGACTTAACACTAGAAAGTATAACAAGTTGGAATGACAATCGAAAGAGAACCCTTCTTGATATGTCAATAGACTTAATTAAGAGCTGGTTTCCATTTCGGTACAGGCAATATACACAACTTGGTAGAGGCCCATATCAATACAAGATAAAAAACGGTAAGTTTTTAAGGGATAGTGTTGGATTAAAAGAACTTGAAACCCCACCTGTGAGATGTCTCATATTGACTAATTACGACAAGGATAGACTTGAAGGCATATTTAACAAATTAGTTGAGAGGGGGTATATTGATGGAACTAGTAACGATGCACTACCGAACTTTCTAAATATGTTTTATACAAACACTCCGCAGGGCAAAGTTATCTGGATTAAGAAAGGGAGCAAGAACAATGGCGAGATAAATAAGTATTCATGGCTCATGTTTCTTCGCCTACTTGGAGTAAATGAGAATGAGTGGGAACTATTTACGGCTGAACTATCAAATATAGAAAAGTGTTCAGATAAAGTTACCAAATTGGCTAAGGCTCCTACCGGTAAGGCGGAAGAAATATATAACGAATTGAAAAACATTTTAGGGGTATAGGGTAAAAAGTAACTACTAAAATATGCAATTTAACTATTTGTAATAGGGTGTGAGTGTTACTCGCGCCCTATTACCGTATAGTATGGGTGTTGTTGTTTGTATATCTTTGTTGAGGTTGTTAGAGATAGAACTATGGAACAATTACTCAAAATCTTACAAGATGCTCCAAACATTTCTGTCAATGTTCGTGGGGCTGACCTAATTTCATTTGGGCGCGACCTTATCGCTCAGGCACAGCAACAGAAAGAAAACGAGAAGACGGCAGAACCGCAAGACACACTGCTTGATTACAAGGCAGCACTAGAACTGTTCGGGGTAAGTGGGCAGACTTTGTGGCGGTGGAGGAAGGCTGGTTATATTCACCCAGTCCGCGTGGGTGGGAAACTGAAATACCGCCGTGCTGACTGTATTGAGATTCTTAACGGAGGAAAACATGGAACGGAAACGCACAACTAAAATTGATTTGGTGCGTATGCACCTTGAATCAGGGCGAGCCATAACGCCGCTATTAGCATTGCGGATGTATGGCAGTTTCTCCCTTTCAGGTATAGTATGTAAACTCCGTAGCCGTGGCCTCAATATCCGTACAGAACTTGTTGAAAATGAGGAAACTGGGGCCAGATTCGGCAAATATAGTCTGGTTAAAAAATCAAAATCATAATGAGAAAAGAGCAAGTAAAGTTTGACAGAGATTGGCTTAAAGAAGCCCTCAAAATTGAAGACAAGGAGCGCAGGAGTTTACTTCTTTTCACTTGTCTTGGTAAAGTGCTAGCCTCACCACAATACGAAGCTGTAAAAGGGTTCGCGTGGCCCGAAGTGCAAGAGTTGTTTGACAGAACTTTGATTATTCCGATAACGCCAGGAAAAGATGGATTAATAACATGGAAAAGACAAAGACAAAGAGATTAGAAGACCGTCAATGGGTTCCAATTCACAAAGAAATCTGTCTGGCCGCGCTTGATGATTTTCAAGATAGCGAAGACGCTATGAATTTTCTCAGGGCCGTGTTTACTTACGCTATTACAGGTGAACTTCCCGAAGATTATGAATTTAGACCAAGTGTCAGACCAATGTGGCGATTTGCTAAAGAGAAGCTGGATGTATCAAACAAAAAGTTTCTTAACAGCCCCGGCCCTCCTACTGGAAGTCGAAACAACCCTAACGGGAGGGGCGGAAAAGAACTAACAGAAAACTAACATACAACTAACAAAAATTAACAGAACTGACAAATACAAACCCAAATACAAACCCAAACCCAAATCCAAACAATGTATTCAAGTAGAATAGATGAGGCCAGCACCGGGAATGTGAGTCTTTTTAGAAGTTGCTTTGACAAGATTCCAGGCGAGACTATTTCCATTGAATCCTTCTTTACTGGTTATAGTGAGTCTAGAAAGAGGCGTGTCGAAATGGTTCGAGCTTGTCAAGATAAGGACGAGCAGAGAAAAACGAAGTTGAGGCTACCAGCAATCACACCCGCCGGGGTTTTCACGGTACGCAGGACAAACTGTCTTCTTCGGTATTCTGGATATGCCGGAATAGACCTAGATAACCTAGAGGGAAGGACTGACTACATTAAAGACAAACTTTCTGGTTTTCCAGGTCTCGCGTATTGTGGTTTGTCTGTGAGTGGAACTGGCCTATTTGCCCTTATTCGACTCGCAACCCCTGAGCAATATGAATCACACCTTGAATCAATCTTTGCCGACTTTTCAAGTATGGGGTTATACCCAGACCCAGCTTGTAAAGACATTACTCGCTTACGCATTGTAAGCTATGACCTCAACCCAATAATCAATTTCTCTGTTTCGCCTTACAGAAAGTTGTCCGCACACCCCGCCGAAAAGACAGCAGCACCGCAACAGTTACACGGAGACGCGATAGCTGTACGGGTTGAGAAATGTATCAGACAGATTATTGAGAGACAAATAGACCTCACTAGCGATTACTCAACCTGGATTGTTCTTGCTTATGCTATCGGAAATCAGTTTGGAGAGGCTGGTAGGTCATATTTCCACGAGGTCTCACAGTTCTACCCGAATTATGACAGAGGCGAGACTGACCGAACCTATACGGCGTGCCTGAGGGGAAGTTCCGTCAATATAGGCACATTCTTCTACCATTGTAAGAGGGCTGGAATATACTGGTAACTCCATAGTTTATTAGAGTATGAAGAACGACTGGTTTACTATTACTTTGGCTAGGCTTATAGAATCACTTCAAGAAAGATGTTTGGAGGCGTGGCCGATGTACGAAGATTTGCGTAGCGTAGAGCAAGAGTTAAGGCGTGAAGGTGGGGAAGTGTCACAATTGGAAGAAAGTGTTTTAAAGGCCAAATAACGGCCCTTTAAATGGAAGTCGCGCCAACCTTCAAAAGCCAATGAGTGAAACAAAAAGATACAACCTATATGAAACCTAAACTAAAACGATTCAAAGAAGTGGCGAACCAATGCGAAGGGAATATTAGCAAAATTGCCGATTCGTTAGGCGTAGGCCGTTGCACTGTTTACAGATGGATTGAAAGCGAAGCCGGATTTAAGGAGGCCATAGAAGAACAGCGCGGGAGGCTCTTAGATAAGTGCATAGAAACAGCCGGGATTCTTGCAAATGGAGTTCCGAAAATTATTGAAGGCCCAAACGGGCCGATGCAAATGGGGTGGGCAGTCCCGCCAGACGGACAAACACTGCGCTATCTTCTTGGTACACTTGGAAGGAAGGAAGGATTTGGAGAAAGTGTAGATATTACAAGTAAGGGAGAAAGCATAAAGCCTGAAACACTAACAATAGAAGTGATTGATAAAAGGGAGCAGGTTGATAACATATAATTGAACGACTATGGAAAAGAAAATTTTACGAACTGACAAAACGAAGGAACAAGAACTTAGAACCTCAACACAATTCGCTTGCACTGTGCTGAATCGTTCTGTGTTTCCGATTGCTTGCGAGCTTGGCATGAGGATAGATTTACAGGACAAAGAAACGCTACAGGGGTATGTTAAGAATCTTTCAAGCATGAAAGAAGCATACACTGAAACAGCCGTAAATGGTGTTGATAATCCGGCATTAAAAAGGGTTGCTAAAGAGGTAACAGAAAAACAATGGAATGAGGTTGCCAAAAAGTATGAGTTGCCAAATCCGTATATTTTAAACCAGATTTTTCCAGATACGCTGCGCTATGTGGATATAAAAGGTACATTTGTACAAGATGCAAAAGCGATAGCCAACAATGATGCAATTAAAGAAGCTTGTGCAATCTATGAAACAGAACAAGATGCACAGAAGAAAAAGGAAATACACAGCCTTTGTGATATGCTTAATAGTGTGTTCAATGGGAATAGCCAACTATTTGCCGGATATGTTGTAATTACAAATGGTAGATTCTATCCCAAAGAGGGCGTAATTAACTACAAACCACTTTATAATGGAGAATAACAAAACACAAGAACAAGTTATAAATAACTTGGCAGAACTGGCAATAAGGGCAGTTGAAAAAGATACCATGAGCGTAGCGGAAAAGTATGCACGCAAGTTTGGAACAACAGACGGAGAGGCAACAGACAAAGAGATAGAAGAACTAATGAAACGCTTTTAGCGTGGCGATATTGGCGGGCATTCCGTCAGTCCAAGCCGGGGGGATTCCCGGTAAGCAGTTTCGTTGCAAAACGCTTCTTGCGAGTGTTATTGTGGCCGGGGAGGGGTAGAAAATACCACCCGGCCCTTTTATGTGATAACCTCAACAAAAAAACACCCCGCGCTATCACAGCGAAGGGTGCAAGAATAATGTTACACAAAAAATCGCGTTGGAAACGCTTTGGGGCTGTAATAATGTATTATGGTTTCTCCGGTTGCCGCCCGTTGGCAAAATCAATGTATGTTTGACAGAGGCCGGAAACATAGGACAAGCGTTCAACTATTTCTGTAATATCGCTATCCTCAAATGGGCTGTAATCAAACTTGCTAAGAGTGTCAATGTTGTTCTGTAAGACTGCGATGTTTTCGCGCAGGGCTTTGATTGCTTCGTTAGTTTTCATAATGTATAAGTGCTATATTTTGATGCAAATATAAGGGTTTATTTCGATATTGCAATAGGTTAATATGAAAATTTCCTAATGTTTTTGCAAAAATATAGTATAATACTTTGATACAAGCCCCAAATCAGCTATCTTTGCACTATGTTAATTAGAGTTAAACAAATATGCTCCCAGAAGGGCATTACTTTACAAGAGCTTGCAAAGAGGCTGGGTATAGGCTACCAGGCTTTATATGAGTCTGCAACTGGGAACCCGTCATTAAAGAGGATTAGAGCGATAGCAGACGCGCTTGGGGTTGAGGTTACGGAACTTTTTGAAGCACCCAAAGAGGCTAGTATAATTTGCCCTCATTGTGGGAAGCCAATTACAATTAAGGCTGAGTGATAAAGATTTTTACTATATTTGCATCGAGCTTGCTCAACCCGCGGCGTTTACGGTTAGATTCCGGTCGCAATTAGCCTCCATTTTGGGGGCTTTTTTATGTATCACGCCAAAGTCACGCCAATTTTGACAAACGAAAAACCCCAACAAGTTGAGGCTCAACAAGTTGGAGTTTTATAAAGTACCCCCGCTCGGAATCGAACCGGGACCAACGGAACCGGAATCCGTTATTCTATCCTTTAAACTACAGGGGCATCGGTTTCGGGACTGCAAAATTATACAAATTTTCCGAAATATTTAGTATATTTGTACACTTATTAAGATAAGGATGAAAACCGCATATATTTTCCCCGGGCAGGGATCCCAATTTCCGGGAATGGCCCAAGAATTATACCCCGCTCATAAAGAGCTGATGGAGAAAGCCAACGACATTCTGGGCTTTCGTATTACGGATATTATGTTTGGAGAGGACGACGAAGCCCTCAAGGCCACCCGTGTCACCCAGCCTGCCATTTTCATCCACAGCACCGTGCTGGCCCTGAACCAGACCGAGCAGCCCGACATGGTGGCCGGTCATTCCCTGGGAGAATTCTCGGCCCTGGTCGCTGCCGGAGCCCTGAGCTTTGAGGACGGCCTCCGCCTGGTGGCCCTCCGCGCCCAGGCCATGCAGGAGTGCTGCGAAAAAGTACCCGGCGCCATGGCGGCCATCATCAAATTATCAGATGAAGTGGTGGAAGAAATCTGCGCCGGCATTCCCGGCGTGGTTCCCGCCAATTTCAACAGCCCCGGCCAGGTGGTCATATCCGGTGACGAGGCCGGCATCGACGAGGCCTGCGTCAAGTTCAAGGAAGCCGGCGCCAAGCGTGCCCTCAAACTGGCCGTGAGCGGCGCCTTCCATTCCCCGCTTATGGAGCCCGCCCGTGAGAAACTGGCCCAGGCCATCGAGGCCACGCCTTTCAGCACCCCGCGCTGCCCCATTTACCAGAATGTATCGGCCCTTCCCACTACGGATCCGGAAGAAATCAAGGAAAATCTCCTGAAACAGCTCACAAGTCCCGTGCGTTGGACGCAAACGGTACAGAATATGCTGGAAGACGGAGCCGGGCGATTTGTGGAACTGGGCCCCGGAACCGTACTGCAGGGCCTGGTGAAAAGAATCGCCAATCCCGATGCAGGAATCGTTATTGAGGGAATCGAATAATTATTACAACATACAATAAAACCAAAACTCATTATGGCAAAAGAAAAGAAATTCATCACCTGTGATGGTAACTATGCCGCTTCGAACATTGCTTATCTGTTCAGCGAGCATGCTGCTATCTACCCCATCACGCCTTCCTCCACGATGGCCGAAAACATCGACGAGTGGGCTGCTCACGGTAAAAAGAACCTCTGGGGAGAAACCGTGAAAGTGACGGAGATGCAGAGCGAGGCCGGCGCCGCCGGTGCCGTGCACGGTTCCCTCCAGGCTGGTGCCCTCACTTCTACCTTTACGGCATCCCAGGGTCTGCTCCTGATGATCCCGAACATGTACAAGATTGCCGGTGAAATGCTGCCCACCGTATTCCACGTGAGCGCCCGCGCACTCGCCAGCCACGCCCTCTCCATCTTCGGAGACCACCAGGACGTGATGGCCTGCCGCCAGACCGGTTTCTGCATGCTCGCCTCCGGTTCTGTCCAGGAAGCCCAGGATCTGGCCGCCGTTGCTCACCTGAGCGCCATCAAGGCCAGCCTTCCTTTCCTGCATTTCTTTGACGGTTTCCGTACTTCCCACGAAATCCAGAAGATCGAAGCCCTGGACGAGGAAGCCCTCAAGGATATGGTCTCCACCAAGGCCCTGGCCAAGTTCCGCGCCCGCGCCCTGAACCCGGATGCCCCCGTCACCCGCGGTACCGCCCAGAACGGTGACGTCTATTTCCAGGCTGTGGAAACCCGCAACCAGTATTACGATGCCGTTCCGGACATCGTGGCCCGTTATATGGGTGAAATCACCGAGCTCACCGGCCGTGCCTACCGTCCCTTCGAGTACTACGGTGACCCCACCGCCGAGAACATCATCGTAGCCATGGGTTCCGTCACCGAGACCATCAAGGAAACCATCGACTACCTGGCTGGCCGCGGTCGCAAGTACGGCCTCATCACCTGCCACCTCTATCGGCCCTTCTCCGAGAAATACTTCTTTGCCGTGCTGCCTAAGAGCGTGCGCAAGATTGCCGTTCTGGACCGCACCAAGGAACCCGGCGCTATCGGCGAACCCTTGTTCACCGACGTCAAGGCCCTCTTCCAGGGTAGGGACAACGTGACCATCATCGGCGGCCGCTATGGTCTGTCCTCCAAGGACACCACCCCCGCCCAGATCGTCTCCGTCTTCGACAACCTGGACATGAAGGAGCCCAAGGCCGATTTCACCATCGGCATCGTGGACGATGTCACCTTCAAGAGCCTGCCCATCAAGAGCGAGGTTTCCATCGTGAAGCCCGGCACCACCGAGTGCAAGTTCTATGGCCTGGGTTCCGACGGTACCGTAGGTGCCAACAAGAACACCATCAAGATCATCGGCTCCCATACGGATCTCTACAGCCAGGCTTACTTTGACTATGACTCCAAGAAGTCCGGCGGTTACACCTGCTCCCACCTGCGCTTCGGCCAGCAGCCCATCAAGGCCCCTTATCTGGTGAACACGCCCGACTTCGTAGCCTGCCACGTTCCTTCCTACCTCAAGAAGTATGATGTGCTCAAGGGCATCAAGGAAGGCGGCACCCTGCTGCTGAACAGCCTCTGGGACGAGGAAGAGACCATCGCCAACATTCCCGACAACGTGAAGGCCATCATCGGCCGCAAGCACATCAAGGTGTACATCATCAACGCCACCAAGATTGCTGCCGAGATTGGTCTGGGTGGCCGTACCAACACCATCCTCCAGAGCGCCTTCTTCAAGATCACCAATATCATCCCTTACGAGGACGCCGTCAAGTACATGAAGGACGCCATCGTGAAGTCCTATGGCAAGAAGGGTGAGAACGTGGTCAACATGAACTACGCTGCCGTAGACCGTGGCGGTGAATACACCGAACTCCACGTTCCTGCCGAGTGGGCCAACATCACCGCCAAGTTCGAGAACCCGAACAAGGACCGTCTGGCTCCCGCCTTCGTAAAGGATGTGGCCGATATCGTCAACGCCCAGGCCGGCGACACCCTCCCGGTGAGCGCCTTCATGCCTTACGCCGACGGCACCATGCCCGCCGGTACCGCCGCTTTCGAGAAGCGCGGTGTGGCCGTGAACGTTCCTTCCTGGGACGCCGAGAAGTGTATCCAGTGCAACACCTGCGCCTTCGTCTGCCCGCACGCTGCCATCCGTCCTTTCCTCCTCACCGAGGAAGAGGCCGCCAAGGTGCCCGCTAACGTGAAACTGGCCCAGGGTAAGGCCAACCTCAAGGATTACAAGTACGCCATCGCCATCTCCGTGGACGACTGCACCGGTTGCGGTAACTGCGTGGATGTTTGCCTTGCCAAACCTGAGAAGGCCCTCAAGATGGTTCCTTACATCAACGACAAGGAAGACCAGTCTGCCTTCGACTACCTCAACAAGAAGGTGGGTTACAAGGAGTACGTGGACAAGAAGGCCAACATGAAGAACAGCCAGTTCGCCCAGCCTCTGTTCGAGTTCTCCGGGGCCTGCGCCGGTTGCGGTGAAACCCCTAACATCAAGACCATCACCCAGCTCTTCGGAGACCACATGATGGTGGCCAATGCTACCGGTTGCTCCTCCATCTACGGTGCTTCCTTCCCGGCCAGCCCGTACTGCACCAACGCTCAGGGTCACGGTCCCGCATGGGCCAACTCCCTGTTCGAGGACTTCTGCGAATTCGGTCTGGGTATGAAGCTCGGTAGTGACCGCGCCCGTGAAACCGTGGCCCGCACCATGAAGCAGGCCCTCGAGTGCGAGTGCTGCAGCCAGGAAATCAAGGCCCTGGCCGCCCAGTGGCTGGAAGCCCCTCAGGATCCCGCTGTGACCCGCGAGGTGGCCGACAAGATTGTCCCTCTGGCCAAGGATTGCAGCTGCGACACCTGCAAGAAACTCGTTGAATACGAGCACTTCATCCCTGCCCGCAGCCAGTGGATCTTCGGTGGTGACGGTGCCTCCTACGACATCGGTTACGGCGGTCTGGACCACGTGCTGGCCAGCGGCGAGAACCTCAACATCCTGGTTCTGGACACCGAGGTGTACTCCAACACCGGCGGTCAGAGCTCCAAGGCTACTCCCGTGGGCGCTATCGCCAAGTTCGCTGCCTCCGGTAAGAAGATCCGCAAGAAGGATCTGGGCATGATGGCCATCTCCTACGGCTACGTCTATGTGGCCCAGGTGGCCATGGGTGCCAGCCCTGTGCAGTACTTCAACGCCATCAAGGAAGCCGAGGCCTACAACGGCCCGTCCCTCATCATTGCCTACAGCCCTTGTATCAACCACGGTCTGAAGGCCGGCATGGGTCTGAGTCAGAAGGAAGAGAAGCTGGCCGTCGAGTGCGGTTACTGGCACCTCTACCGTTACAACCCGGCTCTGGAAGGCACGGACAAGAACCCGTTCACCCTGGACAGCAAGGAACCCGACTGGACCAAGTTCCAGGACTTCCTCAAGGGTGAGGTCCGCTTCGCTTCCCTGTACAAGATGTTCCCGGACCAGGCCGATGAACTCCTCGCCAAGACCGAAGAGTTTGCCAAGGTTCGTCTGAACACGTACAAGCGTCTCGCCGGCAAATAATCGCGTGGATACAACTGACTTAGAGTCAGTGCTTTAACAGATTACCCCTAGGTGAAATCGCCTAGGGGTAATTGTTTATTGTAAAGATTATCAATTACTTACATCCACACATCTTATTTGCTAAACACGCTGTTGAAGGCGTTGTTGGCCAGGTCGTAGGACTGCTGGATACGGCGGGCGTAGCCCAGGAATATCTCCCCGGAGGGCGACAGGCGCACTTCCCTGCCCCTTTGGAAAAGCTCTACGCCAAGGGCATCTTCCAATGCGGCAATCTGCGAACTCACGGCCGGCTGGGTGAGCCCCAGCACCTTGGCGGCCTTGGTAAAATTCCGTTCTTTTTCCACCTCCAGAAAGGCCCGGATTTTGCTGTCTTCCAACATACCTAAAAAGATTCTGATTCTTAATACAAAAATAAGTAAATTTGTTTGGAATATAAAAAAATGTTTCTACCTTTGCGGTGTACTATTAAACTAATACACATTTAAGCTGAATAACTATTTTCTTAACCATTATTATAAATGAAAAGAATTTTTCTAGTTTTCGGTGCGCTGGTCATGACCGCCCTGACGGCCCTGGCCCAGCAGCCCACCCGTGAGCAGATGGAGGCTTACATCTCCCAGATGCCCAAGCTCCCTAACTCCGACCAGGTCCGTATCGGCCACCTGGACAACGGTCTCACTTACTACATCCGTCACAATGAACTGCCCAAGGGCCGTGCAGAATTCTACCTGGCTACCAATGTAGGTGCCATTGAGGAAGAATATCCCGCCCAGGACGGTCTGGCTCACTTCCTGGAGCACATGTGCTTCAACGGAACCGAGCATTTCCCGGACAAGACCATCCTCAACTACCTGCGTTCCATCGGCGCCGAATTCGGCCGCAACATCAACGCTTCCACCGGTTTTGAGGAAACCCAGTACATGCTCAACAACATCCCTGTAGAGCGTGAAAGCGTAGTGGACTCCTGCCTCATGATCCTGTGCGACTATTCTCACTTCGTGCTTAACGAGCCCAAGGAGATCGATGCCGAGCGCGGTGTCATCATCGAGGAGCGCCGCACCCGCCGCAACGCTGCCTGGCGCACCATGGAGGCCTCTCTCCCCTACTACTTCGGCCCCGACTCCAAGCAGGCTTCCTGCACCCTTATCGGCACTCAGGAGCACCTGGAGACCTTCAAACCCGAAAGCCTGGTAGCCTTCTACCACACCTGGTACCACCCCGGCAACCAGGCCGTCATCGTTGTGGGTGACGTGGACGTGGACCGCACCGAGGCCAAGATCAAGGAAGTCTTCGGCATCATCCCCGCCAAGGAGAATCCCGTTGCCAAACCCATCCAGACCATCGCCAACCATGCTGAGCCCCGCATAGGTGTCATCACCGACCCGGAAACCACCAGCCCCAGCGTGGAAGTGTTCTGGCACAGCGAGGCCATGCCCGAGTCTGTGAATGCCACCGTCCTGGGCCAGGCTACCGAACTCATCAAGGACGTGATCAGCATGGTTATGCGCGAGCGTTTCAACGACATCACCTCCAAGCCCGGTTCTTCTTTCCTGAGTGGCAACTTCGGTGTCAGCAGCCTCATATACGAGGACATCGATGTAGCCGGCGGTTCGGTAGACCTGAAGGAAGACAACATCCTGGGAGGCTTCCGTGACTACTACACCGAAGTCGTCCGCCTCAAGCGTTACGGCATCACCGACGCCGAGTTCAACCGCGTCAAGGCCGACTATCTGTCTATGCTGGAAACCCGCGTCAACCGCGCCAGCACCCGTCAGAACGCCGAATTCATCTACCCGATTATTTCCAACTTCTTCGACAAAGAGCCCCTTATGGAGCCCGCCGACGAGCAGGAACTTGTCCAGGCCCTCCTCGGCCAGGTGAACACTACTGCCATCAACCAGGCCGCCGCCCAGCTTTGGGACGGCAACAACCTGGTCGTCGTTTACAACGGCCCTGAGAAGGAAGGCATTGCCACTCCTACCGCCGAGCAGCTGCTCCAGGTAATGGCCGAGGTAGACGCCTCTGAAATCAGCGCCCCCGAAGGTGAGGATATTCCGGATGCTTTCCTGGATCCCGCCAAGCTCAAGGGCTCTCCCATCGCCAAGACCGGCACCACCATCTACGGCGCCCAGGAATGGACCCTCAAGAACGGTGTAAAGGTCATCGTCTATCCTACCGACCTCCAGAAGGACCAGATCCTCTTCAACATTGTCAAGGAAGGCGGTATGTCCCTGGTGGCCGATGAAGATATGGCATCCTTCGACGACAACATCATCTCCCTGTTCCAGAGCAACAGCGGTATTTCCTCCTTCTCCGGAACCACCGTGGCCAAGATGCTCACCGGCAAGAACGTGAACGTATCGCCTTACTTCGACCGTCTGCAGAATGGCATCAACGGCAGCAGCACCGTCAAGGACTTCGAGACCGCCCTGCAGCTCGTTTACCTCCTCTGGACGGATCCCCGCTTCGATCCCGAAGAGTGGCAGAACGGCATCAACCAGATTACCTCCGTTCTCCCGAACCTGGTGAACCAGCCTAATTACAAGCTCCAGTCCGAGCTCTACAAGACCCTCTACGGCAACCATCCCCGCCGTCAGATGCTCTCCCAGGAGACCGTTGACAAGGCCAGCCTCGCCGTTGTGGAGAAGTACTACAGAAAACTCTTTGCCGATGCCGCCGGCGCCACCTTCGTGGTAGTGGGTGACGTGAACCCCGAGGCCATCAAGCCGCTGGTAGAGAAATACATCGGCTCCCTGCCTAAGGGCAAGAAGCCTCTCCAGTGGGCCGAGACCAACGAGTACATCGTGAACGGCCGCAACGAGAACGTCTTCAGCGTAGATATGCAGACTCCCAAGAGCACCGTCCTGCAGGTCTGGAGTGCCTTCATTCCGTTCACCTTCGACACCGACGCCGCCCTGGATGCCATTTCCTACATCCTGGATATGCGTTACACCGAGAGCCTCCGCGAGGAGGAAGGCGGCACCTATGGCGCCAGCACCGCTGCCCAGATTTCCCGCCGTCCCAAGTCCCAGGCCCTCATCCAGGTGTACTTCGACTGCAAGCCCGCCCTCTGCGACAAGCTCCGTGAGTTGGCTATCGCCGGAATCAAAGACATGGCCGAAAATGGTCCTACCGAAGAGGAAGTGAACATGGCCAAGCTAAATCTCCAGAAGAACCTCCCGGAAAGCCGTCAGCGCAACAGCTGGTGGAGAAACGGTATCGAGCAGTATGTCACCTATGGCCAGGATCGCGACGCCGAGTATGAGGCTGCCGTGAACGCCCTCAGCAAGGAAAGCATCCAGAATGTGCTGAAGTCCATCGTGGCCCAGGACAACTTCACCGAACTGGTGATGAAGCCCGCCGCCACCGCCGAGGCTGAATAATCACTAACGTCCCCAAAGACCGGCTTCTGCCGGCCAGTCCCTCCCCCGAGGGGAGGGATTTAGGGAGGGGGCAACGTGAGCAAATTAAAAAGGCTACGCGTTTGCGTAGCCTTTTTTGACGAAGTCATTACCGAGGCTTTATGCCTCGGTAATCGCTTCGTTGGGGCAGGTTCCTTCGCATGCACCGCAATCGATGCACTCGTCGGCGTTGATCTTGTAAGAGGCATCACCGGCGGTGATGGCGCCCACAGGGCAAACTTCTGCACAGGAGCCGCAAGAAACGCAAAGCTCGGGGTTGATCATTCTAGGCATAGTTTAAATCTTTTATTGTTGTTGTGTTCTATTCTTAGGGCACGAAGATAGGCATTATATTTGAAATTCAAAAGAAGAGTGACTAACTTTGTAAGCATGAAAGCTATGTTTTGGACCCTTCTTCTGGCCGCCGGCATCGCGTCCTGTGGCTCCCGGAATGCAAATAGCGCGCCAGTTGTGGAACTGGTGCCCGTAGAGGACAGCCAGGCCCCGGCAACGGTGGTCTTCGACAAAACCGTCCACGATTTCGGGGACGTAAGTGTAACGGACGGTCCCCTCACCTGCACCTTCACCTTTACCAACGAAGGTTCGGACCCCATCAGCGTCTACGAGGTAGTATCGTCCTGCGGCTGTACGGACGTCCAGTGGACCAAAGGAACCCTGACCAAGGGCCAGAGCGGTACCATATCGGCCACTTATAAGAACCAGGACGGCGCCAAGCCTTTCGACAAAACGCTTACCGTCTACATATCCGGCCTCAAAAGACCGGTGGTGTTGCGCCTGCGAGGCGTAGTTCACGAGAAAAAGAAATCCCTGAGCGAGCTCTACGGAGCCCAAAAGCTCGGGGATTTTGGTCTCAAGGCCCGTCAGTTCAAGACCGGAACCCTCAAGCAGGGCCTCTCAGTAAGTGAAACCGCCCCCGTAGCCAACCTGGGCAAAAAGCCGCTCCAGGTCACCTGGGCCGATGTCTCCCCCCAGCTCACCGTCTCCGTAGATCCCAACCCCATCCCTGCCGGCAGCACCGCAACGCTAAGCTTCACCATCAAGGCCGACAGCGCCCTCTACGGAAAAACGGTCTATACTGCAACGCCCGTCCTCAACGGCAGGAAGGCCGAAGCCCCGCTGGAAGTATCGGCCTTTACGCAGGAGAATTTCTCTTCCTGGAGTGCCGACAAGCGAGACGAGGCGGCCCTTCCCGTCTTCGACGCCAGCACCGTAAACCTGGGAATCATCCGGCAGGACACCCCGCAGGAAGCCGTCTTCCTCTGCACCAACAAAGGCAAGACGCCCTTCCATATTTATAAGGCCGATGTGGAAAGCCCCGCCCTCAAGGCCGTCTCCCTGCCTGACGTAACCGCGGGCGCCCAAGAGAAGGTGGTGTTCAGGCTGGACCCGTCCGCCCTCCCAAAAGGAGAGTGCGTTATCATGATTTCCCTTACCACCAACTCTCCCCTCCGCCCCCTCGTTAACCTATTTGTAGCAGGAGAAATCAGATAATTTTAGTATATTTGTAGGTTAATTAGAAACGAATGGCTGAGACTGTAAATACTACCTACAACGACGATTCCATCCAGACCCTGGAATGGAACGAGCATATCCGGCGGCGTGCCGGTATGTACATCGGCCGCCTGGGAAATGGCGACCGCCAGGGCGATGGTATCTACGTTCTTCTGAAAGAAATTGTGGATAACTCCATCGACGAGTTTTCCATGGGATTCGGCAAACGCATCGACATCACCATCGAGGACAAGACCGTGACCGTGCGTGACTATGGCCGTGGCATTCCGCTGAACAAAGTGGTGGATGCAACCTCCAAGCTCAACACCGGCGGCAAGTTCGACGACACCAACTTCAAGAAGAGCGTGGGTATGAACGGTGTGGGTACCAAGGCCGTGAATGCCATGTCGGTAGATTTCTACGTTGCCTCCTACCGCGAGGGTCAGTGCTCGTATGCCCACTTCAGCCGGGGCATCCTGCAGGAAAGCGCCATCGTTCCCTCCAACGAGAAGAACGGCACGTTCATCCGTTTCACACCGGACGAGGAGATGTTCAACGACTTCTCTTTCCACATGGAATTTGTGGAAACCATGGTCAAGAACTACTCCTACCTTAAGAAAGGCCTCACCCTTAACCTTAACGGCACCCCGTACAAGAGCGAAAACGGCCTGCTGGACCTGGTGAACGAGAACATGAGCGAGACTCCGCTGTATCCCCTCATCCACCTGGAAGGAGAGGATATCGAGATCGTGCTCACCCACGGCAACAGCTATGGTGAGAATATCGCCACCTTCGTGAACGGTCAGAATACCCGTGACGGCGGCACCCACCTGGCCGCCTACCGCGAAGCCATCGCCAAAACCTTCAAGGACTTCTTCAAGAAAGACTATAAGCCCGAAGACATCCGTCAGGGCATTGTGGGCGCCATCTCCATCCAGATCCAGGAGCCCATCTTCGAAGGCCAGACCAAGACCAAGCTGGGTTCCACATACATGTGGGAGAAGCAGGTCAAAGGAACCGACGGCACCTCGTCCGTAGACCGCGGACCTACCATCCGCACCTTCGTGAACGACTTCGTCACCAAGAACCTGAACGACTACCTCCATATGCATATGGAGATTGTCCCCATCATCGAAGACAAGATCAAGGCCTCCCAGGCAGAGCGCGAAGAGATTGCCGGCGTGCAGAAAAAATCCCGCGAACGTGCCAAGCGTACGGCGGTTTACAACCGCAAACTGAGGGACTGCCGCTACCATTTCTCGGACAACAAGTTCCCCAAAGGCATGGAAGACCAGCGGGAGAAGACCTCCATCTTCATCACGGAGGGCGACTCTGCAAGCGGTACCATCACCAAGGTGCGCAACGCCAACAACCAGGCCGTCTTCTCCCTCCGGGGAAAGCCCATCAACTGCTTCAAGGAAAGCCGCAAGAGGGTGGCCGAAAACGAGGAACTCAACCTCCTCATCGCCGCTCTGGGCGTGGAGGAAGATCTGGAGAACCTGCGCTACAACAACATCATCGTAGCAACCGATGCCGATGACGACGGCATGCACATCCGCATGCTGGTGCTCACCTTCATCATGAAATACTATCCGGAGCTCATCCGCCGCGGGCACGTCTATATTCTCCAGACTCCCCTGTTCCGCGTCCACAACAAGAAAGAGCGCCGCTACTGCTACTCCATCGAGGAGCGTGACAAAGCCGTCAAACAGCTCAAGACCGGCGTGGAAATCACCCGATTCAAAGGTCTGGGAGAAATCTCCTCCGACGAGTTCGTGGATTTCATCGGAGAGAACATGAGGCTGGACACGGTTAAACTGGCCGATGAAGAATCCATCTCCACCATCATGGAGTTCTATATGGGCATCAACACCTACGAACGCCAGCACTTCATTATGGACAACCTCCGTAGCGAAAAGGAACTGGAAGACGTAAACATCTAAGCTTATGGCTAAAAAACACAACAAAACAACGGTCAACCCCCGCTGGGCCAAGTTCTGCGGCTGGTGGCTGCGTAAAATGGGCTGGGAAACCGTTGGCGGTCCCATGAAAGAGCCCAAGGCCATTGTACTGGGCGTGCCCCACACAACGGTATGGGATTTCCTCGTATCCTACCTTTTCTATACCCAGTTTGGAAAAGTGGCCCACATCATGGTTAAAAAGGGCTTCTTCTTCTGGCCCCTCGGCCCCATCCTCAAAGCCTGCGGCGCCATCCCCACGGATCTCAGCAGCCCGGCCACCACGGTCAAGAGCGTGATCAGCGCCATGGAGGATGTGGACGAATTCCACCTGGCCCTGGCACCCGAAGGATCCCGTTCCCTGGTCAAACGCTGGAAGAACGGATATCACCTCATTGCCAAAGCCACAGGAGCCACCGTTTACCTCGGATATTATGACTGGGGCCGCAAGCGCATCAGCGTGGGAGAGCCCTTTGAACTGACGGACGACGCCAATGCCGACATGCAGCGTATCTACGACCATTATCGGCCCTTAGGCCTGGAAGGCTACCACAAGGATCAATTCGCCGTCCCTGAATCTAAATAGTTTTTTATGGCAAAAAGAATCAAGAGCCCGTACAAAGCCTGGCGCAAATACCGCAACCGCGAAAACACCTGCACCACCCTTCACAAGGTCTTTGACTACGCCACCACCAATTACGCCAAAAGAGTCGCCTACCAATTTGTAGATGGCGGCCAGAAATACACTTACGAGGAGTTCCGCCGCAAGGTCAACCAGCTTTCCATGCGCATGACGCGCTTCGGAATCAAGCACGGAGACCGCGTGGCCATCATCTCCCAGAACATGCCCAACTGGGTAGTGGCCTTCTTCAGTGCCACGAATTTCGGCCGTGTAGCCGTTCCCATCCTGCCGGACAGTTCGGAGACGGAACTCACCAACATCCTGAACCACTCCGAGTCCAAGGTGCTGTTCATCTCGCAGAGGATGATGCCCAAACTCAGCGATGAGTGCCGGCAGAAACTCACCCTCATCATTGACATCGAGACCTTCGAGTTCATCAAGAAGGAAAAGGACGATTTCAAATGCAACGGATGGGTCAAGGATCCTCAGCCCGACGACCTGGCCTGCATCATCTACACCTCCGGCACCACTGGAAAGGCCAAGGGTGTGATGCTGAGCCACCGCAATATCTGCAGCAACCTGGCATCGGCCTTCAAAGCCCAGCCGGCCTTCCGCAAGGACCGCTTCCTGAGCATCCTGCCGGCCGCCCACGCGTATGAGATGAATGTTTCCACCATCTACTCGTTCTACGTGGGTGCCACCTGCTACACCCTTCAGAAACCGCCGACTCCCACCATCCTCCTCAAGGCCATGAAGGAGGTGAAGCCCACCATCGTGTGCTCCGTCCCCCTCATCATCGAGAAGGTGGTCAAGAACAGCGTCCTTCCCACCATCCAGAAGAGCCGCGTGCTCTCCTGGGCCGATGAGCACATCCCGCACATCCTGCGCCGCTTCATCGGCAAGCGCATGGTGAAGACCTTCGGCGGAAAGCTGGTGTTCTTCGGCATCGGCGGCGCCAAGCTGGATCCGGCCGTGGAGCAGTTCCTGCGGGACTGCCACTTCCCCTACGCTGTGGGCTACGGCCTCACGGAGACCGCTCCCCTCGTGTGCAACCTCATGGTGCACAAGAGCAAGGGCGTCGGTTCCATCGGCCCTGCCTCCTACAAGGTGGAAATCCGCCTGGATAATGTGAATCCGGCAAACGGAGAGGGAGAAATGGTGGTGCGCGGAGACAATGTGATGCTGGGATACTACAAGGACCCGGAGCGCACCCTGCAGGTCCTGGACGACGAAGGCTGGTTCCACACCAACGATGTGGCCACTGTGGACGAAGACGGCTACTACTATATTAAGGGCCGCCTTAACAACACCATCCTGGGCCCTTCCGGAGAGAATATCTATCCGGAGGAAATCGAGCAGGTCATCAACAACATCGAAGGCGTGGAAGAATCGCTGGTGATGGAGCGCGACGGCAAGCTGGTGGCCCTGGTGAAGTTTACGGACAATGCCATCGACTGGAACCAGAGCACGGAAGACAAGTGGTTCGAGGAGCTGGAAGCCCGCAAGAATGCCATTATGGAATGGGTGAACAAGACCGTTGGCAAGAACTCCAAGATTGGCGAAGTGGATGCCATGAAGGAGCCCTTCGAAAAGACGGCTACCCAGAAAATCCGCCGCTTCCTGTACAAAGACTCCCACGGAGACGAGCCTCAAAAACCGTCCTCTAAAGAATAATTAATAACCCTCGGCGTTACGGCCGAGGGTTATTGTTATTGAGGGGAGAATTTCGTAAGTTTGTAAATCAAACCCTTTTGTTATGACACGAAAACTCCTTTCCCTTTGTGCAGCGGTCCTGTTTCTGGCAGCGTGTGGCAGCCAGAAGACAGGCGGCGTCATTGAACTGCCGGTGCCTCAGCGGCCGGCGGGACAGCAGGATATGATTCAGTTTGCGGCCGAACCCATTGCCGACGTTGGCATTGGCGTAGTGGGCCTGGGTATGCGTGGAAGCGACGCCGTAGAGCGCCTTAGCTTTGTACCCGGATGCCACGTGGCCGCCGTCTGCGACCTCCTTCCGGAGCGTGCACAGGCCAGCATCCAGTATCTGAATGACAAAGGCATCGAGGCCCATTCCTACAGCGGGGAGGAGGAGTCCTACAAAGCCCTCTGCGAAGACCCGGCGGTAGATCTGGTGTACATCTGCACGGACTGGCTGCACCACGTTCCCGTGGCGCTCTATGCCATGGAACAGGGAAAGCACGTAGCCATCGAGGTGCCATCGGCCGAAACCCTGCAGGCCTGCTGGGACTTGGTGAATACCTCCGAGCGCACGCGCAAGCACTGCATGATTCTGGAGAACTGCTGCTATGATTTCTTTGAACTCACGGCCCTCACCATGGCCCAGGCGGGCGTTTTTGGAGAAATTATCCATGCCGAAGGGGCCTATAACCACAACCTGGATCCCTTCTGGAAGGCCTACTGGAACAACTGGCGCCTGGACTTCAACAGCAAGAACCGGGGAGACCTCTACCCTACCCACGGTTTCGGCCCGGTCTGCCAGGCCCTTGACATCCACCGCGGAGACCGCCTGACCACCCTGGTAGCCATGGATACGGACCCGTTCAACGGTCCCAAGCACGCCAAGGCGGCCGGCATGGAAGACAAGCCGTTTGCCCACGGAGACGTAACCATGACCATGCTCCGTACGCAGAAGGGCAAGACCATCCTCATCGAGCACGACGTGATGACCCCGCGCCCGTACAGCCGCATGTACCAGCTGGTGGGAACGGACGGCTATGCCGAGAAGTATCCCGTCCAGGGTATCTGCCTCAGGAACGAGGGTTCCGAAAACGTGGATTACCAGAATCTGGAAGGCGAGAAAACCTACCGCGGAGAGGCCCTGGAGGCCATTATGGCCCAGTATCAGAGCCCCATCCTCACTCCTGAATTAGTAGCCAAAGCCAAGGAAGTGGGCGGCCACGGCGGCATGGACTTCATCATGGACTACCGCCTTATCTACTGCCTTAACAACGGCCTGCCGCTGGATATGGATGTCTACGACCTGGCCGAATGGTGCTGCGTGGCCGAACTCTCCCGCATCTCGCTGGAGAACGGATGCGCCCCCGTTGCCGTGCCGGATTTCACCCGCGGCGGCTGGAACAAAGTGAACGGATTCTCTTACGCCTTTGCCAAATAAACTATGAAAGACCCTAAATTCATTGCCGAACAGTTTGCCATTCAGGGGAATGTCCTGGAAGTAAAGCCCCTGGGCAGCGGCCTCATCAACGATACCTTCCGCGTCTATACCGACGGGGCCGATGACTACGTACTCCAGCGCATCAACACAGCCATTTTCAAGGATGTGGAACTGCTGCAGCACAACATCGAGTTCGCCACCGCCCACATCCGTAAGAAAGGCGGCTTCACGCTCACCTTCCTGCCCTGCAAGGCCACCGGCAAGACCTACTGGACCGACGGCGAAACCCACTGGCGCGTGTCCGTCTTCATCAAGGACTCCTACACCTACGATACCGTCAATCCGGAGTATTCCTACTATGCGGGCAAGGCTTTCGGCGCCTTCGAAGCCGCTTTGGCCGATATTCCCGACACCCTTGGAGAGACCATTCCGGATTTCCACAACATGGAGCTCCGCGCCCGCCAGTTAAGGGAAGCGGTAAAGGCCGATCCGGTGGGCCGCATGGCCGAACCGGAAGTGCAGGCCATCCTGAAAGACCTCCAGCAGTACGAGGAAGAGATGTGCCAGGCCGAAAGATGGTACCGCGAAGGAAAACTGCCCAAGCGCATCTGCCACTGCGACACCAAGGTGAACAACATGCTCTTTGACTCCAAGGGTAACATCCTCTGCGTCATCGACCTCGATACGCTTATGCCGTCCTTCGTGTTCTCCGATTTCGGAGATTTCATGCGCACCGCCGCCAACACCGTGGCCGAGGACGACCCCGCCATAGAGAAGGTTGCTTTCAAGATGGACATCTTCGAGGCCTTCGCCAAAGGCTACATCGAAGGAGCCACCTTCCTCACGCCCATCGAGAAGGAAAACCTGCCGTACGCCGCCTGCCTGTTCCCGTATATGCAGGCCGTACGCTTCTTTGCCGACTATATTAACGGAGACACCTATTACAAGATCCAATACCCGGAACACAACCTGGTGCGCACCCGCAACCAGGTGGCGCTCTTCCATGCCGCCTACGCCAAGCAGGCAGCCATGAAAGCCTATATCGACAGCCTATGAGAAGAATCCTTCTGACGCTGGCCGTTCTCCTGTCGGCCTGGTCCCTGAATGCGCAGGATGTTGTCTTTGAGGAAGTATTTACCGGCTCCACCCTGCGCCTGGACTATGTGCTGTGCGGAGACGCCTCGCACCAGAGCATTTACTGGCGGCAAAGCTTTAAGACAGGCCCCTGGGCTGGCCGGAAGGCGCAGCTGGCAGAGCCGCTGCTGAAAGGAAACGGCCAAATCCGCGTGCTGGATCCTGAAGGCGGAGCCTGCCTGTATGCCAACAGTTTCTCTACGCTGTTCCAGGAATGGACGGGAACCGAGGAAGCTACGCGGGTACAAAAGGCCTTCGAGAGCAGTTTCCTGGTGCCTTTCCCCAAGAAGCCCGTAGACATTGAACTGGTGCTGACGGACACCCACGGAAAGGTTTCGGGTTCCCTCAAGCACCGCGTAGATCCTACGGACATCCTTATCCGGCCTTTTGCCGACAAAGGATACGAGACCCGTACCGTCCTGCAAGGCGGCCCGCTGGCACAGACCGTCGATATCGTGATTGTGGCAGAGGGGTATACGGAGGCTCAGAAGGACAAATTCTTCAAGGACGCCGGCCGGGCGGCCGACGCCCTCTTCTCCCACGAGCCCTTTGCCTCCCAGAAGGAGAGATTCAGCGTCCGGGCTGTCTTTGCCCCATCGGCCGACAGCGGCGTAAGCCTTCCCCGCCAGGGAGAATGGCGCTCCACCAGCACTTCCAGTCACTTCGACACCTTCTATGTGGACCGGTATCTCACCACTTCGTCCGTGTGGGATGTGTATGATATCATCGGCACGGTTCCCTTTGACCAGATCATAGTCCTGGCCAATACGGACATCTATGGAGGAGGAGGCATTTACAACAGCCTCACCATCATGAACAGCGACCATCCCACCTTCGTTCCGGTGCTGGTCCACGAGTTTGGCCATGCCTTCGGAGGCCTGGGAGACGAGTATTTCTACGACGACCAGTACGAAACCATGTATCCGGCCGATGCCGAACCCTGGGAGCCCAATCTCACCACTTTGGTAGATTTCCAGGGTAAATGGGCCGATATGCTGCCCGCCGGAACACCCATCCCCACCCCGGTGGACGAGATAGAGAAGCAGGATGTCCGCCGCATCTGGCGGACGCTCATCCAGGAGAACAAGGACCTTCTGAATCTCAAGCTGGGCGTATATGAAGGGGGCGGATACCAGTCCAAGGGTGTGTACAGGCCCGTACAGGAATGCCGCATGAAGATCAACGAATGCGAGCGCTTCTGCCCCGTGTGCACCCGTGCCATCCTGCAGATGATTGCCTTCTATACGGCTCCATCGGCCTCTACCGTACAGGTGCATCACCGCACCCTGCCGGTTCTTATGGACCACGAGGTTGCCATCGCGGCCGTGACCGTTCCCAAGGGGCTGAAGCCGGAGTGGACCTTCAAAAGCTCCCTGCCCAAGGGCGCCTTGAAAAAGGCCGAAATCCGCGGCGGCAACTTGTATGTAACGCTGAACAGCGCCAAAATCAAGGACTTGTCCAAGCCCTTTACCATAACCCCGGAGGCTCCGGGCGTGACGGTGGAAGAAAGCGGAACCCGCGAGCACCGGGCCGCCTATTGCCTGCGCACGGCAGGTGATGACGGAGTGGCCGCCTACCGCATTCCGGGCCTGGTCACCAGCAAGAAAGGAACGCTCGTCGCCACCTACGACATCCGCTACAACAGTTCCTTCGACCTGCAGGAAGACATCGACATCGGCATCAGCCGTTCCACCGACGGAGGCCGCACCTGGAGACCGATGATAGTGGCCATGGATATGGGTGAATGGGGAGGCAAACCCCAGAAGGAGAACGGAATCGGAGACCCCTGCATCCTGGTGGACGAGAAGACGGGAGACCTGCTTCTGTTTGCCGCCTGGAAGCACGGTGGAAAGGCCGGGGAGGCCGCCTGGTTCAGCGCCGGAAGCGGCTTCGGGCCCGAGACCACCCCGCAACTTATGATGTCCCGTTCAAAGGACGACGGCAAAACCTGGAGCGAACCCGTGAGCATTACCAGGCAGGTAAAGCAGGAAGACTGGAACTTCACTTTCCAGGGCCCCGGCCGCGGCATTACCATGGCCGATGGCACCCTGGTGGTCCCCTTCCAGCACCAGGAACCGGAACCCGACCGCACCCCGGCCGCCGGCCTCATCTACTCCAAAGATCACGGCCTAACCTGGCATGTGCACAATGCCGCCAAGAGCAACACCACCGAGAGCCAGGTAGCCGAGGTAGAGCCCGGCGTGCTAATGCTCAACATGCGGGACAACCGCAAGACCGGACGGGCTGTCTATGTTACGCGGGATATGGGACGGACCTGGGAACCGCACGCCTCCGACGGCCAGCTGGCCGAGCCGGTGTGCATGGCCAGCCTCCTGGCCGTTCCCGCCGCCAGGAACGCCCTCAAGCAGGATATCCTGCTCTTCTCCAATCCCTCCGACGCCAACCAGCGCAAGAACATCACCATCCAGCTGAGCCTGGACGGCGGCGTCACCTGGACCCGGAAGCTCCTCCTGGACGAAGGAATAGGCTGGGGGTACTCCTGCCTTACCCTGATTGACCGCGAGACCGTAGGCATCCTTTACGAAAGCTCCCAGGCCCACATGACCTTCCAGGCCGTCAAACTGGCAGATATTAAATGATTAAAGCGGCATGTTAAGAAATAGTATCATAACTTTTCTTTCGGTTTTCTGCTGCCTGTGCGTTCAGGCGCAAGATATCACGTATCCGCAAAGCGTTAAGCAGCTTATGGAGAAGGCCGATGCCCAGACGCTTCCGGGGCATCGGACGGCACCCGTCATTGCCATCCCCCAGTGCCGGAATTCTGCGGTGCTGGTCAGGAGTGTGCAAATAGCCGGGGCTTGCGCTGTCATCGTCCCTGAAACGAAGGACGGTGCCGCGCTAAGGGAAATGGCCGCCGCCTGGGACGGCGCTGCCATTCCGGACGGCTGGGTCAAGGAAACATCGGCCTTCAGCGTCCTTTTCTATAAGGCAGTGGCCGACAGGAACATCCCCCATACGGGAACATCGGTCCTCTCGCGGGAGATGAACAGGGGGCTGATGCGCTACGACGGTGCCTTGCCCGGCATTGAAGAACTGATTCAGAAGGCGGCTACCTACAAAAGGGCCAAACTGCTGATGGACAGCATTCTGGCCATCGATGCCCACGGGGACTTGCCCTGCTGCTACGAAGACGGTTATGAGCTGGGCGTACGGCAGCGGAACCAGGTCAGCCTTCAGAAAATGGACGAGGGACACCTGAGCAGCCGCGTACTCATCAGCTATCAGCACCAGGGAGCTTTGGACGACGAATCTTCGGCCAAGGCCTTTGCCTACTGCGACGACATGATAGACCAGATTCTGGCCGATATCGACAAGAACAAAGCCTGGTGCGGTCTGGCCAAGACCCGGGAGGACGCCATCCGCTTGAAGGCTGTAGGGAAAAAGGCCTTCTTCCTGGGAATCGAGAATGGTTACGGCATAGGGAACGACCTCCGGAATGTGGAGCATTATGCCCGCCGCGGGGTGGTCTACATAACCCTCAGCCACATGTATGACAATGCCATCTGCCACAGTTCCACCCACAGTGCCGACACCACGCTGGGCCTTACGCCCTTCGGCCGGGAGGTGGTCAGGGAAATGAACCGCTGTGGCATCCTGATAGACGTTTCCCATACCAGCAGTGGTACTTTCTGGGACTGCATTGAGCTTAGTTCGGCCCCTATCATCTGTTCCCATTCGGGCGCCAAGGCCGTATTTAAGCACGACCGCAACATCACGGACGATCAGCTCCGCGCCCTTGCCGCAAAGGACGGCCTGGTAATGGTTTATATCGTTCCGGATTATATGAACACCCAAAAGGCCGATGCAACCCTCGATGACTTTATGGAGCATCTACAGCATTGCATCAAGGTGGCGGGAATAGACCATGTGGGTATCTCCTGCGACTTTGACGGCGGTGGTGGCGGCTGGGGGCTCAACGGCGATAATGACGCCATCAACATCACCGTGCGCCTGCTGGAGGCTGGTTTCAGTGACGAAGACATTGCCAAAATCTGGTCCGGCAACTTTTTCCGCGTATTGAAGAAAGCACAAGATATCTTTAGTAATATATAACCTCATTTTAGTAAGACGAACATGAAAAGATTATTCCTGATTGTTTCAGTTGCACTGCTCGCTCTTACGGCGTGCAACGACAAAGAAAGACCCTCCGGCGATCCCGAGGGCATTGCCATGATTGTCAAGAATGGCGACATCGATTATTGGAAACAGATTGAAACGTCATTCCGCAGCGCCTGTCAGGAGAAAGGTCTCGAGGCCTACTATTATTCCACCTCCTCGGAGACGGCTTACCAGGAGCAGCTGGCCGCCGTTAAAGAACTCCGCAAGTTGGGAAGGAAAGCGCTGAAGGGCATTATCTTAGCGCCCAGTTATGGAATCAACGGGGAGAACGCCGAGGCCGAGGTAGCCGCCCTGGCCCGGGAGCGCGGCATTCCTGTCGTCATCATCGATTCACCGGTCAAGGCCAACGGCCCGCTGGCTTCTTACCCCTATATTGGCACGGACAACACGGCTGCCGGTGAGGCAATGGCCAAGTTGGTATCGGCCGACAGGGTGGCCGTTTTCGCCATGATCAACAGTCCCGGCATTGAGCGTGCCACGGCTTTCAAGGCCCTGAAGCCCGGCGCCGAGGTCTTCCGCGTTGGCGACACTTGCATCGACGAAGTAAAGGCCGTGCTGGACAAATACAGCGATTTCGTATTCTTCAACGGCAACGACCTCGTTGGCGCCCTTCCTTACCTTATGGCCGCCGGCAAGAACGTTTACACCTTCGATGTATATGACCAGTTCCTGGATCTGCTCATTTCCGGCAGCCCCTACTTCAAAGGCGTGATGGCGCAGAACACCTTCACCATGGCCACCAAGGCCGTGGAGACCGTCCTGTCCAACTCTAAACAGGGTGTGATGGTTCCGCCTTTTTTCATAAGCACTTCCAGCCTCACCGACTTAGAGGTGCAGCCCTTCCTCCATTTCTACAACAAGCAGATTCCCGACCTCAAAGTGGCCGAGAAGATTATAGGTAAGTGGATCCAGGCCGATCTGAATGGCAAGCCGGCACTAACCGACGATAAGAAGGTGTTCACATTCCTCTCTACCACCAAAGGCTACATGAGCGCATCGTTAGGCATCGATGGCGGACAATGGAGCAACAAAGTCGAGACCGATGTCACCATCCGTGGCAATAAGGTGACTATCATCTTCCACCCTGACGTAAATACAACCGTTACGGACGAGTTCGTCATAACCGCTATTAATGACAAAGAATTCTCTACCAGTTACAAGGTAACCGCAACGAAAGACGGTTCGGTAGTCTATTCACGAGAAGCTACCGCGCGCTACTTAAAGACTGCCGCCGACTACACCGAGGCCATCCTTGGCACGTGGGAAGGCCGTTGCACCAGCCAGGGTTCTGAGTACGACGATGGCCAGATGCACCGCTGGGGATATAAGGAAGATGGGAACTTCGTATATTATGTCAAGAACAATGCAGGCGTATGGGTACCCAGCGAAAACACCCTCAACGAGTACTTCGTAGACGGTAACCTCCTCTGCACCCGCTGGGTAGACAACGGCGAGGAATACCGCGAGTGGTGGGAAATTGACATCGACGATGACAAGATGAACTGGACCGCCCTGCGCCAGAACCCTCGCAGCGAGCCTTCCACCGTTACCTTTGAAATGACGCCGGTGCCCGGCATCGCCATGATCGGCAAGGCGGGTCAGTTTGACTACTGGCAGCAGATTGAGACAACGTTCAACAGCGTCTGCCAGGAGAAAGGAGTCATCCCGTACTACTTCAGCACTTCGGCCGATAACGCCTATGCTGAGCAGATTGCCGCTTTGGAGGAACTGGGCAAGTTGAAAAAGGATGCTCTGAAAGGCATCATCTACACTCCCTGCTACGGGCCGAATGGAGAGAACGCCGAGGCCGAGGTGGCCGCCCTGGCCAATGAGCTCGGCATTCCCGTCATCATCTTCGATACCTACGCCAATGAAACGGGCCCTCTGGCCTCTTACCCCTTCATCGGCACGGATAATACCGGTGCAGCTATAGATTTGGCTGAAGAGGTGACTGCAGAGCGTGTGGCCGCCTTCGCCAAGGTTAACACCCCGGGTGTTGAGCGCGGAGAGGCCTTCATGGCCATGAAGCCCCAGACCTGCCTCGTCACCGTGTCCGAAAGCGCCGCCAGCGAAGTGGAGGCTGTCCTTAACGACTACGACGACTTCGTGTTCTTCAACGGCAGCAACCTCCTGGAGGTCTATGCTACGCTCAAGGCAGCCGGCAAGAACGTCTATACCTTCGATGTCTACGAAGAGTTCCTGGATGAACTCATTGCAGGCAGCACTTGCCTCAAGGGCATCATGGCACAGAATACCTTCCTCATGACCCGCAAGGCCGTGGAAGCCGCCTTGGCCGCCGCCAAGGAAGGAGAACTGGTCCCCACATTCTACATCACCAGCGACAACCTCCTCGACCCCAACGTCATGCCCTTCATCGAGTACTACAAGAAATAATAAAAGAAACTAAGACCGACTCTTTCGAGCCGGTCTTAGTTTATATAGTAATAGTTTGATGAGCGAAGGGCTCGGCGTCTTCTGACGCCGAGCCCTCCCCCGAGGGGAGGGTTGGGAGGGGGCGACGTGGGTAAAATAATAATAGCCTGCCATCTGGCAGGCTATTATGTTTGGCGTTGTTGCAGGATTTATTCCGCGACAACGTTAAACTTGAAGGTACCCTTGATGGCCTTGTAAACCTTGACGGCGGCCTCATACTCACCAACTTCCTTCACCTCACCGGCGAGGATGGTGATGTCCTTCTTGTCAATGTTCAGACCCTTGGCGTTCAGAGCCTCGGCGAGGTCCATGGTGGTAACGCTGCCGTAGAGCTTGCCGCTCTCGGAAACTTTCACCTTAACCTCAACGGTCTGGGCATTAATAGTGGTAGCAAGAGCCTCGGCATCCGCAACCAGCTTGGCCTCTTTGTGGGCGCGCTGACGAAGAGTCTCGGCGTGCTGCTTCTTCACGGACTCGGTGGCCACGGTGGCGAAGCCCTGGGGCACCAGATAGTTCATGGCATAACCGGCCTTTACCTTTACGATCTCACCGGCGTAGCCCAGATTGGCTACATCTTTCTTGAGCAAAATTTCCATAAGGCAGATTATTTAAGGAGGTCAGTAACATACGGAAGAAGGGCGAGGGAGCGGGCACGCTTGATGGCCTGGGCAACCTTGCGCTGGAACTTCAGGGAAGTACCGGTGATGCGGCGAGGGAGAATCTTACCCTGCTCATTGAGGAACTTCTTGAGGAACTCAGGATCCTTGTAATCTACATACTTGATACCGGCCTTCTTGAAACGGCAGTATTTCTTCTTGCGAACCTCCACGGTCGGGGGATTCAGATAGCGGATTTCTTTGTTTTCGTTTGCCATAATTTTGTCCTCCTTAATTATTCAGCAGCGGGAGCTTCGGCAGCGGGAGCAGCCTTGGCAGCCTTGTTGGCGCGACGCTTTTCGGCGTATGCGACGGCATCCTTGTCGAGAGCGACGGTGAGGAAGCGGATGATACGCTCGTCACGGTGATACTGGGTTTCGAGGGTGGCAACGAACTGGCTGTCGGCCTTGAACTCGATCAGGTAATAAAAACCTGTGGTCTTGTGCTGGATGGGATAAGCGAGCTGACGCAGGCCCCAATCCTCCTGGTACACAACCTC
>JAFPGC010000005.1 GCA_017423025.1 Bacteroidales bacterium
AACTGGCAGAAAGTCGCAGCGACTTGCAGCGAGTAGCATGCAACTAAGCGAAAGTGGCAGCAACTTACCGGAACTTCGGAAAAGTTGCTGCTACTTGCATATAGCTCCGTGCCACTTACACGTACTTCGTCGGATGCTTACAAGGCAACCTCCAATAAAAGAAAAAACCCGGTCGCGTGACCGGGTTTTATTGTAAGACGGGCCGATTTATTCTGCGGGAGAGAAATCGTCCTTGCCTACGCCGCAGACGGGGCACACCCAGTCGGCGGGGATGGCTTCAAAGGCAGTTCCGGGAGCGATACCGCTGTCGGGGTCTCCCACGGCGGGGTCATAAATGTACCCGCAAATGTTGCATACGTATTTTTTCATATCGGATAGTGATTAGTGTGTCTTTTTGGGATACGCTCGCTTCGCTCGGTATGACAATTACAATCCAATGGATTTGAAGAAGTCATTGCCCTTGTCATCCACCAGGATGAAGGCCGGGAAGTCTTCCACCGTGATTTTCCAGATGGCTTCCATGCCCAGTTCGGGATACTCAACGCACTCGATGCTGCGGATGCTGCTCTGGGAGAGAACGGCAGCTACGCCGCCGATGGTACCCAGGTAGAAACCTCCGTGCTTCTGGCAAGCATCGGTCACCACCTTGGAACGGTTGCCCTTGGCAATCATGACCAGGGAAGCGCCGTGATCCTGGAACTCATCCACATACGGATCCATACGGTTGGCCGTGGTGGGGCCCATGGAGCCGCAAGGGTACCCTTCCGGAGTCTTGGCCGGACCGGCATAGAGGATGGGATGATCCTTGAAATAGGCAGGCATCTCATCTCCGGCGTCCAGGCGGGCCTTGAGCTTGGCGTGGGCGATGTCACGAGCCACGATGATGGTGCCCTTCAGGTTCACACGGGTACCCACCTCGTACTTGGTGAGCTCTGCGCGGACAGAGTCAATGCCTTTGTCCAGGTCTATCTCAATGCCCTTCGGGCCCTCGCCGGGACGACGGAGCTCTTCGGGAATAAGTTCCGAAGGATTGGTGTCCATCTTCTCGATCCAGACGCCGTCGGCGTTGATCTTGGACTTGATGTTGCGGTCTGCGCTGCAGCTTACGCCCATGCCGATAGGGCAGCTGGCACCATGACGGGGAAGGCGTACCACGCGGATGTCGTGGGCCAGGTATTTGCCGCCGAACTGAGCGCCCAGACCAATCTTCTGGGCCTCTTTCAGGAGCTTTTCTTCGAGGTCGATATCGCGGAAGGCGCGGCCGGTCTCGTCTCCGGTGGTTGGCAGGTTGTCATAGAACTTGATGCTGGCCAGCTTCACGGTGAGGAGGTTCTTTTCGGCCGATGTGCCGCCAATCACGAAGGCGATGTGGTAGGGAGGGCAGGCTGCCGTACCCAGGGAACGCATCTTCTCCACCAGGAAAGGAATGAGGGTTCCTTCGTTCTGGATGGTGGCCTTGGTCATAGGATAGAAGTACGTCTTGTTGGCGCTGCCGCCACCCTTTGCCACCATAATGAAATGATACTCGTCGCCGCCGATGGCCTCGATGTCAATCTGGGCGGGGAGGTTGCACTTGGTGTTAACCTCGTTGTACATATCCAGAGGGGCGTTCTGGCTGTAACGGAGATTCTCCTTAGTATAGGTGTTGAAAACACCCAGGCTCAAGGCTTCCTCGTCTTCGAAACCCGTCCATACCTGCTGGCCCTTTTCACCGTGGATAATGGCGGTACCGGTGTCCTGGCAGAAGGGAAGCACGCCCTTTACAGAAGTCTCTGCATTGCGCAGGAACTGCAGGGCCACATACTTGTCGTTGTCGGAGGCCTCGGGGTCCTTCAGGATGGCCGCCACCTGCTCGTTATGGGCGCGGCGAAGCATGAACTGGCAGTCGTGGAAAGACTGCTGGGCCACCAGCGTAAGGGCCTCGGGGCTCACTTTGAGCATCTTGTGGCCTTCGAACTCTCCGGTGGAAACGAGTTTCTCGGAGCCGGGAATCTTGTAGTATTCAGTGGTATCCTTACCCAACTGAAACATAGGTGCGTATTTGAATTCTGCCATATAGTGACTTTTATTGTTTCAATTCTTACAAAGTTAACCAATCCCCGGGACCTCTGCAAATCTATTTTTTATTCCTCTTTTCCCGTGGTGCCGTCACTGTAGGTGTAATAGGTGTTGGAGATGATGGAAAGGCCTTCGGTACTGGCCTTGACCAGGCGGCCGTTGCTGTAGAAGTACTTCTGGCTAAGGATTTGCCAGTTGTGCACCGAAGCTACGGAGGCAATCATCTCCGGGTCGAAGACGGCGCTGCCAATGGGCATGCCGGTCTTGATGTTGGGATAATCGTCGTATTCAATGGTGACGACAATGTCTTCTTTGCCGGGGGTGAGGTAGTGCCTGGAGTAGTCGGTCATGTCGCCATTCTTGACAATCATGGCAATGCCGTCAGGGTCACTGGAGGGTCTTTCTTTGTTGTCGCACGCGGTAAAAGCAAGCAACGCAACGGTCAGGATCCAGAAAAGTTTTTTCATATTCGTTTAAGTAATTATTAGCAAAGCTACTCCACGTCATACACCAGACGGACAGCCAAGCCGTGCCACCTGGGATAGGATTCCCACCTCACAGCGTTACCCATGAAAACCATTACGCGGCAGGTCCTGTCATTTAAGGCTGTGCTGCTCCAGTAACGCCCGTCGAGACGAACGCCTTCCACTCTCGTTACAAACCGTTGGCCGGAAAAAGGGAAGAACACACAACCGGCATTCTCCAGGGCCCGCCATCCCTCGATCGTACAATTCGTATCACAGTAGCCGGGTGTGTTAAAGTTACCCCAGGACAAGACGCCGGAGATATCATCATCCGGGCCCGCGTAATGATCCGGGAACAGAAGGACACCGAAGATACCCGTACTGTTACCCATCTCCCCCAGGTAAATAGTAGTAAAGGTGTAGCGGGCATTGTTAGAATCCTTCACACAGTTGCCTGTAGTACGGTCGTTACACACATAGGTCCACTCATCCCACTTTAATGTCCTCCACATACCCGTCCGGTTGCCGCCGTTGCTGATGGCGTTATAACCCCAGTCTGCCTTGCCTGCGTTAGAGCCTCCGTCGTACAGACACGCAGTGTATGAATTATTATATGGATAATAATAAGTGACGTCTTGCGTAGTGCTCCAAGGCTGATAACAGACGGCATGTCCGTCATAATCTATTCCGCTGGTGCCCCATCCGAAGAGGTCAATCCAACCGTCATAGGTAGAGGATATATTTACATTGTCATTGCCGATACATTCCCACTGGTTCACGGCAAAACGCCAGGTGTTCGTAGACGCCTGGTACTGCAGATTGCCTTGGGAGAAGATAACCTGCTTGCCATTGCCATTGACAGTGAACATAGAGGGAACAATAATGCCCGCCCCACCGCGATAATGGTACGATTCGGTGCTGACGCCATCCTTGAATAAAAGTCCACCTATGGTAACAGGGCCGCAGGTTCCTCCATCGCTGGCACCTATGCTATTGCGGGCTTTCTGGCCCTTCGAAGCCCTAAGGCCGTTGATGGTTTTCTCAACGGTGATACTGCCACAGGAAGAGGACTCATCACCACCTGTGCCGATACCGGCCGCAGCTTTTCCACCCTTGGCCGTTACAGTTCCGCCGACAATGTGGATGTCACCACAGGCTGCATCCTCCCCGCCGCCTATGCCAGATGCCGTTCCGCGGCCCGTGGCCTCGATGGTTCCACCTTCGATGACGATGTTACCGCAAGAAAGATCAAAGCCGCCGCCGATACCGGCTCCGTAGCCGTTGCTGGTGGCGACAAGGAGACCCGTACCTTCGGATTCGCCCTGAATGGTCAGGGTGCTTTCCGTCGGCACAAAGATGCCGGGATAATCCTCATAGAAGCCCGTCACGGTGTTTGTGGTTCCGTCCTTCAGGATGATGGTGGCATTTCCCTGGCAAGTGAGGCCCGCCCAGTTGTACTTGTCGTCATGTATTCCGTTGATGGTCGCACCCGCCAGAGTCACCGTGGCATCGGCCTCAATGGTCACCCGAACGTTGGCAGCCAGCGTGCCGAAGACCACGTCTCCGTCCAGGAGGGTCATCCCTCTGGTGACCTTGGAAAGGTCTACGCCCTCTATTTCCTCGCCCGAGTTCGCCGCCTGCCAGTCGCCGTAGAGCTGGTCCACAAGCGTCTGCTGCTCTGTGGTCGCTATTTGGAAGGCCTTGCCTTGTTCCGTCGTCAAGATGCCGTCCACATAGGCCAGCGTCTGAGTCCAATTGCCCTTATCGCCCTTTACCGTGACAAAATAATCCGTGATGGTGAAGTGAAGCGCGCCGTTGTCGCGGACAGATGTGGCCTTTACATATTCATTTCCGTCCAGCAGGTAGCACTCGTAGTAACCCGTGCCGTCGGCGTTGAACTGGTAGTCCTCCACCACACGTGTCCACGTGATGTCGCCATCCCTGCCGCTCTCTGTATACTCAGTAACCCAAAGATCGGCCAACATCTCCGGAGTCAGGGGATCCTCCGTTTTCTCATTTATGTTGCATGCACTGAATGCAATGATTGCAACGGAAACTATCCAGAATAGTTTTTTCATAGATCTCTTACTATATCATTTAGTCCAGTTTGTTGTAGTATTGGAGGTAGGGCAGGACGTCGGGGGAAGTGATGTTGGAGGTGGTGATGTAGAACGCGGGCACGAACTGTCCCTGCTGGGAGTCGGCCAGCACGGCATCCACAGCCCTGCGGGCCATGGCGAAGGTGTTCTGCGCCATAATGCCCTGAAGGCACGTACCCCCGGCAATGAGTTCATCCAGGAAGTCTCCGTAGATATCAAAGGTATAGACGCGCTTGCCGGCGGCCTTGAGCGTGGCCAGCACGTCGACGAGGTTGCTGCCGTTGAAGAATACGAAATCATCGTAATCGCCGAGGGCAGCCTCCACTTCACTGACGGCCGATTCGGACACGGTAATCAGTTCGGTTTCGGGCTTCACCGTCATGAAGGCCTGGGCGCGTTCGACACCCGGGGTGTTCACCTTGGCAAAGGCAATCACCTTGTCGGCCGTCACATTCTCGGCCAGAGCCTTACCGGCAGCGGTGTTATCGGTGCCGATGAAGGGGCGGGAAGCCAGCGGGCTCGTGGTCGAAACGGGGACGTCGAGGATAATAACGGGGATGCCGCGTTCACTGGCCAGGGCGGCCACCTCTTCCTCGGCACTTTGTCCGTCAGGCCCATAGCAGGGCGCGAAAATGATTCCCTTCAGCGCATCCTCTCTACACCTGCTCAGTTCTTCCACGGCGGCAATCTGCTCATAATAAGCGTTATCGGCCGATGTGGAGCTGTAATACGCATTGAATCCCTTGTCCTGGCAGATACTGCGGAACGCGGTCTCTATCTGACGCCAGTAATCGATCTGCCCGCCTTTTGCGATGAGCGCGATGCCGGGCACCAGGGTCATTTCGAAGGTGACGGTGAAAGGTTCCCCGCCAGGGTTCTGGCGCAGGGCGGTCCAGTTCATCTTGTCATCGTCGATGTCAATTTCCCACCACTCGCGGTATTCCTCGCCGTTGTCTACCCAGCGGGTGCAGAGGAGGTTGCCATCCACGAAGTACTCGTTCAGCGTATTCTGGCTGGGCACCCATTTGCCCTCGTTGTTCTGGACATAGTAAATAAAGTTACCGTCTTCCGTATACGCCCAGCGATGTAACTTTCCGTCGTCGAATTCAGAACCCTCGCTGGTGCAGCGGCCCTCCCACATTCCGATGATGGCAGAGCGAAAATCGGCCTCGACCTTCTTGAACCGAACGACCTGCCAATTTTCTTCGGGTCTATCCTCGCCATGATTGGTCCAGCGCCGGAAATTACAAATCATCTCAGTGTCGTTGATGCCCGTGATGATATACTCGTTGACAAGAGTGGTGTTCTCATTAACCTGGCGGGTGAGAGTCACCTTGTTGCCTTTAATCTGGACTTCATACTCCTGGTCGTTGTTCCATATTGTTCTGGAGCTGCGCGTTTCACGCGACATGCTGACGGTGGCCAGAGTCGTGGAGTAGAAAGTGGTAACAGTTTTTTTGTTGGTAAGCGTGGGAGCGCCGTCGGTCTCGACCTGCATCCACTTGCCGATAATCTTCTGGGCCACGTTAAGGTCGGGAACCCGCTTGCCGTAGAATTCGAGGAAGGGCTGAGCCTCTTCAGCATCGAGGGTGGCGGTGGTGATGTAGAAAGTCGGAACCATCACACCTTGTTTGGAACTGGATAGCACGGTCTCCACGGCCTTGCGGGCCATGGCGAAGGTATTCTGGGCCATCACGCCCCTGAGGCACGGGCTTCCTGCAATCAGTTCATCCAGGAACTCGCCATACACATCGAAGGTGTAGACGCGCTTACCGGCGGCCTTTAGCATGGGGAGGGCGTCCATGAGGTCGTTACCATTGAAGAATACGAAATCGTCGTATTTGTCCAGCACGGCCTTCACTTCGTCGACGCAAGTATCACCCACACGGAAGACCTCGGCGTCGGGCTTCAGGGCCTTGAAAGCCGTGGCGCGCTCGATGCCCGGGCTGTTGATCAGGGCGAAAGCAGCCACTTTATCGGCCTTAACCACCTTGGCCATTGCCTCGCCGGCGGCGGCATTGTCCGTGCCGACATAGGGGTAAGAAGCCAGCGGGCCGTTGGCCTTGACGGGGGAATCGAGGATGACGACGGGAATACCCCGCTCCTGGGCCAGGGCGGCTACTTCGGCCTCGGCGTTCTCCCCATTGATTCCATAAGCAGGCGCGAAGATGATGCCTTTCAGCGCTTTCCGTCCCACTCTGCGAAGTTCTTTAACGGCAGCCAGTTGCTCCTGGTAGGCCGTCTCCGAGGACGTGCAATAATAATAGGCCTCGAGACCCTTCTCCTGGCAGGTGCTGCGGAACGATGTCTCTATCTGGCGAAAATACTCAATACTGCCATTCTTTACAATCATGGCAATGCCCTCGGGGTCGCTGGAGGGTCTTTCTTTGTTGTCGCATGCGGTGAAAGCAAGCAATGCAACGGTCAGGATCCAGAAAAGTTTTTTCATATACCTTATTATTTTGTTAATTAGTTTTTTATTTAAGGTTCTTCCCCTTTTTTACCTCAGCTGAAGGGTCGTGCGGTAGCAGAACGGGCATGTATCCTCGGTGTATCCGGCATGGTCACACTCGCCGAAGGCAACCTGCGGACGTTCGTGTACGTAGTTCCACCAACTGAGGTTGATGGTCACATTCTCGACGCCACCAACATTTGGCGAATAGGTCCAAAGCCTCATGCCTTTGCCGATGTAGATGCGTTCCCAGCCGGCCCAGCCTATGTGGCAGCCATCAGAATGTGAGGAGTGGTAGGCACCAATGGCACCGCTCCATGGTCCACAGTAATTTGGATCGCCGTGAGCATCTACGCGGCCGCCGGAAATTCCAAGTACACCGAAGGTGGCATCCTGACCAGCACCGATGCCGACGCCGTAGCCCTTGCCTTCTGCGTAAACAGTGCCGCCGTGGATTTCAATTGTTCCTGAGTTGATGTCCGTACCGTATTCCTCGCCGGTGCCGATGCCCGCAGCATCCATGCCGCCGTATGCGTGAACGTTACCACCATATATTTTGATGTTGTTGACATTGCCGTTCTGTCCGCTGCCGATACCAGCGCCGTAGCCGTCGTTGCTGCTACCGTCATATTTTTTGCCACCATAGGCATAGACTGTGCCGCCATAGATGTTGATATCGCCGCTGTCGCCGTCCTCGCCGCCGCCGATACCTGCGCCGTCGTTACCAGCGTAGGCATTCACCGTGCCGCCGTAGATATTGATGGCTTCAATATGACTTTTGTCGCCGCCGCCGATGCCTGCCGCAGCCATGGCGCCCTGAGCAATGACAGTACCGCCATAGATATTAACTACACCAACGCCTTTGGGGGCTGTTTCGCAGTTACCGATACCAGCCGAGTCTGCACCGCCGTAGGCCCTGACTGTGCCGCCGTAGATGTTAATCTCAGACGGTGCAGTTTTCGTACCGCCGCCAATACCTGGTGCATCACTACCCGTAGCAGTGATGTCACCACCGTAGATGTCGATTATCGGGGTTTTTGAATCAGCATAAGAGCCGCCAATAGCAGCAGAATAACTATCGGCTTCTGCACTGAAAGTGCCGCCATAAAAGACAATCCTTTTCAGGTCATAATGATAAAATCCTGTGCCCATACCAGCTGAACCAATAACGGGATTAGATGGCCAAGGTTCTGCCGTCAAATTACCACCATGAATCTCGACGGTACCGCCACTCTCCCCAGGAGTATGGACATCATAACTACCAGGACCAATGCAGGGAGTAGCGCTTTCTTTTGTGAGGTGGAGCCTGCCCGTTCCAAGTGCCTGACCGAAGATACGCACCGTGGTTCCCTCGCCGTTTACCTTAATACTGCCTGTTTCAATATAGGCGCCGTCGCAAAGGACGATGTTCAGCGTTTTGCCTTTCTCAACATACAAATTAACATCGTTTATATCATGTTCGCCAGCTACGTACCAGGTGCCGGACAGGGCGAACGTTTTATCCTCATTATCAATATCATTCAAACAGCCCTGCGCTGGCTCGTAAACCAATTCTGAAACAACTTCGCTGCCGTTCCATGAATGACGGATGTAGTAAATCTCATTGCTGCTTGGAATCAGCGACACGGTGATAGGATACATTTTGCCGGCTTCGAGCGTCTTGCCGTTTACCTTCTTCTCAACAATGTCGGTGCCTATAAGGGTAAAAGTCAGGTTGGCATTGTTCACAGGCAGCATAGCCAAATAGATGGTAGAGAGCGACGATGGCGTAACGTTGTATGTGTTCGTGCCGTCGCTGACGCTGAAGGACGAGAGGGAGCTGGTGACGTCGTTGCCGCTGATACTCCTGACGGTGAACTTACAGATGGCAAGCTGGTTGCCCAGTTTTTTGCCTTCCGGAAGAGCGGTGCCGTCCCATTCGCCTGACCAGAAGCAATAGTCCAAGTTTTTAGAAAGGGATTCCAGAGTACCGTCCTGCGTGGAGATATTTGCCATCGTGCCGTCATCGTTGGCCATAACAGCAGGATAGACATATTTGATTGTTCCTGCCTTCGGATTATCAAGTGTCACGGTGAAACTTGCCGACTTGCTGCCGTCTGCTATGTCGTCTTCCGTCAAAGCCACACTCACTGCCTTCACCGTCTCGTCGCTGGAGTTGGTGTAGATTACAGCTATCTGCTCGCCTGGGGCAAAGGTCTTCACGCCGTTTTCAGTCAGCGCACGAGTCTCGTCGCCGTCCATACTGATGGTAGTCTTGAGGGTTACTATGCCGCTGTCTTTCACGCCCTGCTGCTGCTCTTCCTCAAAGACGCTGTTATCGCGGGAGCAGCTGGTCATCGTTGCGCCCACAAGTGCGAGGGCAGCCATGCTAAGACAGATAGTCTTTCTCATTGTTTTGCTCGTCTTCATGGGTAAATTACCAGATTTGTTCGTCCTGTAAGATGTAGTCATCCACGCTTTCGCTTGATGTTGTGAGTGGACTTCCACTCATAATGTGCAACGGATTCACTTCGATGACAACCATCGCCGGTTTCTCGTAATAAACCTTGTTCATTTCTTTTGATTATTAATAATTCATGTATCTATTGTTTTTTTCACTTTTACTTCAGCTGAAGGGTGTATGAGTGGCAGTATGGGCAGTTCGTTATGTCGTATGCTCCGTCTACGTGGTTGCATTCACCGAAGGCAACCCAAGGACGCTGGTGAACGAAGTCCCACCAGTTCTCCGTGTAGTGCACATTCTCCCAGTACCCGTTGTAGGGCGAGTAAGTCCAGAGCCTCATGCATGCGCCGATCCAGATGCGCTCCCAGCCGGCCCAGCCAATGTGGCAGCCATCCTCATGTTCCTCGTGGTAGGCGCCGATGCCGCCGCTCCAGTTGCCGCAGTCGCTGCCGGCATGGGCTTCCACGTAACCACCGGAAATTCCAATTACGCCGAAGGTGGCGTCCTCGCCGGCACCAATGCCGGCACCATAGCCCTTGCCATAGGCATAGACCTTGCCGCCGTAGATTTCGATTGTGCCCGAGATGATGCCGTCCCTTTCATATTCCTCGCCTGTGCCGATGCCCGCTGCATCCTCGCCGCCGTAGGCTGTCACATCGCCGCCATAGATTCTGATGGTGCCGACGCTGGCGTCCTGTCCGCTTCCGATGCCTGCGCCGTAGCCACCGCCTTTAGCGTAGACCCTGCCGCCATGGATTTCAATTGTGCCCGAGTTGATGCCTTGTATTCTATATTCCTCGCCTGTACCAATGCCCGCCGCATCCATGCCGCCGTAGGCCTCGATATCGCCACCCTTGATGATGATTTTGTTGACGCTACCGTCCTGTCCGCTGCCGATGCCCGCGCCGTAGCCGTTGCTGCTGCTGCCGTCGGGGTTGCGGCCGCCGTAGGCACGGACGACACCACCAAAGATGGTGATGTAAACGCTGTCGCCATCCTCGCCGCCACCGATGCCGGCGCCATCGTTACCGGCGTAGGCATTCACCGTACCACCGTGTATATAGACATCAACATAATTTCTGTCGCCGCCGCCGATGCCGGCAGCCCCCATGCCACCCCTGGCAGTGACAGTGCCGCCGAAGATATAAACGCCACCACCGTCCCTGGGGGCACCTTCACGGTTACCAATACCTGCTCCGCCACTGCCTCCGTATGCCCGGACCGTGCCACCGTAGATGCTGATTGATAAGTTATCACTCGAGTAGCCGCCGATGCCTGCGTCATTATCAAGGCTCCGGGCGGTGATGTCGCCGCCGTAGATGTCAATTGTCGGGATAACTGAATGATAAAAATGACCTCCGATGCCGGCAGCGTCGCCTTTTAGATTCAAAGTGCCTCCGTAAATGGCAATTCTTTTCAAATCATAATGCGTAAGCATTACAGCATAGTTACCGATGGCGGGGTTCTGATCCGAATCGTCTTGTGTCAAATTACCACCATGAATCTCGATTACACCGCCACTGTCAGCATTCTGACCACCTGGGCCAATGCTGGGAGCATCAATCTCATCATTGATGTGGAGTTTGCCCGTTCCAAGCTCCTGCGCGAAGATGCGCAACGTGGTGCCCTCGCCGTTTACCATGATATTGCCCGTTGTAAGGCTGGCGCCGTCGCAAAGGACGATGTTCAGCGTTTTGCCTTTCTCAACATATAAAACGACATCGTCGATATCATGTTCGCCAGTGACATACCAGGTGCCGGACAGGGTCCGATCATCCTGTGACTCATCAATATGATTCAGACAGCCTTGTGGTTTCTCCACGACCGTCTCCTTCACCAACTGGAGGCCGTCCCACGTGTAGCAGACGTAAGCGATTTCGTCGCTGACGGAGTTGGCCCCCTGCCAGTCGGCGTAGAGCTGGTCCACCAGCGTCTTCTGCTCCTCCGTAGCCCTTTGCCAGGTCTTGCCCTGCGCAGTCAGTTTGCCGTCGGCGTAAGAGAGAATCTGCGTCATGTTGTTCTCGTCGCCCTTCACGGTCACCGTGTTGCCGCTGATGGTGTAGTGTAGCGCGCCTTTATCACGGACGGAAGTAGCCTTCACATACTTATTGCCGTCCAGCTGGTAGCTCTCGTAGTAGCCCGTGCCGTCGGACAGGAACTGGTAGTCCTCCACCGTGCGCGTCCACGTACGGTCGCCGTCCGTGCCGCTGTCGGCATTGTCTGCCACCCAGAGCCCCTGCAGCGTCTCAGGCGTCAGTTCACCCACTTTAATATTATCTTCCTTGTTGCAGGCGATGAGCGCAAACAATACTGCAATTATTATCCAGAATGGTTTTTTCATATCTCTTATTAAAGGTCAAGAGTTAATCTACATTGTGGACCAGGCGTACCAACTTGCCCAGGTGACGGTTGGCGTAACCTTCAGGTATTTCGTCCGCTTTCAGGTCAGATAAATCAAAGTACAGGCCGTAAGCCTTATAACTCTTTTCACCGGTTATGGACCAATAGTAGCCGTTGTAGTTTTCATTACTGATGCTGAGACCACTGCGGGAACCGGCAACGGGCAGGAACAGGGCGCCGTCGGCTTCCATCGCAGCCCAATTATCGTTGCTCACGTTCTTAAATCCCTCCATACCCGGTATGAAGCCCGTGGCCGAGGTCATTCCGTCGGGCAGGACAATCACACCATTCATACCATGCACCTGGGCAGCACCATAGGTGTGGTGGTCAAACAGGTATTTCCACTCATCCCTTGAGAGCGTGTACCAGTCGTAACCTCTGTGGATTGGATTGGCCAATTCGGACTCCTTGCTAAAGTCACCATGGCCGCTGTATTCGCTTGCGGTGGTGCTTTGCTTGTTGGGCGTGGGTGAGTCACCTGTCCAAGTACTCCAACCGAAGTGGTTAGTCCATGAGTCATTGCTGGTGTTAGTGGTCCTGTCCCACTGATTCTCAGCGAACCGCCATTTGTAGGTGGCTTCAGTAGCCTTGTACTGCAGCACGCCCGGCGAGAAGATGACCTTTTTGCCGCTGCCGTTGACGGTGAATGTGCCTTGGTATGGCGTCAGCGTCCACGTGTCGCCGGAGATGACGACATCCAAGCCGCCATATCTGCCTGACACCATCGGGTCGGGCGACCATGCAGAACCGTTGTATGCGATGTAACATCCAAAGGTCACATTGCCAATACTACTATTATGACCGGCACCGATGGGAACGGCGTTTTCAAAGCCGGCCTCTGTTCCTCCCTTCGTAGCAGTCACGCTGGTTATACCTCTTGTGATAGTAATGTTTTTTCCTGTATCTTTTTGGTTATAGCCATTTCCAATTCCAGCGGCACCATTACCACCAGTAGCATTGATGATACCACCGCTGATAATAATATTTGCGAAGGTATCATAATAATCATGACTTCCACCGCCTATGCCGGCAGCACCCCATCCGCCAGTGGCAGTAATGTTACCGCCAGTGATGGTGATGGTGTTACATCTTGACCATTCGTCGGCACCAATGCCTGCGGAACCAGTGGCACCTGAGGCTTCAATGATGCCACCCTCGATGGTGATGTTGCCACTTCCGGGGTATGTGTTATTATATCCACCGCCAATGCCGCCACTGTACAATCCGTATGATTTGGCCGTCAGTTTGCCCGTATTGCCCTGGATGGTGAGCGTCGTATTATAATCACCAGCATGCAGAGCATTCCTATGTTGTACTTCTGCTGTGGTCAGCGTGTTTGTCGTGCCGTCGGCCAGAACAACGGTGGCACTGCCCAGGCATTTGATTGCATCGTAAGCGGTGCTGTGGATGGTCACATTGTTGAGTGTCACGGTGGCGTTGTCATTAATGATGATCTGATGGTTGCCGACAAGTGTTCCGGTCAGCGTTTCGCCGTCCTGCACCGTGTAGTCGGTCACTATTTTCGAGAGATTGACGGTCGAATTCTGAACCATTGACAGGTTGATGGGATACATTTTGCCGGCCGCCAGTGCCTTTCCCGATACGGTCTTCTCATAATAATGCGACCCGTCGGTGGCTGCAAAAACGATGTCGCCGGTAGTGACGGGCAGCATGGCCACATAGATAGGGCCTTCAGCAGCCGTGCGAACAATGCGATACACGTCCGAACCGTTTTCCACATAAAGGCCGGTAACGTTGCCGGTGATGTCCGTACTGCCGTCCTTGATGGTGAACTTGCAGATGGCAAGCTGGTTGGTAAGCGTTTCGCCTCCGGGCAGCGAAGTGCCATCCCAGCTGCCAGTCCAGTAGCTGTAGTCCAGATTGCCGGACAGAGAGGACAGCGAACCGTCCTGTGCAGCGATGGAAGCCATTGTCCCGTCGTCATTGGCCATGGCAGCCGGATAAACGTAGGAGATGGTTCCCGCTTCTGGATTCTCCAGCACCACGGTAAATGTCGCTGTCTTGTTCTCTTGAGCGCCCGTTCCGGAAATGTCGCCGGCTGTCAGGGCATAGCTTGTGGCTTTCACCGTCTGGTCGCTGGTGTTCTTATAAATAACGGCAATCTGCTCGCCCTCGGCAAAGGTCTTCACACCGGCGGCGGTCAGGGCCTTGGTGGACTCACCCAATCCGATGGTGGTGGTCATCGTAACAATATTCTCCTTCTGCTTGGGTTGCGTATTCTCTTCCAGCTTGTTGCAACCCAGCATGATAGCGCCCACTGCTACGAAGGCGGCTATGCTCAGATTTTTCATGGTCTGTTTCATGGCTTTCATCGTATTAAATGGTTAACTACCAGTCTTGGACGCTAATATTTTCGTAGTCCTGTAAAGCAGCGTTCAAGTCAGCGCTTTGGCAGACCACGCCTTCAATTTTCACTTCCACCACTTCTGTCGTGGGAATCTCGTACAGTTCGTTATTACACATATAAGTCGCGTTTTTCACAATTTGCCCGATTATTTCTTGATGAACTCTGCCGGGCCCGTGTGGTAAAGGTTGCCAAAATGGGCGGCGTTCACCACGCGGGCATGGGAGCCCAGCGTGTGTTGGGCGCAATAGAGGTAGAGGTCACGGTAGGTGATGTCCGGGGTCTCGGTGATGGCCGTCACGAAGTTCTGCGTGAAGCGGTCGCTCATCCAGAACGAGCCGGTGGGATTCCAATTATCGGCCCAGGACTGTTCCTGGGCGTTGGCGCCGGTCATGGCAAGCACGCCGGGGATGCCTTCGAGGTCCGTTACCACGCACTCGGCATAGCAAGGTTCGGCCACAATGAGAAGCTTACGGAAAGCCTTTTCGCTCTGCATGGCCGCGACGGTCTCGAGCAGGACTTGGGCGGTGACGCCCTGGTGGTGGGGTGTCTCACGCCACTGGAATTCATTGGCACCGCCGTGATTCAGGCTGCGGCCGTGTCCGCTCCAGTAAAGGAATACGTTGTGGCCGGCACCGGGCGGGACCACCACGGGCAGTTTGTCGCTGCGCTGGCCCTTGAGAATGCTCATGACATCGTCAGACGTAAGCTTTGCGGCGTCGTAGTCAATTTTGACACCCGACATGAGGTCCGGGCCATCCTCCGTGGCACGGATGGTGCCGGGCTCAGGGTTCTTCGCATCATCGGCCACGGAACGGTCGGCGATGAGGATGATATGGTCGTCGTCAAAGCCGTTGCGCTTGAGCTGCTGATAGACGCTGAGAACATCGGAGAGGTGACGGTAGTTCTTGAACTCCGTACTGGCATGCACCAGCAGGGCGTACTGCCCGGTAAGCGGCACGTAATCGATGCCGGCATCCTGATCCTGCGCCTGCTGGGCGAAGCGCTGCTGGGCTACGTTCTCGTCGTATAGATACTTCCATGCCACAGTGGCCTCACCGGTACGGTGGTTGCCCTTGGAGCTGAAGTAGCGGATTTTATTGATTTTGCCTCCCAGAATCTGCCAGTGTACATAGGTGGTACCGGAAGCGGCGGCGCAACTCTCGGCGTCGAAGGCAATGTTGCCCGAGGCTCCACGGAACTGCGGAACCTGACCCTTATCAAGCTGGCTCAGGTAAAGCTGCATGGCGGTAGCATTCCAGATGGTAGCGCTCAGGCTGGCGTCGGTATTGGGAAATGTGAGTTCGTAGATAGCCTGGTTGAAAGCAATGTTCCGCTCCATGTTATCCTCAGACTCCGGTTTATTCTCCACGGCCATCTTATGGCAGGCGAGTCCGGCCAGCAGAAGGCCGTCGTAGAACTTGCACTCCTCGAAGGTGGGGCTGACGCCAAAGTGCCCCTCATAGCTCATTTCGAATCCCGTAGTAGGGTCGGCATAGGGAGAGAAGCCTTGGGTTTCTTCGAGGACAGCGATCATTCGGTCGGTCAGGGCGTCGATTTCCTCCTGGCTGAAGTCGCTGAAAGCGAACCATGTGCGACGCATGGACTCTATCTGGGTGGCCAAGCCGTCGAACACCGGGTCATCGGCATGTATGTCGTCAGGTAAACCGTAACTTTCGCGTATATCCCAGAAATCGAGGTACCACGCGCGGCGCAGGGCGACCACCCTAACCAGTTGATCGATGTTCTCGATGACGCAGAAAGAGCTTTGGGCCAGTGAGGACAGGTCGTCAAACGGCTTATAAAGAATGGACTCCATCTCCTCAAGCAGATAGCTGGTGGAGATGTACTGCTTATTGTCCGCAATGGTGATACCCAGGTTCTCGGCCTGGAAGGGTGTCCAGTCGAAGAAGGTTTTGCCATAAACGTTGTCCGGCGACAGGACGTAGGCCGAGGGAACCAGGAAGTACAATTGTTGCATGAGGGTGGCATAGGCCGTCATCATAACCTCGGTAAAAGCCACGTCGCTCTCTGTGAGCGACCAGAGGAAGGGGCGCACGTCTCGCGTACCGGTTTGCGTAGGCACGGCATAGCGGCGGATGATTTCCTCGCTGGTGGCCGTGGGTGCTATGAGCGGCTTCTCGGTCTGCTGACAGGCCCGGGCAAAGACATCCAGGTTTTTGCTGTTGAAGGGACCCACGATGGCCACCACGCTGGTATCGTTGGCCAGTTTCTCACTCAGGGTTTCCAGGTTGGCGGTGAGTTCGTCATACCAGTCCAAGTGCAGGCGCACGCAGACGTCCGTAGCGAGCTGGGCCTCCTGATAGTTGTCCAGAAACCACTGGGCCGTGCGCTCCAGCTGCGCCTTGGTAATGGAGTTGCGGTTGGGATAGACCACCGCCACCTTCTTGTCCACCCACCGGTGCTGCGTCTTATAAACAATCTTGTCCTCCTCTTTCGAGCAGGCGGCAAGCAACATCAGGCATGATGCACACAACCACATCAGCCATCTTGCATCTGACATCTTACCTCTTTTCATACTCTTCCTCCTTTCTGATGGCGTCCTCGTGAATCTGCCGGCGCATTTCCTCGGTGAGATAGGTCTCTATAAAAGGTTTATAATAGTCATCAATATTGGGATTAATCTTCACGCCGGTGTAGCCTTCTTTCAGTCCTAATACCTGATGCCTGGGCATGCCTTCCGGCGAGAGCCACTGGCCGATGCAGAGCCCAACGGCGCGGTCGATATGCTTGAGGATGGACATATCGCAGTTCCAGGAGAACTTCTCTACGTCTATCCCCATATAATCGTTAATATTTGTGATTTCGCAGAGATACATCATGGTGTAGCCGGCACCACCGCAGATGGGGACAATGGTGCCGCTGGCCTCGCTGATGATGCGGAGGGCCGTGGTATCGGCAATGTTATAACCCTGACCGGAATGCTCGGCTAAATAGATGGTTTCGAGATGCTTTTCCCACGGCACCAGATACGTATCATCGTATTCGACCTTGTAGTAGTCGGTATAGAAGCCGTCGGAGAAACCCTTGGCAGCCCCGGCCACCGTCAGGTCCTCGGGATTGGAGATGATCAGTGTGGCATGATCGCTGATGGCTGGCCAGAGGGCGCCGCCTTCGTACATGGCCCCGTAATAGGGCAGATAGAGCGTGGAGCCGCCGGAAGCGAGAGGCTCCGGTGTCTCCAGGTACAGGAGGTCGGCGTAGGGATTGCCGTCGAAGACGGAACTGTTCTGGCGAATGTAACCGTCATAGCCCGCCGCAGCTACGATATACAGGTGGGGAATGGTGTCCCTGTTGCTTTTGACCGTCTGGAACATGTTCTCCAGATAGTCCCTGCCTTCCTCGTAGCTGGTGGGCGACAGTTCTACGGTACGCAGGCCGTGCTCTGTAGCGGCCTCTTCCACTCCCAGGTAAATAAGATCGTTGTAGGAGCGGTCGCCCAAACCGTCTTGGCCGTAAATCACGGTGACGATGGGGGCTGTGCTGGCCATGGGCTCATCGGGGTCCGGCACGTAGATGATGTTTCCCGCCTTGGTACAGGCAGAGAGCATCATCACGACGGAGAGCCCGGCAGTTAATAATATCCAGATTGACTTTTTCATAGGCCCTTATTTTTCTGACGATATTCGGTAGGGGTCATTCCGAAGCGGTGTTTGAACTGGTCCCGGAAAGTGGCAAGGGTGAGACCAACGCTTTCGGAAATGTCCGTGAAAGACATTTCCGGGTGTTCATGCAACAGGCGCACAGCTTCCTCCATCCGCAGGGAATTGATGTACGCGGTGACGGACTGCCCATCGGCATGGGCCGACATCAGTGCGCACAAGTTGCGACGGGTAAGGCCGAACCGGCCCAGGATATCACGTCGCTGGAGGTTGGGATCGGTGTAGAGTCTCTGGGTCCGGATGAGCTCATCCATCTGCCGGAAAAACTCCTCGCCGGGCACTCCCCTGTCTGTGGTTTTACTGCTCATAGACTACACTTATTCTTTGAAAGAATAAATGTAGAAAAAAAACGCACCTTTTTATGCACGAATTTGGCACGGTGCCAAATTCATGCATCAATTAGAGTTTTTGGCGGTATTCGGTGGGAGTCATTCCGAACTGGCGCTTGAACTGGTCACGGAAGGTGGAAGGGGTGAAACCCACATTTTCGGCAATTTCCGTGAGAGACATCTCCGGGGCCTCCCGCAGCAGGCGGACAGCGTCCTCCAGACGCATGGCGTTGATGTAAGCGGTAAAGGACTGCCCTTCGGCATGGACGGCCAGGAGGTCGCTTAGGGTGCGGCGGCTGATGTCGAAACGGTCCAGGATATCCTGCCGCTGGAGGAACGCATCGGCATAGAGTCTCTCGCTACGGATAATTCCGTCAATGAGGCCGAACAGTTCGGGGTTGGCGGCGGGAACAGCGGATGCTTTCTGCTGGTTATCCTTGTCATTCCTCTTTCGCTGACGGGCGAAATAGATGGAGAAGGCCGCGGCCACCAGCAATAGCACCACCACGGCGATGATGATGGCATCCTTCCGGGCCGATGCCTTCTGGGCGTCCCGGATCTTGCGGTCCTGCTCCTGGGCATGGTACTTGGCGGCTAATTCCTGGGCCTCGCTCTCCTGCAGCCGCCTGTTCAGTTCTTTCTGAAGGGCGGCGTAGCGGTTCATATAGTCCAGCGCCTCGGCCGTCTTTCCCTGGGCCGTAGCGGCATCGGCCCTGTCCTTCAGGATGATGGTATAGTTTTCATTGAGTGTGTCGGCGCCCATCCGGGCTTCCATCTCATCGTAAATGGAGAGGAGTTTATCCCATTCTCCCAGTGCCTTCCAGGCGGAGGCAATCATCACGCGGCCACCATAACTCCTGCCATAGTCCGACTGCTCAAAGAGGGCCAGATACTTGCGGGATTCCTGGATATCAGGAGGGGTTTTGCGTGCATATGACCGGGCCAGGAAGCCCCAGGCCTGGGCCTTGTAGAACTTGCAGTAGCGCTTGCGGTCCTCCCCTATGGGCGGAAGGCGGAAACTGTCTTCGGCATAGGCCGAAGGGTGTTTTTCATATTCTTCCAGCTTAGACACGATGGCGGCGGCTTCCGGGATGATGGCTTCGAAGTTGCCGTCCTCATCCAGCACGGTAATCTTGCGTTTGCGGGCCACGATGCCGGCGTCCAGCCGGTCTACGCTGTGAGCACCTGCATCCAGGGCCTTGATAACCTGATCCAACTTGGCCAGGCCCTCGTCGTGTCGGCCCAGATAAGTCATTACATTGCCTATCTCGGCCTCCATCCTCAGCGCTTCCGTCTCATGCCCCCACTGACGGTTCAAATCGGCCAGCTGGGTGGCGTAAATGAGCCACTGCTCGTAGTCCCTCTTCTTACGGTAGGCGTCCATCATCAGCTGGAGTACGTTGCTGCGGTTGTCGACTGTGGAAACGGTGGTTGCACGGGTGGAATCCCGTTGCAACAGATCCTTGCACAGGGTGATGGCTTCGTCCAGACGATGGTCTGCCGGGGAGTGCGCATACACCTTGGCGCGGAGATAATCGGCCTCAAAGGCATCTACATTGCCCACGATGAGGGCCGAATCTATAATGGTAAGCGCCCGCTCCGGGTCCGACCCGTAGACGAGCATGGCGGCCCGGGCGGTGTAAACCGTGTCGGACGGCTGCGGAACATGCGCCAGGGCTGTGAGGAGAGCCCATATGCAGGCTAAAAGGATTCTCATTTCATTTGTCAAATTCGGAACTAAGTTAAGAAAAAACAATTATCCCATATGCACGATTTCGGTACAAATCCAAATTCGCGGATAATTTTTTGAAAATTTTAGTACCTTGTGTTGCAAAGTACCACAAAAAATATATATCTTTGCATCGGAAAATATTTTTAACACACAATAACCTATGAAAAAAGTAATCAACGTATCCCTCGGAGGGCGTAACTTCACCCTCGAAGAAGAAGCTTATGCACGGCTGGGACGCTTTCTGGACCACTACAAGGCCCGCCTCACCGTCCCCGAAAGCCAGAAGGCAGAGGTGATGGACGAGATGGAAGGCCGCCTGGCCGAACTCTTCCTCCAGGAAGTGGGAGAAGGCAGTCGCGTGGTTTCCCTGGACATGGTGAACCGCGTAGCTTCCATCCTGGGCATGCCCGACGGTTCCGCCGAAGGCAATTTCGGTGGCTTTACTCCCGGCGGTTCCTCATCGGCCCCCCGCAAACTCTACCGCGATCTGGACGAGAAAAAGGTCGCCGGCGTTTGCTCCGGCCTGTCCTACTATTTTGACGTAGACGTGACCCTGGTCCGCATCATCATGCTGGCCGCCCTCATCTTCGGCACCGCCGGATTCTGGGTGTATGTCATTCTATGGATTGCCCTCCCGGTAGCCGACACCGCTGCCAAGAAGTGCGAACTCCGCGGCCTGGCCCCCACGCCGGAAAACATGTCCCGTTTCACCACCTATAGAAAGTAAGTTATGGAAAGCAGCAATGACAACGTACGCGCTCAAATGCGCAAAGGCGTGCTCGAATACTGCATCCTGTGTATTCTGAGCCAAAAGGAGGCCTATGCCTCCAGTATTCTGGAAGAACTCAAGGCCGTGGGCATGCTGGTGGTGGAGGGAACCCTGTATCCCCTGCTGATCCGCCAGAAGAACCAGGGACTCCTGAACTACCGCTGGGAAGAATCCCCGCAGGGCCCGCCCCGCAAATACTATGTGATTACGGACAAGGGCCGGGCACAACTGGAAGACATGGACGCCGCCTGGCAGGAAATGGTCCAGAGCATCGCTACACTCAAGAACAGTCACGAGAACCTTTAAGAACCGCAAGAAATGAAAGAGACTGAACAAGTAGGAATCGGCGGATATGCCTTTATCCTGGAAAAAGATGCCTCCGAGTCTATGAGGCAATATATTTCCCAGCTGGAAGCCCATTACCTGAGCCAGGAAGGCGGGAAGGAAATCATGGAAGGAATCGAGGAGCGCGCGGCCGAACTCCTCCTGGAGAAGGCCAAGGGCGGCGTGGTCACCCTGGCTCACGTGCAGGCGGTGATTGACGTAATAGGCCGTCCGGAGCGCATTGAGGCCGATGACCCCAACCCTTCCGCATCGGCCTACGAGAAAAAGCAGAAGAAGCTGTTCCGCGATATGGAGAACAAGCGTCTGGGCGGTGTCTGCAGCGGCCTGGCCACGTATTTTAACATCGAGGTGCAGTGGCTGCGCCTGGGCTTCCTGGTCCTTGCGCTCGTGAGTTTCTTCGGCGGCTTCCGTTCCGGTGCCTGGAGTCTTACCGTACCCGCCATCTACTGCGCCCTGTGGCTGGCCATGCCGGCCGCCCGGACCGCCCAGGACCGCTGGGCCATGAGCGGGGAAGGCAGTACGGCCGATGACATCCGCCGCAATGTGCAGGCGGGCATCCACGAGATGGGAGACGCCGCCCGGGAAGTGACCCGCTCGGATTTCTTCCAGAAGTTCGGACGCTTCTTCATAGTGGCCATCGGCATCATCTTCCTCATTACCGGCACCTCGGGACTGGCCTCCATCTCCGTGCTAAGCCTCAAGGGAACGCAGCTCTTCGGCATCCCCTACGCCCAGTTTATGGACGAACTCAGCGAGAACGCCCCGGTGTTTATGGATATGCTGGACACCACCTGGATAGTGGTCCTGGTGGCCCTCGCCATCATCCTGCCCTTTGTCGGAATCCTGTACGGAGGCATCCAGATGATCTTTGGCTTCAAGTCCCCTTCCTGGAAACCCGGCCTGGTCATCTTCGTGCTATGGCTCATCATCCTGGTGGTGCTGGGCGTACTGGGCTTCACCGGAGTGATTTCCACCCAGGAATTATGGATCTAAGTGTTGTTAGTTAAATATCTTCTTTTCACCCCCGGGCCCCTGGCCTGGGGGTGTTTGTTCACTGGATGGCCCGTGATTTGCCTAGTTTCGGCTTAATTTGTATATTTGCAAGTTATGGCAAAGTTTTGGAGCGACATATTGGTTCCGCTGGCCATTGCAGGATGCATCGCGGCCCAGACCGTGGGGGTGGAAGCCTCCAGGGCTTCCCGTGTTTCCGCCTTCTTCCCCCAACACCCGCAGGACACCCACAAAGTGGTGCCCCCGGACACCCTCAAGGCCGCTCCTCAGGACACCAGCAAGAAAGCGCGTCCGGACACCCTGAAGGCAGTTTTGCAGGACACCACCAAAACAGCCCTGCCGGATAGCTCCAAGGTAGCCCCCCGGGACATTCTGAACGAAGAAGAGGAGTTCGACCTTTTCGCGGTCATGGAGGATACCGTCCCCAAAATCTTTGCCCGCGACACCATGCGTGTGCCCGACAGTCTCCGCCTCACGGATCCCTTCCTTTACCAGTGGTACGTAGCCACCAAGGACGGTTACACCCACAAAGTGGTGGTGGATTCCCTGAAGGCCGAAGGCGACTCCCTCATCTGGCCCCGGATTGACTCCCTCTTCCGGCTGGACTCCACGGCTGTAGCCAAAGCCGCCTGGGAAAAGAAATGGGCTTCCATGAGCAAGGCCGACCGCAAACGCTGGACCTACGAGAATGTAACGCTTCCGGCCGTCCGCCACAAGCAGGATTCCATCCGCCATCGCAAAGACAGCATCAAGCATGTCAAGGACAGCATTACGCAGAACACTCCCCGCATCCTGGAGACTTCCTTCCTCCCGGATTCCCTGCATTACAAGCGCCTGGTAACCTGGAAACACGACCGTCTGTACAACAGCATCGAGGTGTTCGAGTGGGATACCACGGCCAACTACCATTTCTACGACTATCCCTTCATGCGCAAGGACGTGGGAGCCAACTGGCTGGGTACGCCCGGATCGGCCGTCCAGCAGTTCAACTGGTTCGAGCGGGACAAGGAAACCTCCCCCTCTTTCTACCAGGCATTGGAATCATGGACTCACACCGCCGACAACCTCACCCAGTTCAACACCAAGACGCCTTATACCGAACTGGAGTACTCCGGTAACCTTCTGTCCAATACGACGGTGGCCTCAGACAACTTCCGGGTCACCACCACCCAGAACATCCTGCCGTCCCTGAATGTTGCGGCCGAAATGAAGCGATATGGCGGCGCCGGTATCCTCAAGAACGAGAAAACCACCAACACCACCTATTTCGTTTCCGGCAACTATCTGGGCAAGAAGTACCTGGCCCACGGCGGCTTCATTTACAACAAGAGTTCCCGCCAGGAAAGCGGCGGTATGAAGGACAATATGTGGATCCGGGACACCCTGGTGGACGTGCGGGAAATTGACGTGAGTCTTTCCGCCGCCAGCAGCCGATACAAGAAGATGACGGTCTTCTACGACCAGAGCTACCGCATTCCCTTCGACTTCATCGAAACCCTGCGCCACCGCGGCGACACCGCCTGGGTAAAGGCCGATACCGTGAACACCAACATCACCACGGGTTTCATAGGGGCTTCCTCGGAGTATTCCACCTACTCCAAGAATTATGTGGACAAAACGGACTCCGATTTGGGCGACTTCTATCACGACCAGTTCAATATCAATCCGGCCAAGAGTGCCGATTCCCTGCGCACCATGCGACTGGAGAACCGTGTTTTCATCCGCATCCAGCCCTGGAAAGAGAACGCCCTCCTCTCCAAGATTGAAGGCGGTGTGGGCAACCGGTTCCAGACCTTCTACCTCCAGAACCCCAACGAAGTCCTGTACAAGGGTTCAACCCACCGTTGGAACAGCTTCTACGCCTATGCGGGAGCGGAAGGCATGCTCAGCCGATATTTCAGCTGGGACGCCACGGGTCTGGTGAACTTCGCCGGAACGGAAGCCGGGGACTTCTATGTGAAGGCCAACGCCAAGGTGAGTTTCTATCCTTTCCGCCGCGCACCCAAGAGCCCCATCTCCCTGACCGCCCGCTTCGAAACCCGTCTCCAGGAGCCGGATTTCTACCAGCAGCACTTCTATACCAACCACTTCAAGTGGGAGAACGACTTCTCCAAGGCATCCACTACCCGCATCCAGGCCCAGCTGGACATCCCCCGCTGGAAACTCAAGGCGCAGGTGGGTTATGCCTTGCTGGCCAATAATGTCTACTACGACACCCTGGCCATTGCCCGCCAGAACGGCACCCCCATGAGCGTGCTGTCGGCAGCCCTTACCAAAGACTTTGCCTTCGGCCCCGTGCACCTGGACAACTCGGCCCTGCTCCAGTTCTCGTCCAATCCGGAGGTTCTGCCGCTGCCGCTTCTGGCCCTCAACCTGCGCTGGTACCTGCAGTTCAATATTGTGGATCCCAAGGTGCTGCAGATGCAGATTGGCGCCAACGTCCGTTTCAATACCCTCTGGAACGCCCCTGCCTACAACCCGGTGGCCGGCGTCTTCCACCTGCAGAACGAGGAGTTGTACGGCAACAATCCTGTCTTCGATATTTTCGTGAACATGCAGTGGAAAAAGTGCTGCATCTTCATCAAGATGGAGAATCTCGGAAAAGGCTGGCCCATGCCTTCCAGGGATTACTTTACCTCCCATCATTACATCCAGGCTCCTGCTATGTTCAAGTTTGGCATAAGCTGGCCGTTCTATCCTCATCTGGGTACCCTGAAAACCCTGTCGGCCCGTGCCAGTTCCTCCTTTGGCGGAGGCGGTGACAGCGGCGGCAGTGGCGGAGGTGGTCGCGGCGGCGGTCTGTCCGGAGGCCTGGGCGGCATGCTGGGTGGAAACCGATAAAGCCATGAACTGGAAAGCCTTCACATACGGTGCCGGGCTCACACTGGTCCTTCTTCTTATTCCCGTAAGAAGAATCAACACCATTGACGGTCCCGTCCCCGAAGAGGCTCTTCACTGCGCCATTCCCACCCAGGATGCAGAATTCCACCGCTCGCTGGTAAAGAAATATGCCGAAGACAAAGGCCTGGAATTCAACATCGTCCTCTGCCGGGACCTCAGCGTCCTGGATTCCCTCCGCACCGGCAGTCTGGATCTGGTGGTGGCCAACGACCCTCCGGATTCCCTGCTGGATGGCCTTGCCACCTCCCGTGCCTTTGCCGACGGCAGCGTCTGGGCCGTCCGCGAAGACGAGGTGGAAGCCCTCCGTCACATCAACCAGTGGATCACGGAACTTACGGCATCGGCCCGCTTCAACCGCATGCAGAAGCGTTATTTCTCCGGGAAAACCGTGAGTCTTACCTCCATCAGCCAGTACGACAACATTCTTCGCCAATGCGCCGACAGCATAGGTTGGGACTGGCGTCTGCTGGCCGCCGTGGTGTACCACGAATCCCGTTTCCACAACGATGCCAACTCGTCCAAAGGAGCCCTGGGCCTCATGCAGATCCGCAGCAAGCGCTACCCCGAAGAGGTCCTTCTGAATCCCGCCGCCAATATTGCGGTGGGCTCCCGCTATCTGAGCAAGCTGCAAGGCATGTTTTCCGACCATGCGGCCGGCCCCACCGAGGCCATTAAGTTTGCCCTGGCCGCCTACAATATGGGCGAAGGCAAAACGGGACAGCTGATTGAGAAAACCGAAGAAAAAGGCCTGGACGCCTCCCGCTGGGACAACGTCAAGGAGCAATTGCCCGAGCACCATCATAGCCGGGCCTACGTAGAGAACGTACTCAACACGTACGCGTATTACAGCAAGCTGTATCCCCGTTAGAGGGTTCCCTGTTCTTTCCGGTACAGTTCCCAGGAATTATAGAGATTCTGCCAGATGGCATACAAACCGCCGGCCACCGAGGTGACGGGCGTCATATAATTGTAGCCCAGCCAGATGAGGAAACCCGTATTCTTCTGCCCCAGCGCCTGACCGGCCGTGAGGCTCTCCACCTTGTTCTTATGCGAGCGATGCCCCGCCCAGAACTGGAAGAAGCAGGCCGCCACGGACACCACCACAATGCCGGCCACCGACCACGCATCCAGCCCGCTCAGCAAAAGGGCGCGGGTAGAAAGAACCATGGCCAGCGTGAGGCCTACGCCCCAGACATAGAAAGAATTGGAAGCCCAGCGCATGAGCGCACTCTGCAGTTTGTGGGTAGTATACCGGATAATCCAGGCCAGCAGTCCCGGCAGGATAAGCACGGGAAAAACCTTGAGGGCAATGTGCCCCACATAGTTCCAGAAGCCCATTTGGGCCGATGGATTCACCAGCGGAATCACCAGAGGGATGAGAAAGGTGGCCGCCACGTTGATCATAACCAGATAGGTGACCGTAGATGCCAGATTACCACCCAGGCGGTCCGTAATGACCCCGGCGGCCGATGCCGTGGGACAAATCATACAAAGCATGGCGCACTCCAGCAGCATGCGCGGAGTACCGGGCGCCAGGAAGAGGACCCCGCCGGCAAACAGGAGGAAGAGGCCCACCTGGATAGCCAGCGCCTTGATGTGCCAGCGGCTCAGTTTGAGGTCGTGCGGAGAAATCTTTACGAACTGGAAGAACAGCAGGATGGCGATGACCAGCCTCTGTCCCTCCGAGGCCATGGGATGCAGCCATTTTCCGAAGGCATGCAGCCCCGGGGAGATATGATAAATCAAATAAAGGCTTATTCCCAGCACGATGGCGGCCGGGAGCATCCACTCCCTTATGAGTTTTCCCCAATTATTCATGGCGTGGAACCAGAGGGCCGAAGAACTTGTTGATATAACGGTCGGTCAATCGCATGATCATGCCCGTGAAGATGGCCAGGATGAGGGTTCCCTCGCGAATGATCACCGTAGTTCCGTTACCGGTAAGAAGGCCGAAGGCAAACCAGGAGAAGGCGGCGGTAAACACCACCATGACCACGTCGAAAATCACCTTCATGGTGCCGAAAGGTTTACGCAGCACATCGGCAAAGACCGCCACAATCTGATCACCGGCCAGAATCCAGCCCCGGCCCACCACTTCTATCTGGATGCCGATGGCTGCGAGGATTACTCCCAGCAGACAAAGGACCATCTGCATGGCGTAGTTGGTGGCAGGAGCCTCAATGGCGTTGAAGAGCCAGATGGCACCGTCGCACATATATCCGAAGACGAACGCGGCGGGAATCTGCATCAAATACCTCAGTTTAAAGTCCCTGCGCAAAACCAGGGCCTGGATGGCAATGAACACGAGGTGCTCGATCCATGTAAAAGTTCCCACACTGATACCCGTCCACCGGAGGTTGAGAATGGTGGGAGGACAGGAAGGAGGGGCTATGCCCAGGTTGGATTTGATGGAAATACCCACGCCCAGGGCTATGATGACAAGACCCAGGGTGGAAATACCGTATCGGATGGCTATATTTTTCAGGCGCATAAATTCTTTCAGTCGGGGGTGCAAATATCCGCATTATTGTGTAATTTTGCAAATTCGTATTCTTACATAATTGTTTGTTATTCTATGAAAAAGTCATTAATCATCATGATTTCTCTCCTTTCCTTTGCGGCCTGCGCCCCCAAAGCCGGAGCTCCTGCATTGGACTTGACCGATCTGGACACCTCCACCAGCCCCAAGGTAGACTTCTACCAGTATGCTACCGGCGGTTGGCAGGTCAAGAATCCGCTCCGTCCGGAGTTTTCCCGTTACGGCAGCTTTGACGCCCTGCGCGAAAAGGCCCAGGAGAACCTGAACGCCCTGTTCCAGAGCATGACCACCACCGAAGCCGAATTCGGTACCGTGGACCAGAAGATTTCCGACCTGTACAAGATGGCCCTCGATTCCACCACCCGCAACGAGCTGGGTGCCCAGCCTATCCAGCCTTATATCGCCCAGATTCAGGCCGTCCAGTCCAAAGATGAACTGGCCACCCTGCTGGGACAGATGCAGCTTTACGGGGAAGGCGGTTTCTTTGGAGCCGGTGTAGAAGCAGATCTCACCAACAGTGATATCCAAGTCCTTTACATGGGCCAGGGTGGCCTGGGTATGGGAGACCGTGATTACTATCTCCTCGAAAGCAACAAGGCCCTCAAGGACGGTTACCAGGCTTTCCTGGTCAAGGTCCTGACCCTCTCCGGCATCCAGAATGCCGAAGCCGTGGCCGCCCATGACCTGGCCCTGGAAGACGCCATGGCCAAAATCTCCTGGACCCGCGAAGACAACCGCGACATGCAGAAGATTTACAATCCCATGTCTACGGAACAGATTTGCAAGGCCTGGCCCGAGCTCCGCTTCGACAAGATGTGCGCTGAAGCCGGCATCGCTCCCCAGGAGAAGATCATCGTCCAGCAGCCTTCCTACTTCGAAGGCCTGAACAACCTCTTCGCCAAGACCGATCTGGAAACCCTCAAGGACTATCTGCTTTGCCAGTTCGTCTCCGGCCAGACCGGCGCCCTCTCCGATGAATTCTACACCGCCTCCTGGGAGTTCTTCTCCCACCAGATGGCCGGTGCCCAGGAAGAGACTCCCCGCTGGAAGCGCGCCATGAGCGTTCCCAACAGCCTTCTGGGTGAAGCCGTGGGTGAAATGTACGTTAAGAAGTATTTCCCCGAGAGCTCCAAGCAGAAGATGGTAGCCCTGGTAGAAAACCTCCGCACCGCCCTGGGCCAGCACATTGACGAGCTGGAATGGATGGGTGATGAGACCAAGGCCAAGGCCCAGGAAAAACTGGCCGCCTTTACCGTCAAGATTGGCTATCCCGACAAATGGAAGGATTACAGCACCCTTGCCATCGATCCCGCCAACACCTATTATGAGAACCTCCGCAATGCCAGCGCCTGGTATGTGAAGGACAATCTGGACAAGCTGGGCAAGCCCACGGATAAAACCGAATGGGGCATGACTCCGCAGACGGTGAACGCCTACTACAATCCCACCACCAATGAGATTTGCTTCCCGGCCGCCATCCTCCAGAAGCCCTTCTTCGATCCCGACGCCGACGAGCCTGTGAACTATGGTGGCATTGGCGTAGTCATCGGCCACGAAATGTCCCACGGCTTTGACGATCAGGGTTCCATGTTTGACGCCCACGGCAATATGGAAAACTGGTGGACCGCCGAAGACAAGGCCAAGTTCGATGCCCTTGGAAACAAGCTGGTCGCCCAGTTTGACGAGGTGGAAATCCTGCCCGGCGTACACGCCAACGGCCGTTACACCCTGGGTGAGAACATCGGCGACCACGGTGGTCTGTCCATCGCCTTCACCGCCATGGAGAATGCCACGGCCGGCAAGAAGGATCCCATGATTGACGGCTTCACCCGTGCCCAGCGCTTCTACCTGAGCTACGGCGCCATCTGGGCCCAGAACATCACCGACCAGGAGAAGGCCCGCCTCACCAACCTGGACGTCCACTCCCTGGCCAAGAACCGTGTGAACGTCTCTATCCGCAACTTCCAGACCTTCTTTGACGCCTTCGACGTCCAGGAGGGAGATCCTATGTACCGTCCCGAAGCAGAGCGCGTACACATTTGGTAGCGGAACGCTTCATATCGAGGAAACTCAAATTCCAAGGAAACGTGGCGGCGGTGGCAATCGCCGTCAGTTTCTTTGTCATCATCGTGGCTGTGGCCGTCAGTTCCGGTTTCCGGCATGAAATCCGGGAAGGAGTGGCGGCCATGACCGGCGATGTGAACATCTCCCCTTTCCCGTCCGGGTCCGATGAGCCGGAATCCCTTGCGGTACATCTTCCCCAGGAGGCCGCTATCCGCGCCCTTCCGGGAGTCAAGGACATAGTGCCCGTCGTCGTCCGGGCCGGAATAGTCAAAAACGGGGATACCGTACACGGAGTCATAGTCAAGGGGATTCCCGATCAGGTCGGGAATGACGGCTCCGACCGGCCATCCCTGTCCGTTTCCATCCCGCAGCGCCTGAGCGAAATCATGTGCCTGGGAGAAGGAGACGACCTTACCACTTACTTTATAGGGGAGAAACTCCGGGTGCGCAAGTTCCACATTGCTTCCGTGCACCGGGACCTCATAGAACTGGACGACAACCTGCTGGTATACGCCAATTTGGAAGACCTGCAGCGCCTCAACGGATGGGAGGCCGATGAAGCCTCCTCCCTGGAGGTCCGCCTCACGGACAATGCCAGCCAGGAGCAGATCGAACTGGAAATCGGCACCCTGCTGGAAGACTATTACGTCAGTTCTTCCAAGCGCACCTATCCGCAGGTCTTCGACTGGCTTAACCTCCTGGATTTCAATGTGGTTATCATCCTTATCCTGATGACGGTGGTTGCCGGTTTCAACATGGTGAGCGGCCTTCTGATCATGCTCCTCAGGAACATTTCCACCGTAGGAACCCTCAAGACCCTGGGCATGGACAACCGCTCCATAGGCCGCCTGTTCGTCAGGATTGGCGCCGAGGCCGTTCTCAAAGGCATGCTCATCGGCAATGCCGCCGCCCTGCTTTTCTGCCTCATCCAAGGCACCACCCATCTCATTCCCCTGGACCCGGTCAACTACTTTGTCTCCTGGGTACCGGTGAGAGTCAATCTGCTCTGGATTCTGGGGGCCGATGCCGCAGCCTTCGCCGGCATCCTCCTCCTTCTCTGGATTCCTTCCCGCGTAGTGGCCCGTATTGACCCGGCCCGTACGGTGAAGGCCGATTAATCCTTAACCATACTGCGCTGCCAGCGAGCAGCGGCGCAGGAGGTCCGTGGTGAGAAAGCCATCGGCCTCCAGGGTACTGATGGCCGAGAGTATCTCCCCGAAAGGCCGATGCAGGGTGCCCGCCAGTTCCTCCGGGGTAATGCCACGGTGGCCCAGGACTGACAGCGCCACGGGTATCAGGGGCGAACCGGGGCCGTATTTCCGCGTCAGGATGGCCTGCAGCACCTTTTCCGGCGGATCTCCCTCCTGGGAAGTCACCCAGGAGCCGCCGCCTCCCCTATGCTTCCTCCGTCCGCCCAGTCCCAGGGCGTCCACCAGCTGTTCAGGGGACGTGACAATATCGGCCATATGCTCGTGGATGAGGGAATTGCATCCGGCACTGCGGACATCGTCCAGGCGTCCCGGTACGGCCAGCACATCCCTTCCATACTCTACGGCAAAGCGGGCCGTCATGAGGGAACCGCCCTTGGTTTTGGATTCCACCACCACCGTGGCCCGGGAAAGGCCGGCGATGATGCGGTTGCGCCGCAGGAAGGTCCACGCTACCGGTTCCGAACCCATCGGATAATCCGTCACCAGGGCTCCCCCGGGGCTCCGGACTATTTCCATGGCCAGGGCCTGGTGCTGGACAGGGTATACGGTTTCTATGCCGGTGGCCATGACGCCAATGGTGGGCAGGCCGCACTCCAGGGCCGTTTTATGCGCTATCCCGTCGGCCCCCAATGCCAGGCCGCTCACAATCACCGGCGGCACACGGACATCGGCCAGGGCCGCCACCAGTTTCTGGCACCAGGCCCTGCCGTAGGGACTTAGATCCCGCGTCCCCACGAAGGCTACCATCGGCCTCAGACCGAAAATCTCGGCCGGCGAGGTAGTGCCGTTCAGGTAAAGGCCCAGCGGCGGGTCGGAGCACTCCCGCAAAGGGTCGGGATAATCTTCATCCCAGAGGGTCAGGAAGCGGAATCCCCCGCTGCGGACTTTCTCCAGTTCCCGGAAGGCCCAGTCCAGTTCGGAGGGATCCAGTTCCGGACGGCTCCCGTCAAAAAGGGCCAGGGCGCTGCCGGTCTCCCGCACCAGGCCGGCGGCTTGGGCGGGCCTGAAACCCAGCACTTTGTTAAGGGCGCAGACGGCCACGGTTTCGTCATTCGTTGTCATGGCCGCAAGGTAAGGGGATAAAATGAAAAACAACACAATCGTAAAAAAGATTGTGTTGTTTTAGGGGGTATTTTGTATGTTTCTTACGATTCCTATACAATGAGGAGGGCGTCTCCGTAAGGGCCGAAGCGGTAACCTTCCTTGAGGGCTTCCTCATAAGCAGCCATCACTCCCTTGTATCCTCCGAAGGCGGCCACGCTCATGAGCATGGTGCTCTGGGGCAGGTGGAAGTTGGACACGATGGCGTCCGGTACGGAATAATCGTAAGGCGGGAAAATGAACTTGTTGGTCCAGCCGTCGAAAGCGTTTACCTCGTGAGTGGTGGTCACATAAGTTTCCAGACCCCTCATGACGGTAGCACCCACGGCCACCACCTTCTTGCCGGTGCGCTTGGCCTTGTTGATGACGGCGGCGGCTTCCTCGGTGATGATGAGGCGCTCGGAATCCATGCGGTGCTTGGACAAGTCTTCCACATCTACGGTGCGGAAGTGGCCGATACCCATGTGCACGGTGATGAAGGTCTTTTCGATATCCTTCAGAATCATGCGGTTGAAGAGCTCGCGGCTGAAGTGCAGGCCGGCGGCGGGAGCGCTTACAGCACCCTCGTGGGCAGCAAAGATGGTCTGGTAGTTCTCCACGTCTTCGGGAGTGGTCTTCTCCTTCACCCATTCCGGAACATAGGGCTCACCCAGGCCGAAGAGGGTTTCCTTGAAATCCTCATAGGTGCCGTCGAACAGGAAGCGCAGGGTGCGGCCGCGGGAGGTGGTGTTGTCGATGACCTCGGCCACCAGGCTCTCGTCTTCACCGAAGTAGAGTTTGTTGCCGATGCGGATTTTACGGGCGGGATCCACAATTACATCCCAGAGGCGCTGCTCCCGGTTGAGTTCCCTCAGAAGGAGGACCATGATATCGGCCCCCGTCTTCTCCTTTTTGCCATAGAGGCGGGCGGGGAACACCTTGGTGTCGTTAAGGACAAAAGTGTCGCCTTTGCCGAAATAGTCGATAATATCCTTGAAAAGGCGGTGCTCGATGGCTCCGGTGTCCTTGTGGAGGACCATCAGACGGGCCTCATCACGCCAGCGGGTGGGTTCCTGCGCAATGCGGTCGGCAGGAAGGTCGAAGTTGAATTGGGATAGTTTCATTTCTCCGTAATAGTGATACTAACTATATACGCCCTATTAAGGGAAAAAGTTTCACTTCTTTGTTGCTAACGCATTCAATCGTGCCTGGGCGCTGGCGCGGTCCGTCTCTTTTTCCCCGTGCCGGGCCATCAGTTCCAGGTATTTCTTCTCCAGTTTCAGGTCCTTTTTGCCGCGGGCCAGAAGGACGCCGTTGCGCAAGGCCGTCATATCGCCGGGATCTTTCTTGAGTACCTGGTCAAAGTATTTCTGGGCCTTTTTGTAGTCTTTCTGGGTAAGGTAGTAACTGCCCAGGTTGTTCACATACAGGGATTCATCCTTGCAATAGGTGAGCAGGTATTCCGAGAAGGATTTGAAGGCTTCGTGGCCGCCGGGGGTGCCCAGCCGGAACAGGGCCACGCAATAGTCCTGCATAAACGCCTTGAACTGCTCGTCATCCACCTCTCCCAATCCTTCATATACCCAGGTGGGATGCTGCTTGAAGTGAACGTCGGCCAGGGCCTTGAGCTGCTGGAGGGTCATATCGGGATTCCCCTGCTCGAAGGCCAGCATGGCATCTACTTTCACCAGGCGGTAATCCAGGTGTTCGGGAGCTGCGGCAATCGCCTGATCTATGGCCAGGTTGGCCTGGGCATACAGTTCCTCGTCAAACTCCGTGACTTCAAAGAAATTGCTCTTGTTTCCCAGGGAGTCCGTCATGGGAAGGAGGGGCTCCCGGCCCAGATAGCGGTCCACGGGCATCTGCTGCACCGTGGTGGTCTGGCAGCGGGAATAGCAGAAGCTGAAGCGGGCCAGCATCTGCTGCACGTCATCGGGATAGGCTTCCTGCCAGCGGTTCAGGAGGGTTTCCACCCCCACGCCGGCAGCGCCCACGCGGTTGACAAGATTGTTGTACCGGCGCAGGTACTCTTCCTGCGTGTAGGTTTCCTGGGCCGTCGCCGTAAGGGTGGCCAGGGAAAGGAGTATTAGGAGAATCCGTTTCATTGAACGTCCATTTTTATTCGTTTGGCTTTGGGATACAGGTTGTTGCAGCGCTTTCCCAGGTTCTTTCCCTGGCCCAGGGGCTGTCCCTGGAAACAAAGGGTCACGGGGCCGATGGGGGCGTCGGCGGGAAGGACCACGGCATCCCCGTGCAGGTAGCGGAGGGCGGTTTCGCGGTTCACTTCCACCGCCGGGGCCGAGGCGTCCGGGAGCACCGGCCGCTGCGCCTGGAAGAGACGGAAGACATCGGCCTTTCTCACCTTCTCCGGCTCCCCTTTCTTGCGCAGGACCGCCACGTACTGGCCCTCACCGGGTACCAGGCCCGGCAGCAGAAGCTGGCCGTACCGTGTATTCACCACCGGCGGGAAGTCCTGAGGCGGCAGGATATCGGCTCCCAGCTCCGAGGCTATCCATTCCACGGTATCGTCGTTCTCGAAGTGGTTGAAAGTGCAAGTGGAATACACCAGATAACTGCCGGGGTTCAGTACGGGCCAGATATCGCGGAGGATGCGGCGGCTGCGGGCGGCGCAAAACTCCACCGTCTGCAGAGACCATTCGGCCACCGCCTGGGCGTCCTTGCGGAACATTCCCTCGCCCGAGCAGGGGACATCGGCCACCACTGCGTCAAACAGAGGGGTGTCCCCGAAGGCCGACGGGTCGCGCGACACGCAGCCGGTGCAGGGGTCTCCCCAGGTATCCAGGTTGGCCCGGAGCACGCCGAACCGGTTTCTCATCACTTCGTTGGCCAGCAGGGAAAACCGGTCCCCGAAGCGCTCACGCAGGGAGGCGGCCAGGTCCGTGCTCTTGCCTCCCGGTGCCGCGCAAAGGTCCAGCACCGTGGCATCCGGTTCCAGCCTTTCCAGCAACTGCCGGAAAATATGGCCCACAAACATGGCCGATGTATCCTGGACATAATAGCATCCGGCGTGGAAGAGGGGATCCAAAGTAAAGACCGGACGCTCCTTGAGCAGGTAGCCATAGGGGCTCCAGGCTACGGAAGCAGCCTCCGGGAAGGGACATGCTTTCAATTTGGAAGGATTCAGGCGGATGGAGACGGAAGGCGCCTTCTCAAGCGCCTCCAATACGGTCCGGGCCCTTTCCGGCCCCACCGATTCCGTAAGCAGGGTTCTGAATTCTTCCTGTAATACCATTATTTCGCCCAATTTGAAGGGTCGAAACCTTCGGGCATTTTGCCGTTGGAGGCATCCACCAGGCCGTCCACCACCTTGTCCAGGGCCTCCTGGATCTTGCCGGAGAGCATCATCTTCATCATGAGGTTCAGATCGGCCTCCAGGGTTATCCAGAAATCTGTATGGTAGGCGTTCTCTGCGGCGGGCTCGAAATGCAATACTATATGGAAGGCGAAGGGAGCGCCGTAGTCAACCAGTTCGATGCGGGAGTACGGAACCCTCTGGTGCACCTTGACTCCGATATTGAAGCCCTGCACCGTGGCGGTGAGGGTATCCATATCGGCCGTTACCATGCTGCGCTTGTCTTCCGGGAGCATCCTGGCAAAATTGCCCAGGTCCGTGAAAGACATATACAGCTCGTAAGGCTGGCGTGCGACAATCCCGTGTTTGCTTTCTATATTGGTCATAATTGTCTATCTTTGTACGTTGCAAAGTTAACAAAAATCATGCACAAAATTTATTTCGAGAAGCGTTGCATCATTATTTGTTCGCCCGACGAGGAGGCCCTGGCCGACCCTAACTCCGTGGAATTCCACATGGGAGAAAAGGTGGACATAGGCGCGCTGGTGAGAATGTTCGAAGTGCAGGACACCCTGTCCCGCATCTACATTCCCTCCACGGACATTGAGCAGAGCTACCGGAGAATTTGTGCCGAATTCAAGGAAGTGAATGCCGCCGGAGGGTTGGTGAGCAACCGCCGAGGAGACTTCCTGCTCATCTCCCGAAACGGGCTCTGGGACCTTCCCAAGGGCCATCAGGAGGCCGGAGAGGACATTGAAATCTGCGCCATGCGCGAGGTCCAGGAAGAAACCGGCGTGGACCAGCTGGAACTCCGCCGTCTCATCTGCATCACGGACCACGTGTACTTCCGCAACAACCTCTGGCACCTCAAGCATACCTGGTGGTACGACATGCTGTACACGGATCCCACCAACCTCACCCCCCAGCGGGAAGAGGACATCACCAAGGCGGCCTGGGTGGCCAAGAGTTCCCTGCCTCCCTTCCTCAAAAACACGTATCCTTCCATCCAGGAGGTCTTCCGCGAGGCCAGAATATAGTATATATGTACGTAGATACCCATACGCACTTTTATGACGAATGGCTGCTCCCGGAGGCGGAAGAAGCCATCCAGCGTGCGCTGGACGCTGGCGTGGGCAAGATGATCCAGGCCGATGTGGACTCGCGGGAGCGCCCGGCGATGTGGGAAATCGGCCTCCGGCATCCCGGTGTCCTCTATCCGATGCTGGGCCTGTACCCCGGCTCCGTGGACGCCAGCTGGCGCGAGGAACTGGATGCCCTGGAACCTTACAAAGATAAGGGTATCGTAGCGATTGGCGAAATCGGCCTGGATTATCATGAAGGGCTGGAGTTTGTCCAGGAGCAGAAGGAGGTGCTGAGGCTTCAGCTGGAACTGGCGGCGGCCATGAATCTGCCGGTAAATATCCACCTCAGGGACGCCTGGGAGGACCTTCTGACCATTCTGGCCGATTGCAAACACCTGAACCTGAGGGGCAACCTGCACTGCTTTACCTCCAGCTACGAGATTTTTGAAAGGGCCAACCGATACGGCGATTTCTGCGTAGGAATAGGCGGGGTGGTCACCTTCAAGAACGCCTCCATCGCCAAGACGCTGGAACGCATTCCCCTGGAGAAAATCCTGCTGGAAACCGATGCCCCCTACCTGGCTCCCGTCCCCTACCGGGGCCGGCGCAACGAGAGCGCCTACCTCCCCTTCGTAGCCGCCAAAGTGGCGGAAATTAAAGGTATTTCCGTGGAGGAAGTAGAAGCCATAACAACCACTAATGCATTGAAACTGTTTAATATATGAGTTCGTCTATTCTGATTATTTATACCGGTGGAACCATCGGCATGAAGGAAGATCCTTCCGACGGCACCCTGAAACCCTTCGACTTCAGCCAGATCAAGGAAGAAGTCCCCGAACTGAACAAGTTCGCCGTCAAGCTGGATTCCTACACCTTCGACCCGCTCATCGATTCCTCGGACGTAGAGCCCTCGCTGTGGATTTCCCTGGCCCAGCTCATCATGGACCGCTACGAAGACTATGACGGCTTCGTCATCCTCCACGGCACGGACACCATGGCGTACAGCGCCTCCACGCTCAGTTTCATGCTGGAAGGCCTTACCAAACCGGTGGTCTTCACCGGAAGCCAGCTGCCCATCGGCGTCCCCCGTACCGACGGTAAGGAAAACCTCATATCGGCCGTGGAGATTGCCGCCGCCAAGGATGAAAAGGGGCATGCCCGCGTACCGGAAGTGTCCATTTTCTTCGATTCCAAGCTGCTCAGGGGCAACCGCTCCACCAAATACAGCGCCGAGGCCTTTAACGCCTTTGCCTCCCCCAACTGCCCGCCCCTGGCCGAGGCCGGCATCAGCATCCGCTACAACACGGACCTTATCCGCAAACCCGTCTACTGGGATGCCCAGCTCCGCGTACAGACCCAGCTGGACACCCGCGTGGCCATTTTGAAGGTACATCCCGGCATGACTCCCCAGGTAATGCGTTCCGTGGTGAGCGATCCCGGTACCCGTGCTGTCATCCTGGAAACTTACGGTTCGGGCAACGCCCTGTCCAAAGACTGGTTCATAGACATTCTGCGCGAGGCCTGCGACAACGGGAAGGTACTTTTAAACGTAACCCAGTGTAAATCCGGAACCGTAAACATGGACCTGTATGCCACCGGCTCCCGCCTCAAACACGCTGGAGTGCTCTCAGGAGGCGATATTACCACCGAAGCGGCCCTTGGAAAACTGTTCTGTCTCATGGGCAGGACCCCGGATAATTCCAGGGTTAAGACCCTTCTGGAAAAGGACCTCTGTGGCGAAATAAGCAAATAATCCTTGGAAAACCGGATTTTTCTTTCTAAATTGCACGACCAAAAGTAGAAGATAATTTTTACTAACTAATTCAATTTATAACTAACAACACAAAAACGATTATGAAAAAGTTTTTCATGTTTTTGGCAGTAGCCGGTCTCATGACCTTCACTGCAAACATTGCTTCCGCTCAGGACGAGGGTGCCGCTCCCGCCGCTCAGCAGGTTGAAGAAGCCGAAGAGGTTGTAGACCTGTTCGCCGGTTCCGGTGAGGAAATTCCCCTCCACCAGGCCCTTAAGACCAAGTTCATCGAGGGTGGCGCTGGCTTCATGTCCCTGATCATCATCTGCTTGATCATCGGTATGGCTCTCGCTATCGAGCGCATCCTGTATCTGGCCTTCTCCAAGACCAACACCACCAAGCTCCTCGAGAATGTAGAGGCTGCTCTTGCCAAGGGTGGTATTGAAGAAGCCAAGAAGGTTTGCCGTGAAACCCGTGGCCCCGTGGCCTCCATCTTCTACCAGGGTCTCCTCCGTGCCGATCAGGGTGTTGACGTGGTTGAAAAGACCATCGTTTCCTATGGCGGCGTTCAGATGAGCCTCATGGAGAACGGCCTCAGCTGGATTGGTCTGTTCATTTCCATCGCCCCGTCCCTCGGATTCCTTGGTACCGTTATCGGTATGATCCAGGCCTTCGACGCTATCCAGGCTGCCGGTGATATTTCCCCGAACGTTGTGGCTGGCGGTATGAAGGTGGCCCTCATCACCACTGTGGGTGGTCTTATCGTTGCTATGATCCTTCAGATCTTCTACAACTACATCATCGCCAAGATCGACGCTCTGTCCATCGATATGGAAGACTCTTCCATCCGCTTCGTGGACACCATGGTCAAATACAGCAAGAAATAATCAACCCCTTTAATACCCATTAAAATGGAAAACCAGAAATACGCCAAATTAGTCAAGATCGTCCTTTGGGTTTTGATGGTTCTGAGCGTGGCGGTTCTGCTCTGGGGTATGATTAAGGGTTATCCGGCGACCGTAGCCGCAGATAACGGTACTGTAGACCCGCTGCTCTACTGGGCATACATTGTCCTGGGCATCGCTCTCGTTTCCGTCATTTGCGTTGGACTGTACGTAACGGCCACCACCAACCCCAAGGGCCTCGTCAAGATCGGTATCGCAGTTGTGGCTGCCGCCGTCCTGTTCGGCGTTTGCTACGTGCTTGCTTCCGGCGCTCCCGCTATCGGCTACTCCGGTGCCAAGCTGCCCACTGCCACTGAGCTCAAGATGACCGACACCATTCTCAACCTCGCTTACCTGGTGGGTGGAGCAGCTATCCTCTCCATCATCGTATCTGAGGTGTTCATGACCATCCGCAAAAGCAAAAAGTAAAGGTAACCATGGCAAGAAGAAAATTTGAAGCAATCGGTTCTACGGCTGACATTGCATTCCTGCTCCTGTGCTACTTCCTCATGACTACTACCATGGGTGATCAGTCGGGTCTGCAGCGCCGCCTTCCCCCTATCCCGGACAGCCAACAGGTCCAGGACCAGAAGGTTAACCGCCGTAACATCATCATCGTCAGAATCAACTCTGCCGATAAGCTGTTTGCCGGTAGCGAAGCCATGGATATCTCCCTCTTGAAAGACAAAATCAAAGAGTTCCTCACCAACCCCACCAACGATCCCAACCTCCCCGAAAAGGAAGCTAAGGAAATCGAAGGCAAGACCTATATGGTCTCCAAGGGCGTTATCTCCCTGCAGAACGACCGTGGTACTTCCTACCAGGCCTACATTGCAGTGCAGAACGAACTGGTAAAGGCTGTGAACGAACTCCGAGACGATTTCTCCAGAGCCAACTACGGCAAGAAGTTCTCCCGCCTCTCCGAGGAGGAGCAGGAAGTAGTGAAGAAGGCCGTCCCTCAGAACATTTCCGAGGCCGAGCCTAAGGATACCGGTAAAAAATAATAGGAGGTAAGCATTATGTCAAAATTTGGAAGTTCCAGCAATAAGAAGGAAGTCCCTCAGGCATCATCCAACTCCCTGTCCGATATCGTGTTCATGCTCCTGTTCTTCTTCATGGTAACCACCCAGATGCGTGAGACCGAGCAGAAGGTGAAAGTCACCATGCCCGTCGCATCCGAGGTTGCCAAACTGGAGCGCAAAGACTTGAGTGCCAACATCAATATCGGTAGCCCTACTCTCCAGTACCAGGCTAAATTCGGTACCGATGCCCGTATTCAGCTCAACGATTCTTTCAAGAGTGTAGCCGACATCCGCGACTTCATCGCCGCCGAGCGTGATGCCATGTCCGAGGCAGAGCGGTCCCT
>JAFPGC010000001.1 GCA_017423025.1 Bacteroidales bacterium
GCACTTTCAGCTCGGTGTCGGCGTAAGTTGTCACGGATGTCCAGCCGTTGATGGTGTTCCATGTCTGTGACGTTGCGTCCTTCAGGGCGAGTATCAGGCCGCAACCCGTCTCCGTCACCTTGCCCAGAATGCCCACGGCGGGGCGGCCTGTGGAAACGGCAGTCTTCGCGTCGTACAGATGGCCATCGACGCACACCACCTTGCCGATGTCCTCGGCCGTGGCTTCAGAGAGCAGCTTGTAGTCAGCGGCGGCCGCCATCTTCACCGTGATGGCATAGTACTTACCACTTTCGAATCTCACTCCCGATTTCGTGAAAGTGTATTCATAGCTGCCGTAGTCGGACGTCAACGTATAGGTATCGGAAGCACCGCTCTGATTATTCAAGGCAACGGTGAGTTCGTTAGTGGCAGCAGCAGGCGTCACGTTGACATTTCCGTATCGGAAGGAAAACTCCCGGTCAGAACAACCGTACAACTGCATCTCTGAGAGTTGGAACCAATTGCCACTTTGAACGGTGCTCACCTCAAGACGGAAATACTGGTACATGCCTTGCACATCCGTTTCAAAATCAACGGAGGAGCAATTCGCTGCCGGCATGTCTGTATTGCCAGTCTTGGTGTCAATAACCGTCCAGGCATCGCCACTGTTTACCTTTGCTTTCAGCGTCCAATTCTTGGGATTACGCCCGGAATAAGTTTGTGTGTCATCCGCTGTTGTGAGTTTATAGCCATCTACCTGGACTGCAGATGAAGTATGGAACTCAACAAACCAAACACCTCCGGATTTTGTACCTGTGCTGACGCACCATTTTGTAGCGGTATTTCCATCCAGTATTTGATCGTAGCCTCCGTTTGTGTTGGTGTTGCCGGTGCCAGCATCCACCGTATACCCGGTGTAATAGGTCTTTTCTCCGCTCCCGCGATAACCACTTGCCGACACCAAGCGGTTGCTTCCGGCCGATATAGTCAGATTGCTGACATTGAGGTCATTGTTATCTTGATCCTTGAGGATGAACTTCACAATGGCCTGCTGGTTTACGAATGAAGCCGTTGATGTGGTGGGTATAACATTATTCTCTCCGTCAACGCTGGAGACCGTAATAGAAGCCTCCGCGAAGTCGCAGTTGGCAGCAATATAATCAAGCGTGCCACTCTGAGAAGCATAATTGGCACTGGTAAAACGAAGAATCAGCTCATCACCATTCTCAATGGTACCAGTCAGGGAGCCTTTCAGTGTGGTGCTGCTCCCATCGCTCTGGGCCTTCAGCGTACCGTCAAGCTGGGCCTTCTTGGTCTTGTTATAAACGGTCACTTCTTCATTCTGGGCCCATGTGGCGTTGAGCGTCTTGCCATCCAGCGAAAGGGCTTTGGTGGCTTCATCATCACCGCCTTTGGTTGCGTTGACAGAAAGGGTGTAAACCTTTGCAGGTTCTTCCTTAATAGTGGTTTTCTCTTCGAAGATGTCCTCCTTGACGGAGCAGGAAACAATGGCGGCCGATGCCATGAGCAGGGCGGCCAAGGTACGGATGTTTGTAATTCTCTTCATAATCGTGGCCTCCTATGCTCCTCCCCAGGAATCTTCTATGACATTTCCATATCCATCACGGGTGGCCTCAATGCCATCGGGGCTCTGGCAGACAACGCCTTCAATTTTCACTTCCACGACGGTAGTCGCAGGGGCTTCATAGTAAGATTTTCCTTCTTCTTTCATGTTATCTATGTGTAGTTGTTCTATTTTGACCGCTTTGAACGGGCAAATTTACAAAAAATGAAGATTTTGGAAAAGAGTTGAGGGGATTTAGTAGCCTACAACATGCCGCTCCACGACTTTGATGCCTTCGTAGACCAGGAACTCGGCAACATTGGCCCCGGTGGAAGCACGGCCATACCATCGGCCCGGACGGGAACGGCAAGCCTTTTTTGCAGCCTGTAGGGCTGCTTCGGCATTGGGATGGAAAAACCTTCGGCCGATGTCTTTAGGCGTATCGCGCTTGCGGGCCCAGACGTAATCCGGCACCTCGGTGATGGGCGGGACAAAAAAATTGGAGTCATGTGGGTTCATGGCTCCAAAGTTAGTTTTTGCTTGTGCCAAAGTGTTGCCGGGGTCTTTATCGGCCGACAACTGTACCTCGGACACGATTTCCGGAGATACGGCCGCCATCTTCTCATTGAACCATTCCTGACTATTTCTCATTGCAAACGTGATGTCTTCTATACCTGATAGGTCTTTTTTAGTAAGTATATAAATATAGCGAAAATAGAGTTACCGCAAAAGTTAATTGATTGCATGTCCACGGAATTTTGCGTGTGAGCCCAATTCGGCCTAGGGATAAATATATAATAGTATGGATATCAACGCTTTATCTCCACGGGCAAGTGAAGGAAAGCACGAATCTGCTTTCCGGGAGCCGACGATTCCCGTTCCAGGGTATCCAGTAGTCGAAGCTTCTCATCGGCCGATAGATTCAGAATCTCATGGATATCCTTGAACCGGTTTCCTTTGAGGAGAATGGAGATCAGTTTAGCGTAGTGCTTATCCGATTTACCGATGAATCCTTCACTGATGTCATACTCACTGCCCGTAGTGGATTGGGCGGCAAGAAGTTCCTTTTCAAATCCACCGAAATAACGTGCTGCTTCAGCATGATCGATTACTGAATAGGTGCAGATGATATAATCGGTCAGCTGCTCCTTTTCCTCTTTGGTGGAAAGGGATTCGAACATTCTGTCCAAAAGCCGGTAGGAAAGGTATCGGCCTTGCGTTTTCAGATATTCAACCCTTTTTAGAGCCCGCCTCAAAGACATGGATACATTGCGGAGCACTATCCTTTCCGAAAACGGATGATTGCTCTGGGCGTAGGCGAGGTAGTTCCAGCGATACTCCTCGGCCTTTTTGACCAGTTTCCGCTCCACGGGATTGTTGTCCAAGTAGATAAGGTTGGTCCTCACTTCTTTGTCCCCCCGCTTGGGGGCACTGCTGAAGGGAGTCTCGAACACGGGACCGCTCAAACCAAAGGCACGGTTGCGCTCTTTGGCAAAGACTGAAGTGTAATCCCGCTGGAAGCCTGCCAGTTGTTGCATAGTTTCGGCGATGGTCGAATGGTGGGTATGGTCCGGCATCTGGACCAGTTTTAAGACACGAACTTTGTGGCGTTCTGCCACGGAGCAGAAGACAGTAAAGAAAACCAAATGGTCACGGACCGTATAAAACAGGACTCCGTGATCTGCCGTCCGTTGATAACAGTGGTTGAGGACGTTTTTGTAAAACACGCGATCTTTCATAATACATAACTAGTTAAGGCCTGCCTGAGGCCGGGGTTTTCGATCGCCGTTTCTCCAAAGATGAGGAGAATTCCCGGTTTTTGCAAGGCCGATGGATTTACCCTGTGGAAGTAGCACGTTGATACACAGACGTTTCCTTGTTTTCCCCCAGGCGAAACCAGATAGGGGGACTTTGTGTAACAAACGATGAATCAATCAATTGTATCCACGAAAAAAAGTATTACCTTTGCAGGTATGAGAAAACAGATAACTATTACAGCAATTGCTGTACTTATAATGGCGTGCGGGAACCCCTCCGGCTCCCTCCCGCGGGGGACGGCATCGGCCCAACTGGATGCCGCGTTTGAATCCTATCTGAAAGCCGTGACCGACAGTGCCGAAGACCTTCACAGCGTGATGGTGCTGCAGCACGGCAAGGTGCTGGAAGAGAAGTTCTTTGTGCCGGATACCGCGCACATCCTCAATTCCGTGAGCAAGACCTTCACCTCCACGGCCGTGGGTTTTGCCATCTCCGAGGGCCTTCTGAATCTGGAAGACAAGATCGTGGACCTGTTCCCGGAAAGCGTTCCCGAAGAGCCCCAGCCCTATCTGGCAGATATCACCATCCGGAACCTTCTCACCATGAATTCCGGCCATGGAACGGACCCCACCTATGCCATCCGCAGCGGGGAGGCCGATTGGGTACGCGGCTTCATGGAATGGCCCATAGAATATGAGCCCGGTACCTGCTACTGCTACAACAGCCTGGGCACCTATGTGCTTTCCGCTGCCGTTCAGAAAGTGACAGGCCAGAAGGTAGTAGATTACCTGGATACCCGCCTCTGGCAGCCCCTGGGCATTGAAAAGCCCTTCTGGCAGGAGAGTCCGGCCGGCATCAACACCGGCGGTTGGGGACTGTACCTGCACACGGAAAGCCTGGTCCGAATGGGCCTGACCCTCCTGAATGGTGGCAAGTATAACGGCAAGCAGGTGATTCCCGCCTCCTGGGTGACCGAAATGTCCAAGGCCCAGGTGCCGTCCGTGAACGCCGGCATCAACGAGCGCAAGATGAAGGAACTGCTGGCAGAGAATCCCGACATCCCGTTTTTCAACCCCACCCTCAGCGACTGGGTGCAGGGCTACGGCTACCAGATGTGGCGCTGCCGCCACAACGCCTTCCGGGCCGACGGAGCCAACGGCCAGTACATCATTGTGATTCCTGAAAAGGATGCCGTGGTGGTGACCACCGCCCACATCCAGAACATGCAGCAGGAAATCAACCTCATCTGGGAACACATCCTGCCGGCCTTATAGTTACACCTTGCGTGGACGTAACATCCTGAATAGCAGGAAAATAAACATTTACCCCTAGGCTTTTCGGCCTAGGGGTAAATGTTTAATAGACAGAATATCAGCACTTTATGTCCACGCTAGCCAACTCGCACACAGCAGGGAATGCGCGCAATGGCAGGCCGGAACCCTATTCCGCTTCGTCCTGGAAAATGGTGGGCGTCACCGTTACGGGATCTTTCTGGAAAATGCGCTGGGCGAAGATGGTCAGATACAGACGCCAGTTGCGCCAGATGTGACCGCCGGCAGACTCATAGAGTTCTGCGGGATAGCCTTTGGCATCGCAAAAGTCCTTGAGTTTCTTGGAGTTGACCATTACGCCATCGGCCTTACCGCAGGCAATCCAGTAGAGCTGGGGCTTGGCGGCAAAGAGTTCGGCCAGGGCTTCCTCATTGCCTTCCACGGTAGGAACGCCGGAGAATAGGCCCACATATCCGAATTTACGGGGATAGCGCAGGGAGAGCATGCCGCTCTGACGGCCACCCATGGACAGACCTGCCACGGCGGTGCTGGCGGGGCCCTTGGACACGTGATAATGCTTCTCCACAAAGTTCATCACATCCGTGAAGCTGTCTTCAATTTCCTTGGTGCTCTGGCTGCGGCTGTTCTGCATGGTGGGCTGGAACATATTCACAGCGGCACCGGGAGCGGCCTGGTTGAACCACACGCCGTTGGGCATAACCACAATCATGGGCTTGGCATAGCCGCCGGCAATGAGGTTGTCCATAATCTGGGCGGTACGGCCCAGATCCAGCCAGGCGTCTTCGTCACCGCCGGAACCGTGCAGCAGGTAAAGCACCGGATAACGGTCCATGCTGTCTTCGTACCCCGGGGGCAGATAGATGCTGAGGCGACGGTTGCTGCTGAGGGTGGGGCTGTTATACCACACATGGGCCACGGTGCCGTGCGGCACGTCGTTCACCTGATAGTAATAGCCCAGGTCTCCGGGCTCGGCACTAAGGGTAAAGATGTTGGTCCAGGTGGCCACGTCCCTGTTCTGATAGATGTTGGAGGGGTCCATGGCCTTCTTGCCGTCCACCAGGAAAGAATAGGAATAGAGTTCTCCCTTTAGAGGGGCCGATGTAAATGTCCACACACCGCCGGGCCCTTCCTTGAGGTCGGCCACGCTGGGGGCGTCGTATACCATCTTACGGTCTCCCAGGTCAATCTCGATGGGACGCGTGGGCAGGAAATCGCCCGTCACCTGCACCGTCTTGGCCTTGGGGTTCACATAGCGGAAAGTGACGGAATGGTCCGGATTGATTTCCGGAGACACCAGTCCGGTGCCGGGGCCCAGGGCCTGCTGGGCCTGTGCGGCCAGCGTCATACCCACCAGCGCTGCTAAGAGAAGGATTCGTTTCATATTCATAGTGTTATTGGTTTTGCTTGGTTATCCCAAAGATAGTCATTTTCAAACAATATCCAATCCCTTTGAACAAGAGGAAAAACAATTGAACGGCAGGAGCACTGAAACGCCACTGGAAAAGCGTAACTTTGTGCAAATACAAAAAACCACATGAAAAAGATTCTCGCAGCAGCCGCTTTCATCGCTGTCACCCTTACAGCATCGGCCCAGGGCTGGTTCCGTCAGCCCACTCCCAATGACACCCTCCAAAGCACCCGCGTGCTGCCGGACGGCAAGGTTTTGTTCCAGATTTATGCCCCAAACGCATCCCAGGTAGCCGTTTCCGGAGACCTCCCATGGGACAAGCCCGTCAAGTTTGAGAAGGCCGATAACGGTGTCTGGAAAGGCATCTGCGAAGGTCTGGACGACGGATGCTTCCGCTACAGCTTCACCGTGGACGGCGTCAAGGTGCAGGACCCCAAGGCTCCCCTTTCCGCCGAGCAGGCCTCCATCCTCACCAAGGGCGAAGGCTATATCAAGAATGTTCCCCACGGCGCCGTGGCCCAGCGTTACTACTGGTCCGAGACCCTCGGAGAACTGCGCCGCCTGCACGTGTGGACGCCTGCGGGCTATGAGAAATCGGCCCAGAAACTGCCGGTGCTCTATCTGATTCACGGCGGTGGAGACAATGACGCCTCCTGGCCCGGTGTGGGCGCCGCCGGCTGGATTCTGGACAACCTCCTGGCCGAAGGCAAAATTGTCCCCATGGTGGTGGTCATGCCCAACGGCACCATCCCCGTGCAGAACGAGGTTCCCCCGTTCGCCCAGGATATGTTCACTTCCATCATTCCCTTTGTAGAAGCCAATTATAACGTTTTGACGGACGCCGCCCACCGCGCCGTGGCCGGCCTGTCCATGGGCGGAATGGAGACCATGGAAGTGGCCTTCACCCACCCCGAGATGTTCACCTATGTCTGGGTACTCAGCTCTTCCTTCATGCCCGGGGCCGATCCGGCTGCCGAAAGCGCCCGCCTCAACGTGCAGAAGAATGCCGCCTATATGAACGCCCATTTCAAGAAGATGGTGCTCACCCAGGGCGGTCCCGCCGACATTGCCTACAACAATTGCAAGAACACCCGCGCCCAGCTGGACAAGGATGGCTTGCACTACGAATATATGGAAAACGCCCAGGCCGGCCACAGCTGGACCACCTGGAGGGCCGATCTGGCCACCCTCGCACAGACGCTATTTAAATAAACAATAACCTTTTATGAAAAAAACCATCCTGATTCTGGCTTCGGCTGCCCTGGTGGCAGCGGCCTGTGACGGTCCCGTGTCCCCCCAGGATAAGCTCACCGTCAACGACAAGAAAATCGACGAGATCATCGCCCAGATGACGTTGGAGGAGAAGGTGGAAATGCTTCACAGCAAGACCAACATGTCTTCAGCCGGCGTAGAGCGCCTGGGCATTGCCGACATGAACTATGCCGACGGTCCTTTCGGCATCCGTGAGGAAGGCGTTCCCAACGGCTTCCAGAGCGCCGGATGGACGCTGGACAGCGCCACCTACTTCCCTACCGGAAGCGCTCTCGCAGCTACCTGGAGTGAGGAACTCGCCTACAAATACGGCACCGGCATGGGCAAGGAAGCCCGCCTGCGTGGCAAGGACGTGATCCTGGGCCCGGCCGTAAACATCCAGCGCCTGCCTGTGGGCGGCCGCACCTACGAGTACCTGAGTGAGGATCCCATCCTGTCCGCCGCCCTGGCCCTGGAATACACCAAGGGCGTACAGGACGAAGGTACCGCCGTATGTATCAAGCACTTTGCCGTGAACAACCAGGAGACCAACCGCGGCAGCGTAGACGCCCAGCTGGACGAGCGCACCCTGCGTGAGATCTACCTCAAGCCCTTTGAGCGCGCCATCATCGAAGGCGGCGCCATGAGCGTGATGCCGGCCTACAACAAGGTGAACGGCGACTACTGCTCCGAGAATGAGCACCTCCTCAACGAGATCCTGCGCGGCGAGTGGGGCTTCAAGGGCTTCACCGTTTCCGACTGGGGCGGCACGCACAGCACCATGGGTGCCATGCTGCACGGCCTCAACGTCCAGATGACCGGTTCCAACTACCTGGGCCAGCCCGTCATTGATTCCATCAAGGCCGGCAAGCTCACCGAAGAAATGGTGGACGAGAAGGTCCGTCAGATCCTGCGCGTGCGCTTCGCCATCGAGGCCGTTCCCGCCGACGTGGCCAACACCGTCATGACTTCCCAGCCCGAGAGCCAGCAGATTGCCAAGCAGGTGGCCGAGAAGAGCATCGTCCTCCTCAAGAACGAAGGCGGCATCCTGCCCATCAAGAAGGAGGTCAAGAGCATCGCCGTCATCGGCCAGAATGCTGTTCTGAAGACCCAGAGCGGCGGTATGGGCGCCGGCGTGAAGGCCCTCTATGAAGTGACTCCGCTGCAAGGCATCGAGAAGCGCGCCGCCGAGCTGGGCATCTCCGTGGACTACGCTCCCGGTTACAAGACCATCGCCTTCCGCTGGGGACCCGCACCTGCCATCCTGGATCCGCTGGAGGCCCGCTCCAACGATGAGCCCGCCGATCCTTTCCTGGTGGCCGAGGCCTGTGAGGCTGCCGTCAATGCCGACCTTGTGATCTTCTTCGGCGGTACCAACAAGAGCATCGAGACCGAAGGTTCCGACCGCAAGAACATCGACCTCCCCTGCGGCCAAAATGAGCTGGTGAAAGCCTTGAAAGCCGTGAACCCGAACCTCATTACCGTGCTCATCTCCGGCGGTCCTACCGATCTCCGCAAGCTGGAGCCCGTCTCCCCGGCCATCGTTCAGGGCTGGTGGAACGGAACTGAGGGCGGCACAGCCCTGGCCGAGGTTCTCTTCGGCGACATCGCCCCTTCCGGCAAGCTGCCCTTCACCTTCCCCAAGAAGCTGGAAGACTCCCCCGCCTATGCCATGGGTAACTTCCCGGATCCCAACGGCGCCGGCGGCGACCTCTTCAGCCTTATGTTCCGCCCGGACGTCCTCAAGATGACCCCCGCGGAGCGTCAGAAGTTCCTCGATTCCCTGCCCAAGCCCGTCTCCAAGTATACCGAGCGCTTCTACGTGGGTTACCGCTGGTTCGACACCAAGAACATCGAGCCCATGTATGCCTTCGGCCACGGCCTCAGCTATGTGGATTTCGACTATGACGACATGAAGGCTACTGCCGGCAAGGACGCCGTGAAGGTAACCTTCCAGCTGGAGAACGAAGGTAATATGCCGGCCGATGAGGTGGTCCAGCTCTACGTAAGCCGGCCCGAATCCAAGGTGGAATGGCCCGCCAAGGAACTGAAGGCCTTCCAGCGCGTTTCCCTGAACGCCGGTGAGACCAAGACCGTGACCCTCGAAATCCCCATGAAGGATCTCCGTTACTGGAACGAGGCCACCAACGCCTGGGATCTGGAACACGGCAAGCTCCTGCTTCAGCTGGGCTCCGCCTCCGACGACATCCGTGAAACCGCCGAGGTTACCATCTAATATGAAAAGATTTATGGTCATTGGGGCCGTCGTGCTCGCTGCAGCATGCGGCCCCAAACCTTCTGCCCAGGTGGAGAAGGTAGAGATTTGCTCCGAGGTCGGAGACTACGGCGTACTTGTCAACGCCATTGAGATAACCGTATCCAATCCCCGTTCCATCAAGGGATTGACCGCGGCCGATTTTGACCTGGCGAACAATGTTCCCGGCGCCTTCATCGACGCCGCTACGGGAAAACCCGGTCAGCCCTATGAGGACGATGGCATCGTCGTTTCCCGCAAGGGCAACACCCTCCGCATCGAAGCCACGCCCTTCAACAAAGCCGGCAAGATGGAAGGCTTCTTCAAGCGCGTTCCCTGGGAACTGCACTGCGCGGCCGATTCGGCCCTCAACGTTACCCCGGAGAACGTAGCTGCAGAGCATATCGCCATCCTGGAAGACTGCATCCACGGCGAATTCAGTTTCGGCGGCCTTACCCGCGAGTATATGCTGTACCTGCCCAAGGACGAGAAGGGAAATGAGATTCCCAACGTTCCCCTGATGGTCTGGCAGATTGGCGGCGGCGAATACAACAAGGATATGATGACGGTGGCTACGGCCAACCGCTGCCTGGTTTCCCTGGCTACGGAAGGCGTTCCCTGCGCCGCCCTGGTCTTCGCCCTGGCCAACCCCAACTACAGCTACAGCGCCTCCCTCGATCCTGCAAAAGTGGAACTCATCGACCGCAACAACGCCCTTCAGATGGCCTTCATCGATACTTTAATTGCCGATGGTAAAGTGGACGGCAGCAAGCTCTTCTGCGCCGGCGCTTCTTCCGGCGGCGGTTGCACCATGCGCTTCATGATGCAGTTCGCCGACCGTTTCAAGGCCGCCATCCCCTGCTGCGCCATGGACCCCATCGTCCCCATCCACAAGGTGGACGAGAAGTATCCCGGCCAGTATACGGATGACATTGAGAAGGTATGGAAAGGCAATTGCGTTTATAAGTGGGATGGCGAGAATATGGTCCTGAGCCCCATGAATATCGAGGCCTTCGTGAACCTGCCCATGTTCTTTGTTCACGCCGCCACGGACAACACCTGCAAGGTGGCCAGCACCTACGCCTACTCCGAGGCCCGCAAACGCCTGGGCGCTACCCAGGACAAGGTTCTCATCTATTCCGATGAAGATCTGGTAAGCTGGGGCGTAGCTCCCATGATGGCCCACTTCTCCTGGGTCCCTCTCCTGGACGACTACTCCGAAGGCAGTCCCATGCAGTGGATGATCGCTCAGTTCTAAGGCACAGGTCTCTCGTGGGCATAATCTGCTCACAGCTAATACTTTAACAGATTACCCCTGGGTCATTTGGCCCAGGGGTAATTGCATAAAGTTCAGGTTTTCAGGACTTTACGTCCACAGAACCGAACTACTTGAAGATCAGCGGAACGAACTCGCTGAGGTAGATCCTCCAGTTCTTCCAGATGTGACCGCCGTCGGTTTCCATGAAGGTGTACTTGTAACCCTTTTCGTCCAGTTTCTTCATGAAGTCCTTGTTGGCATTGAAGAGGAAGTCGGTGTTGCCGCAGCCAATCCACAGCAGGGCGGGCTTTTTGGCAAAGTACTTGTCCAGCTTGGCGTCGAAGTCCATGTACATGGGGCTGATGGTAGGATCGGATACGCCGATGGCGGCGCTGAACATACCACTGTAGTTGAACATGTCAGGATAGTTGATGCTCAGGTTCAGCGTGTGGAAACCACCCATGGACAGGCCGCAAATGGCGCGGCTCTGCTTCTTGGCGATGGTGCGGTAGCGGCTGTCGATGAACTTCACAATCTCAGGGAAAGCGCTCTCGAAGGTGCCTTCCATGGTCTTGGGCAGGCTCATGGTAGGATTCACATAGCCGTCGGCATTCTCCAGGGGAGCAGCCTCGCAGGCGATGTTACCGTTGGTGAACACCACGATCATGGGCTTGGCCTCGCCGCGGGCGATGAGGTTATCCATAATCTGGGTGGCACGACCCTGGGTAACCCAGGCGTCTTCGTCACCACCAATGCCGTGGAGCACATAGAGAACGGGATACTTGGCCTTGGAGGTCTCGTAACCGGCAGGGGTGTACACGGTGAGACGACGGTCGAAACCGGCAGTCTCGGAGTGGTACCAGACCTTGGAAACGGTGCCGTGCGGCACTTTATGGATGGCATAGAGGTCGGAACGCTCTCCGGCAGCGGGAACCAGCAGCACGCTGGTGAGGCTGGCCACGTCGCGGTTTACCCACATGTTATGCGGGTCAATCTGGCTCACGCCGTCCACACGGAAAGTGTAGTTGTACAGGTCGGGGGCCACGGCAAAAGGAGTGGTGTACTCCCAGACGCCGCCCTTGCCTTCCTTCAGCTCACCCACGCCGGGAGCGTCGAAGGTCATCTTGTTGCCATTGAACTCCACCTCCATCTTCTGGGTGGGGAGGAAATCGCCGGTCACTTCCACCTTGATGGCCTTGGGGGCCATGAAGCGGAAGGTAACGGTACCGTCGGCATTAATGACGGGAGACTCCACGGAAGGGCCGCCCCAAAGGGCCTGCTGGGCATGGGCGGTAAGGCCGATGCACAGCGCTGCGATTGCAATAAAGAGTTTCTTCATATAAGTCTATTTGAATAAAAGTTGTGCGAAGGTGTTCAGGTACAGGCGCCAATTGGACCATACGTGACCGCCGTCAGAGACGAAGTACTCGTGCTTGAGGCCCTGCTCGTTCAGCTTGGCGTGCATTTCCTCGGCGCCCTGGAACAGGAAGTCGGTGTTGCCGCAAGCCAGGAAGTAGAGCTTCACGCCGGCCTTCTTGAGGGTTGCGATCTGCTCGGGGGTAGCGGAACCGGCAGCGGACAGGGGGCAGATGTAGTCGAACATCTCCGGATAGAGGATGGAGGCGCTGATGGTGTGGCCGCCGCCCATGGACAGACCGGCGATAGCGCGGGAAGCGGGTTTGGCAATGGCGCGGAAGTTCTTCTCGATGAAGGGAACAATCTCCGTGCAGAGGCTGCGTACGTAGCCGTTCATGGCAAGGTCTTTCTCGGCATCGCTCATCTTCTCGAAGGCCTCACGGTCCCAGCGGTTGAAAGCCATGGGCTTCTCAGGGATGTTGAGGGTGCGGGCGGCAGCCTGGTTGGCATTGCCGTTGGGCATCACCACAATCATAGGCTCGGCCAGACCCTTTTCGATAAGGTTGTCCAGGATCTGGGCGGTACGGCCCATGGAGGTCCAGGCTTCCTCATCACCGCCTGCGCCGTGCAGGAGATACAGGACGGGATATTTCTTCTTGGGATTGTTCTCGTAACCGTAAGGAGTGTAAACGGTGAGGCGGCGGTCCATTCCCAGGATGTTGCTGTGGTACCAGGGATGGCTCACCGTGCCGTGCTGGTGGGCCTCGCCGTAGTTCTCCGTGCGCTCGCCGGGAACCAGGAGCATGGGAAGGTAACGGGTACCGTCACGCTGCACTAGGACGTTCTGGGGATCGTTCACGGCCACGCCGTCCACAACGAAGTTGTAGGTGTAGATTTCCGGAGCGGGAAGAGGAATCTTCACGGACCAGACGTTGTTCTCTCCACGGGTCATGTCGATGGTACCGGTCCAGGGGTTCTCCATCCAGGAGCCGCTGAGCTTCACGATGGTGGCGTAATCGGCCTTGAGGCGGAAGGTTACGCTGTCGTTCTGGATTTCCGGGGAGACGATGGGCTTCTGGCCCCAGAAAGAGAAGTTGGTGAGTTCCTGAGCCTGCAGGGTACCAAGAACGGCCAGGCCCAGAACGAGGGCAGATAAGATTCGTTTCATCTTTTGTGTTTTGTGTTTATGGTTTATTTAAAGGATTCACCTGCTTTCTGAAGGGCGTGGGGCAGGCAGGCACGCCAAAACTCCCACTGATGCCCATACCCGGCGACGGTAATGTATTCAATGCTTACTCCCTTCTGCTTCATGGCATCCACGAAGGGAGTGATGGAAGTCATGGGAGTGGTTGTATCGGCCTCACCCGTCTCCACGGTTATGCCGGGAAGAGCTTTCGGATCCGCCACCATGCTGGCCATTTCGGCGCTGGCGGCAGGGCTCATAGCATAGGCGTAGGAGTACATAGAGGGATATTTCATGGCATAGTACAGGGTACCGTAACCACCCATGGAGAGGCCTGCTACGGCACGTTTTCCATTGAATTTGTATTCACTTTCCACCTTGGGCATGAGTTCTTCATACATGTACTTCTCAAAGTCTCCCATGTAGAAGCTCATCTGGGCGTCAGGCATCACAATAATCATAGGGACTCCGCCCGTCTTTACATACTTGGCGGCGATGGCAGCGGCATTTCCGCCCTGTACGCCACCATATGCGTTCTTTCCGTCGGCCAGCCACGCATTGTTGTCGTCTCCGGCACCGTGCAGGAGATAGAGGATGGGATAATCCTTGTTGGCGTCAAACTTGGGAGGCAGCCACACGTTGTACTTCATGGTCTGCTTCATGTTTTTGCTCACAATCTCCAGGTCCTTCTTTTCCTGACCGTTGGGATAGAGGAGATCTATCAGGCTCTCCTGCCCCTCATTCCCTTTCTCGGGGTTATTTTTACCGCAAGCACCGGGGATTAACATCCCCAGTGCTGCGGAAAATATCAAAAGATAACGCTTCATTACTCAGCGATACATACAAAGGAATAACCGGTAGAACCAACGAACTTATAAGCGCCGCCGGCCACCTCTGTCACACTGAGTGTCTCTCCGGGCTGAACCAGCACCGTAGCGCCCTCGGCATCGATGTAGCGGGTTCCGCCAACGCCCATGCCCCACATGCTCAGGTCGTAACCATTGCCAAAGGTGTGGTTTTCGTGAGCATATTCCTTGCACTCGTACTCACCAGCATAATTACTTTCGCCTTCGGTAAGAACCAGCTGGAACCAGGCCACTTCCTCGCCATCAGCATTCTTCAGGGTCAGATTGTGGGTCTTCACACCGGCTACGGGAGCAAAGGTCTCGTCAACAGCATCGGAGAGCTCAACGGTAAAGGTGTATTCAGGGGTATCCTGGCCACCGCCGTTACCAATGACAAAGTCGAAGCCTGCTCCGCTGAACTCATAAACATCGTCACCCAGTTTGGCAACTTCAAGTTCTGCACCGGGCTCGATGAGCACGACGGAACCGTCGGCAGCGATGTAGCGGGAACCACCCACACCCATGCCCCACATGCTCAGGTCGTAACCGTTGCCGAAGGTATGGTCTTCGTGTGCATATTCCTTACAGAGATACTTGCCGGAGAGGTCGGTTTCACCTTCTTTCAGAACCAGCTGGAACCAGGCTACTTCCTCGCCGGCGGCATTGAAGAAGGTGAGGTTATGCGTCTTCACGCCGGCAACGGGAGCGAAGGTCTCATCAACGGCATCACTCAATTCTTCGGTATAGGTATATTCAGGAGCGGGAGCATCGCCGGGAGTCAGCTCTGCGATCTCGCCCTCGAAGACGGCCCAGTTGGGATAGGTAGCTTCGGAACCCCAAGTAATGGTGTACTTGGGCCCCTTCTTGGCCACCTCGATGGTACCGGAAGTAATGTGGGTAACGTCTTCACCAGCCCACCAGCAGGTGCCCCAGTGGAAGATACCCATACCCCAGGAGCTTGCGTCAAACTCATAACCCGGAGCGAACTCGCCAGGATTCAGGACTGTACCGTCACCGGCGGTATAGACACCCTCATGGAGGGAGCCATCGGCGCTGTACAGATCGGCCGTCAGGGCGTAACCGTCACCGGTGGGCGTACCCATACCGTCAACGCTCATGCCATCGGTACCGAGTTTCACAGTCACGGAGCCGTCATTCTTCTGGGCAACCAGCACTTTGGTGAGCTTCACCGGTTCCGGATCGGGTTCGTAAACCAGATCACCCTTCCACATGGTGCGATAGGCAGCGCCGGAAGCATCGAAGAGAACAAAGACAAAGCGATAGGTATCATCCTCTTTCTTCACGGAGATCTGACCGTCAATGATGGCCTGGCCATTCACAGTCGTGTTTCCACCATTGGTAATGAAGCACAGGTTCTTTTCACCGGGACCATAGACACCGGGCTCAAGATAGTACTGGGCACGGGGGCCTACCAGGGCGGTCTTGACAGCCGCTCCGCCTTCACCACTGAACTGAAGATAGAAGATACGGGAGGATTCGGTCTTCTCAAAGGAAGAGGACACAAGCGTCGTGAGGACGGGCTGCTGGGCTTCGGGATAAATACCCTTCAGCGGTTCCAGCGTGGTCTTGGTGCAGGAGACGACGGCCAGTGCGGCCACCATCAAACTGTATATGAATGCTTTTTTCATTGCTGTTTTCCTTTAATAGAATCAATAACCGGGATTCTGGGTCACGTTCTCGTTGAGCATAACCTCTGTGAACGGATAAGGCAGGTGTTCGTGTTTGCCCGTCTTGAAACCATAGACGGAACGGCCGCTGGGTACATAGGATACCGCACCGTTGGGTTCCATCTTAGGATAATCCTTACCCATGTCCTTCAAGCAATCGTAGGCATCGCCCCAACGGAGCAGATCCTGGAAACGCTGGCCTTCGCCGCACAGTTCCAGACGCTTTTCAAGCTTGATATCAGCCAGAGTAACGCCATTGAGGGCGGGCAGCTGGGCGCGTTCGCGTACAAGGTTGATGTACTTGAGAGCCAGGTCGTTATGGCCAGCCTCGAGATTAGCCTCGGCAGCCAGGAGAAGGACCTCGGCGTAGCGCATCCACAGCGGGTTCTTGAAGTTCACCATACCATAGTAGGTGATGTCTTCGGCCATGAAACGGCCCTTCCAGTTGAAGATACCGGTGGAGAGGGTAGCCGTATTCCATACCACACCCATGGCCTTGAGTTCATCATAGGTCTTCAGGGTCTCGGTACGACGGTAGCCGTCCTTACCGCCATTCTTGATGAAGGCATCCATAAGAGCCTCGGTAGGAACCATGAAGCCCCAACCGCCGGAACCGCAGACTTCGGCAGGGATGGTCATTTCGCCGCCGGAACTACGCCAGGAAACCATGGCGCCGTAGAAATCGAAGTTGTCGAACTGGTTGTCCAGGTCATTCACGCGGATGCTCTCGAACAGGTTCTCGCAGTTCTTTTTGTTGGCCTGATGGCACATGTCACCGTAAGGACCGTCCGTCCAGAGAGCGTACAGGTTGGAGTTGATAACTTTGGCCAGCATGTCGGCAGACTTCTGGTAGTAGTTCCTGTCCTTGAGTTCGGTGGCCATCCACAGATAGGCCTTGCCCAGGAGAGCCTCGCCGAATTCCGTGGTCACACGCCAAGTCTCCCTGTCGTTAAGGGAAGTCTTGCGGGCCAGGGCGTTGGAGTTGATGGCATAATTGAGGTCAGACTCAATGAGGGCCCACAGATCCTCGGTAGTGCCATTGGGCTGCTTATACTCGGAGGGAGCCAGTTCGTGATCAACGATGGGCGGATTGCCCCAGAGGGTGGTGAGCTCGAAATAGGCCCATGCGCGGAAGAGGTGTGCCTCGGCAACAGCCTGGGCGGCAGCCTTGCTCTGCTCGGGATCAATATGGCCGATGATTACGTTGGCGTGATAGATGAGGTTGTAGTAACCGGTGAAGGAGCCTTCGATCTGGCCGGTCTCAGAGTTGAAACCGAACTCACCCAGGGCATCCATATCCACGTTGTCACCGTGGGCGGAACCGCCGGCATAGTAGTCGTCGGAGATGATGTTCTTCACCAGCATCACGTTGTAGTACCAACCACGGACGTCGCTGTACATGGTGATACCGGCCGACTCAATCTCTTCGTCGGTCTTGTAGTAGGTATCGTAGTCGATAACACCCTTGCGCGGCACATCCAGCATCTTGTCGCAGGAAGGCAGGACAAACAGGGCGGTCAGCAGAGAGAGAATGATATATTTCGTTTTCATAAGGCGGTCGGTATTAGAAAGTGATGTTTACACCAAAGACAACCTTCTTGGAGGTAGGATAGTTACCCTTGTCAACGCCCATGGAAGCACCCTGGCCGATGATCTCAGGATCGAATCCCGGATACTTGGTAAAGGTGAACCAGTCGTCCAGGGAAGCATAGATGCGAAGCTGGTCAACGAAGATCTTCTTGAGCAGGTTGTGGGGGAAGTTGTAACCCAGCTGGATCTGCTTGATCTTCATGTAGCTGGCGTCCATCACCACACCGCTGGAGGTGAGGAACTTGGCATAGTTGGCAGCGCCTGCGGCCGGCATGGTACCCTCGGTATGGGTCGGGGTCCAACGATCCTTGGTCAGGTAGGTGAGGCGGTTGGAGGTGTAGTCAATGTTGTTGAGGGCATTGAGAATCTGGTTGCCGCCGGCACCCGTCAGGAACACCGTGAGGTCGAGGCCTTTCCAACCTGCGTTCAGGGTGAGACCGTAGTTGTAAGTAGGGATACCGGAACCCAGGTGACGCTTGTCGGCGTCGGCAGGGTCGGTGGTGGGACCCACCATATTACCTTCCTCATCATAGTGGTTGAAGAGGGCTTCACCGCTCTGTTTGTCAATACCGGCAAACTCATAGCCATAGAGGTGCCATGCAGGATAACCCTTTTCGAAACGGGTCACGGTACCGTAGTTACGCACGCCCGTACCGGACAGGCCGTCCTTCAGGGTGGGGTGCAAGTAAGTAACGCGGTTCTTCAGGGTAGAGAAGTTACCGGCGATACTGTAGAAGAAGTCACCCACCTGGTCTTTCCAGCGGAGTTCCAGTTCGATACCCTGGTTGTCCACATTACCGGCGTTCATGGGAGAAGCGCTCACACCCACGATGGTGGAGGTGGTGATACCGATGACGATGAGGTCCTTGGTGGCCTTGTCGAACCAGTCGAAGCTCAGGGTGAGGCGGTCGCGCAGGAAGCGCATATCCAAACCCACATTGAACTGCTCGGAGGTTTCCCACTTCAGTTCCTGGTTACCGGCCATGGAAGGAGCGTAGCCAATGATGTACTCCCAGGAGCCATCGGCCTTCTGCATACCGGTAGGATACTGGCCCGTGCTGGTGATGTCGTTGGCATAAGCATAGTTGCCCAGACCGGCGATGGAACCGTTCTGACCCCAGCTCACGCGCAGCTTGGCAAAGTTAATGGCATTCCTGAGGCCTGCGAAGAAGTTCTCCTCGGAGAAGGTCCAACCGGCCGATACGGAAGGGAAGTAACCCCAACGCATGGGCTTGGGAAGGACGGAGAGGTCGGCGGCGTCGGCACGGAGGGTAGCCTGCACATTGTATTTGTTCAGGTAGCTCCAACCGATACGGCCGAAGTAGGAGTATTTGTAGCTGAAGTTCTCAACACCGCCGCCCACGCTCTTGGTAGCGGTAGGGGTAGCCTGGTTGATGTAATAGAACAGAGGATCGTCGCGCTTGAGACCGAAGTCGATCACGCCGCCGGCATCGGAACCGCTGACACCTGCAGAGGCGCTGTAGCTGCGGTTCTGGGAGAAGGAAACACCGGCCATGGCGCTCACGTTGTGCTTGCCGAACTGGTGCATCCAGTTAACGAAGTTCTCCCACTGATAGTAGATGGAGTTGTTGGCGCTGGCGTTAACGCTCATGTAGTACTGCTTGGCATAACCTTCATTATAGTAATAGTCATGGTTGTAACCATAGCTGTCACCGGAGCTGAGGCGGTAGCCCAGACGGGAGGTGATGGTAAGTTCCTGGATGGGCCTGAAGTTGATGGCGGTAGCACCATTGATGTTGAAGCCCTTGGAGATGGAATAGGCACGGTCACGCTGAACCAGCGGGTGTACGTTCTCGGAGATGTTGAACTGGGAAATACCGTAGTAGTTACCGTTTTCGTCAGTGAGGAGCACCTTACCCTCGTCCAGGTAGTCCTGCATGAAGACAGGCAGGTTGTCCGGGGTGTAGTAGGCCGGGGTCATGGGATCCAGCTGCAGGGCAGCCAGAACGGCGGAACCGTAGTCGGAACCTTCGGAAACGCTGCGGGCCTTGTAGTATTCCACCTGGTTGTTGGTGGTCACTTCCAGCCAGCTCTTGAATTTCCAGGAGCCGTTGACCATGCCGGTGAGACGCTGGTAAACATCGGCGTCGCCCTTGAACATACCATTGTTGTTCAGGTAGGAACCGGAGATGTAGAGGTTTCCGCGGTCGTTACCGGCGCTGAAGGTGAGGTTGTGGTGGTGCATCAGGGAGTTCTCGTAGGATTCGGCCAGCCAGTCGGTGTTGGTCTTCTGGTCCCACTTGCTGTACACGTCCTTGAGGGAGATGCTGCCCTTTTCCATATAGAACTGGATGAAATCCTCGGAGTTCATAACCTGAGGAACCTTGCCCAGGCTCTGGGAAGAGAGCTGATAGGAATAGCTGATCTTGCCGTCGCCCTTACCCTTGCGGGTGGTAATCATCACCACACCGTTACCGGCTTCTGCACCGTAGATAGCAGCGGAGGCACCGTCCTTCAGCACTTCCATGGACTCGATATCGTTAGGGTCGATACCGGCGATGCTGGAGGTGATACGGCCGTCCACCACATACAGAGGGTTGGCGTCGTTGTTGGAGGAGATACCACGGACACGGATGGCCGGAGTAGCACCCGGACGGGCAGAAGAGGCGAAGGTCTGCACACCGGCAGTCTTACCACCCAGAGCCTGTTCGGGGCTGGTGATGGTACGGTTCTGGATATCCTCGGACTTAACCTGGGAGATAGCACCCGTAACATCGGACTTCCTCTGAACACCGTAACCCACGACGACGGTTTCTTCAATCATCTGGGTGTCCGTCGCCATCTTGATGGTGATGGTTTCGGTCTTGGTGGCCACGAATTCCTGGGTCACATAACCCACGGAAGAGAATTCGATGACGGAACCGGCAGGGACCGTGAGCGTGAAGTTACCGTCCAGATCGGTGATGGTTCCGTTGGTGGTGCCCTTCTGGACAACACCGGCGGCAATCATCGGCTCGTTCTGATCGTCCGTAACTACGCCGGAGATGGTCACGCGCTGCTGAGCGGCGAGCGTCCATCCCACGAGGAGCGACAGCGCAACCGCTGTCATCCTTCTGAACAAAGATTTACTCATGTGATCAGTTTTAAGTGGTTAAAAATTAATAATTATTGTAGTATAGATTCTATATTGAATACCATATTGGCCGGGTAGGGAGTCCATTCCGGAATGCCGTCTGCAAAGGGCTTGCCGGTCTTGGCGAAGTTGGTCCAGACCGTGCTCATCTTGTGGCCCAGTTCCACGGCATCCTCTCCCCCACCGGTGAAGGTGCGGTGCAGGAGCACGTTGTCAAAGACAAAGGGGATTTCCAGGCAGTGGGTGCTTCCCATCACACCGTCCAGCACGGGCGTAGCCCAGTCGAAACGGTAGAGATAGACGGGAGCGCAGCCGGCGGCCGTACGGTCTGCGGCCTGCTGGAGGGCCAGGGGACGGAAGATGGGATCTTCCTGTCCGGGAGTAAACTCGCTATAGACTGTACCTATAATAGTAGGGACATCCTTGGAGATAGCCAGGGCCTCTGCGGTAGCGGGCTGGAAAGGAATAACCTCGCCGTCCACCACGGGAAGCTGGCCGAAGATAATCATATCCAGGAAATTGGTGGGGAAAGCGCCGTCCTGGCGGGCTTCCTCGGCCACCTGCTGCACAGCCTCGCGGTAAGCAGCCAAAAGTTTCTCATAAGGGACATCGGCCATCTCGTCCACCTTGGAAGGGAGGATTCCCAGCTTGGACACCGTGGCGGCACCAATGCGGCGGGAATACTTGGGATCCATGAGGTTGAAGATGGAGCCGCTCTGGACGATGGCTTTGTGGAAAAGGCCCTTGGCAGCGGGCATGGCCATAATGGTAGAAACCTTACCGCCACCGCCGCTCTGGCCGAAGATGGTCACGTTGGACGGATCTCCGCCGAAGTTGGCGATGTTGTCCCGTACCCATTCCAGAGCCTTCACAATGTCCAGCATACCGACATTGCCGCTCTGGGCGTACTTGGCACCGTAGGCGCTCAGATCCAGATAACCCAGGGCGTTGAGCCGGTGGTTCAGGGAAACCACCACCACACCGTGGTCACGGGCCAGGTTGGTGCCGTCATAGCCGGCCTGTTCCTGGGAAGAGCCCTCGCTGAAACCGCCGCCGTGCAGCCAGACCATCACGGGAAGCTTGCTGCCGCCCTTGATGCTGGAAGTCCACACATTGACGCGCTGGCAGTCCTCTCCGGGATAACCGTCGTCCCAATGCATGGTGAAAGCCTGGTTGTCGTCCCTCCAGCCCATGCGCTCTCCGTGGGGAGCCACAGGACCGTAAGAACGGCTGGCACGCACCTCTTTCCAGGGTTCGGGATCCGTCGGGGCCATGAACCTTTCGGCCTTTCCGTAAGGAATTCCCTTATAGATGTACACTCCGTCGTCGATATAGCCGGCCACGGGACCGCTCACCGTTTGGACGGTAGTGGCTTTGGCCGATGTTTCAAGGGCTGTAACGCATTGTTGCTGCCGACTGGCAGGCTGTCCACAGGCAGCCAGGAGGATTGCCGCCGATGCAAGAAGGGTTACGGGTCTTAGTGTCATAATCCGGTACAGTTTTACGAATGCAAATTTGCGAACATTATCCAGCAAGTGTTTTTTCTTTATTTCAAATCCTTGCATTAGTGTTTTTTTAAGAAATTTATTTGTTCAAAAATCTTCCTATTTGTTCAAAAAGGCACAAAAAGCGCAAAAAATATTATATTTGTAATATGAGAATAAAGCTATTAACCATAGGACTGGCA